>NZ_JBMPIT010000004.1:0-371474 GCF_049341845.1 Curtobacterium guangdongense
TCGTGGGTTCGAGCCCCACGGGGCCCACTGGCACCGCCCACCCGCTTTTCATCCGAGGGTCGTGGGTTCGAGCCCCACGGGGCCCACTGGCACCGCCCACCCGCTTTTCATCCGAGGGTCGTGGGTTCGAGCCCCAAGGGGGCCACTGTTCCAGGCCCGGCATTCCTGACGATCGCCGAGGTCATCCGATGCTCGGGTTCGTGGTCATCCCGACACCACCGGAATGAGCGAAGCCGTCCGTCCCCGGCGCCCCGCTCCAAGTCCAGAGCGACCCGGTGTTGGCCTGGACAGCGACGGCGATCTCGCTTCCGACCGTCTCGACCGCAGGGCTCGTGCCGTCCTTCACACCGACACCCGCGGAGTGCGCGAACCCCGACTCTCCGGGTGATCCGCGCCACGTCCAGAGCTGCCCGGTGTTCGCCTGCGCCGCGACCGCGAGCTGCGTTCCGACGAGGGTGATCGCGGGATTCGTGGTCGTCTTCATTCCGACGGATGTCTGAACAGCCAGCCCCGCGGTACGGGGGGTACCACTCCACACCCAGAGCTTCCCGGTGTTGGCCTGTGCGGCGACGGCGACAGTCGACCCGTTCACACGCGTGATCGATGGACTGGTCCCCGCACGCATTCCGACACCGGCACTCGCCGCAGTCCCAGCCGTCGCGGGCGCTCCGTACCAGGTGTGCAGGCTCCCCGTGTTGGCCTGGAACGCGACTGCGACACCCGAGCCGACGGCGGTGATCGACGGACTCGTCCCGTCCTTCATGCCGTACCCCGTAGCGGCTGCGAAGCCCACCGTGCCGGGTGTGCCGCGCCACGTCCACAGTTCACCGGTGTTCGCTTGGAACGCCACGGCGTACTCACCCGCCCCCAGCGCGACGATGGCGGGGCTGGTACCCGTCCGCACTCCGGTCCCTGCGGGAGCGGCCGTTCCGGCGGTGCCCGCCTTCCCGCGCCACGTGACGAGCGATCCGCCGGGGGAGGTGAACGCGGCACCTGAGTCGGTGCCGGTGGAGTCGATCGCGGGCGACGTGCCCGCCTGCACGGCTTGTCCTGAGTTCGCCGCGAATCCCTCGCTCCCCGCCTCGCCTCGCCAGGTCCACATCGTGCCGGTGTTCGCACGCACGGCCACGTGCGATTGCACGACGGTCGACGGGAAGCCCGGGAAGGACCACGGAACGGGCGTGCCTTGGGTGACCACAGCGCCACACGTGAAGTAGCCGTTCAACCCGGACTGCGTGACCCCGTCGATCCTGACCTCCCAGTGGAGGTGATTACCCCGCGACTGACCGGTGTTGCCGACCGATCCGAGCACCTGCCCCTTGGCCACGGATTGGCCGATCGAGACCTTTGGGCTGTTGACGGACATGTGGCCGTACAGCGTCTGGTAACCGGCTTCGTGATCGACCGTCACATAGGTACCGAAGCCGGTCGGCTCAGACGAGTTGACGACGTTCCGGACGGTGCCGGCAGCTCCGGCGACGATCGACGAACCGGCCGAGGCCGCGATGTCGATTCCGGTGTGTGCAGACGTTCCGCTCCCGTCGCAGTGCTTCGGCGCCACTTGACCGGTCACCTTGCCGCTCGTCGGAACGATCATGTCGCCTGTTGCCGCTTGGGCCGGCGCGCCGATCGCTACCGCCAGTCCTGCGGCCAAGACGACGCTCGTCGAGATCGCGATGAACTTCTTCAATGGGTCCCCCTCACATGTCACCCTCCTGGCGACCCTGTGAGGATTCCAAGCCGTAGACCGATCTGGCGACCCCCAGAAGGAGGGTCAACGATTGGGGTACAAGCCGTCCCCAGCGAGCTCATGGCGTTCCCACTGCACAGTTCAGGCCTCGTTCAGCGGTCTGTTGGGGTGTCGCCGATAGTGTCGTTCCCGCATCCACTCCTCGTGGATCGAACGCACCACCTGAAGCAGAACGAACGGGGTACACCGTGATCGAGCACATCGACGCCACGCAGTCCAGCACCAGCGGGGACGCGCGCCGCATCGTCGAGCTCGCAGCAGCGACCAACACCACGATGAGCGACCAGCTCCTGCTGGACACGCTCCGGCGGAACGCCCAGGTCAGCACCCGACACATCCGCAAGGACTTCGTCGAGGTCGCGACCGCCTCCAGCGTGCTCGGCTACGTCTGCCGGCAGCGCAAGCAGTTCATCGCCCTCCGCGGTGACGACCCCGCGTGGGCGCACGAGATCGGGCGCTACGCCTCCGAGTCGCTCGCGGTCGAAGCCCTGCGGATGCGCCGCGGCTGAGCAGCTCGCGCTCGGCTCCGGCTCGCTGGTCTAGGACCAGACGCGACGGATGCCCCAGGAACCGGTCCAGGTCTCGTCGGGTTCCAGCCATCGGAGCCCCTCGCCGGAGTTGAGGGCGTCGGCGGGCGCGGTCATCGGCTCGACCGCGACGGCCAGCCCCTTGCCGTCACCCCGCGGGAACTCCCGCGACGTGAACACCTGCACGTAGGGGAACGACTCGTCCTGCCAGAGCTGGACGCCGTCGCCCTCCGGCCCGTGCATGGTCGTGCGGCGGACCCCCTCGGCATCCGGCGTCACGTCGGTGTACGCGGTGTCGAGGTCCGAGTCGCCCGCACGACGACCGGCGCGGAGATCGACACCGGTCCCCGCCACGGGCTCGGTGCCGTTCGGGATGCGCTTGTCGTCGACGGTGAACGCCGTCGCGGCGTCGAGCGTGATGACGAGGTCCTCCGCGGGGGTGTCGCCGGCGCGCAGGTACGGATGCGCCCCGACGGCGAACGGGGCACGCACGCCGGAACGGTTCGTGATCTCGTGGGTGACGCGGATGCCGTCGTCGACGAGTTCGTGGTGCACCCGCGTCTCGAGCGTGAACGGCCAGCCGTGCTGCGGGTGGATCGTCGCTTCCTGCAGGAGGCTGGTCTCCGTCTGCGACACCAGGCGGTACGGCGAGAACCGGAGCAGCCCGTGCGAGGCGTTGCCGTACTTCGGCTCGGAGACGTCGAGCTGCTGGGCCTTGCCGTCCAACTCCCACTTCCCGCCGGCGACGCGGTTCGGCCACGGCACGAGCACGATGCCGTTCGCACCGGCAGGTGCCTCGGACGCGGGGAAGGGCTCGGTCAGGTCGAACCCGGCGACCCGGAGTTCGCGGATACCGGCTGCGACCTCGGTGACGACCGCCTCGACGACCCCGTCCGGGCCGGCGTGACGGAGGTGGTACTGGCCCCCGGTGGGTGCTGCGGTCATGCGCTGTGGTTCCTTCCCGATGCGGTGCCGTCCGTCTGTCCGCCGTCGGCGACGACGACCTCGACCCCGGCGGCGCGCACCTGCTCGACGAGCTCCGGTGGCGCTTCCGCGGTCACGACGACGTCGATGTCCTCGAGGCCGCTGACGACCCCGACGTGGGCGCGCCCGAACTTCGAGCCGTCCGCCACCACGACCGTACGCCCGGCGTGGGTGGCGAGCATGCGCTTCGCCTCGGTCTCGGGCAGGTTCACGTTCGTCAGCCCGTGCTCGACGTCCACGCCCGTCCCACCGAGGAACACCACGTCGGCGGCGATCATCGGCAGCAGGGTGTTGTTGAAGGGTGCGACGAGCGAGTGCTGGAGCGGCCGGAGCGTCCCACCGGTGACGATGACCGTGAACCGGGGGACGGCGCGTTCGAGCGCGAGCGCGGTCGTCAGCGAGTTCGTGACGACGGTGACGTCGACGAGGTCCTCGCGCGCGACCAACGCCTCGGCCACGGCGGCCGGGGTGGTGCCGACGTCGAGCACGACGCACTGGCCGGACCGCACGAGCGCGGCCGCGGCGCGGCCGATGGCAGCCTTCGCGACCTGGTGCTCGACGGCGGTCTCTTCGAACGGCCGCTCGCCGGAACCGGCCCCGAGGCGGAGCGCGCCGCCGTGCACCCGCTTGAGCCGAGCCTCCCGGTCGAGGATCGCGAGGTCCTGGCGGACCGTCACCTCGCTCGTGCCGAGTGCCGCGGCGAGCGCCGTCGTGCGCACCATGCCGGGTGCGCCGTCGACGATGGCGACGATGCGCTCCTGCCGCAGCGGCGCCGGCATCGCGCCGGCGAGGAAGAGGTCGTCGTCGCTCACACCGCTAGTTTCGTCTGCTTCCGATCACTTTCGCAATCCTTCGTTCATCGAGTAGGCTCGTCCGGTGATCACCAAGCGCGCGACGAAGCTCGCGGACGGCCGCGACCTCATCTACTTCGACGATGCGGACACGACGCTGCCCGCCGAGCGTCGCATCGACGAGCGGACCCTCGACCCGCGTCCGGCCACCGCGCAGATGCGCCAAGACGTGCTCACGGGCGAGTGGGTCTCCATCGCCAGCAGCCGGCAGAACCGCGTGTTCCTACCCCCGGCCGACCAGGACCCCCTCGCGCCCCAGTCCGCGGCGAACCCGTCGGAGATCCCGAGCGTGTACGACGTCGCGGTGTTCGAGAACCGGTCGCCCTCGTTCGGCCCGGCACTCCAGGCCGACGACGCTCCGGGCTCGCTGGACTCGCTGACCGAGGTCGGCCTGAACCGGACGTTCCGGTCGGTCGGTCGGTGCGAGGTCGTGTGCTTCTCCCCCGAGACCGCCGGCTCGTTCGCGTCCATCTCCGAGTCGCGGGCCCGCACCGTGGTGGAAGCCTGGGCGGACCGCACCGCCGCGCTCTCCGCGATGCCCGGCATCCAGCAGGTCTTCCCGTTCGAGAACCGGGGCGAAGCGATCGGCGTCACGCTCCACCACCCGCACGGGCAGATCTACGCCTACCCGTACGTGACGCCGCGCACGCAGCGACTCCTCGACTCGATCGAGCGCTTCGGTCCGGACCTGTTCGAGCAGCACCTCGCGAACGAGCGCGACTCCGACCGGGTCGTCCTCGCCGGTGAGCACTTCACCGCCTTCGTGCCGTTCGCCGCTCGCTGGCCACTCGAGATCCACATGCTCCCGCATCGCCACGTCCCCGACTTCGCCGGCCTGACCGATGCCGAGAAGGACGAGCTCGCGCACATGCACCTGCGGCTGACCCGCGGGATGGACCAGCTCTACGGCGACCCGACGCCGTACATCGCCGCGTGGCACCAGGCACCGGTGCACACCGCTCGTGACACCGTGCGGCTGATGCTGCAGATCACGTCGCCGCGTCGGGCGGAGACGAAGCTGAAGTTCCTGGCCGGCAGCGAAGCCGCCATGGGCGCCTGGATCGGGGATGTCGTCCCCGAACAGCAGGCCGAGTTCATCCGAGGAGGGATCGAACGAGCATGACGTTCCAGCAGGTGTTCGGGTACGAGCCGACGGTGCGGTACTCCGCCCCGGGGCGGGTCAACCTGATCGGTGAGCACACCGACTACAACGAGGGCTACGTCCTGCCGTTCGCGATCGACCGTCGCACGACGGCGTCCATCGCTCCGCGGACGGACCGGGTGCTGCGTGTCGCCTCGGCATTCGACCCGGAGTCCGTCGTCTCGCTCGCACTCGACGACCTCGAACCGGACGCGATGGCCGGTTGGTCGGCGTACGTGCTCGGCATCGCATGGGCACTGCAGGAGCAGGGCGCGGACCTGTCGGACAAGACCGGGTTCGACGTCTTCATCGAGTCCGACGTCCCCGTGGGTGCCGGCCTGTCGTCGAGCGCCGCGATCGAGTGCGGCGTCGCGCTGGCGTTCAACGACCTGTGGGAGCTCGGCCTCGACCGCAAGCGGCTCGCACGCGTCGGGCAGTACTCGGAGAACCACGCCGTCGGCGCACCGACCGGGATCATGGACCAGTCCGCGTCGCTCCTGGGCGAGCGCGACGCCGTCGTGTTCCTCGACTGCCGCACGCTCGACACCGCCGTGGTGGACATGGCCCTGTCGGCGAACGGGCTCGAAGTGCTGGTGATCGACACCCGTGTCGAGCACGCTCACGCGACCGGTGGGTACAAGGCCCGTCGGGAGTCCTGCGAACGGGGTGCTCAGGCGCTCGGCGTCGAGGCACTCCGTGACGTGACCGTCGACGACCTGCCGCGTGCCGCCGACCTGTTGGACGACGAGACCTTCCGCCGTGTGCGCCACGTCGTGACCGAGGACCAGCGCGTCCTCGACACCGTCCGTACGCTCCGCGAGCACGGCCCGCGGGCGATCGGTGACCTGCTCGTCGCATCGCACGCGTCGATGCGCGACGACTTCGAGATCTCGGTCCCGGAGCTCGACCTCGCGGTGTCCACCGCGATGGCGAACGGCGCCGTCGGGGCGCGCATGACCGGCGGTGGGTTCGGGGGTGCCGCGATCGCGCTCGTCGATGCCGCACAGCGCGAGGCGATCGGCGCCGCGGTGACGGCTGCGTTCGCCCAAGCGGGGTACCGGGAGCCCTCGGTGTTCACCGTGCACGCGGACCAGGGCGCGCGCCGAGACGCCTGAGCGACACTGCGCGGCGCGGCGAGGCGCCGCCCCGCCCCGCTCGTCAGCGGGTCATGTGTCCCACGTCGACGGTCGCGCCGCCCCACGGGAAGGACGTGATCGGCAGCGCCTGGCGCTGGACCTGGTCCAGCACGACGTCGGACTGCCAGAACGAGTAGACCCCCACGCCGACGACGACGAGCACCGGGATCGCGACGAGCGCCACGACCCGGACGATCCGCCCGGCGCGGTCCCGGCCGTACCGGGCGAGCGTCGCCGGGAGCGTCACACCGACGACACCGGCGAGCACGATGAGCACGAGGACGAGCGGCGGCGCGTGTCCGACCACCGACACCGATGGTGGGGCGCTCGGCACGACGGCGCCCTGCGCATCGATCCAGTGCCCGTCTGCGTCGACGCCGCCGTAGTCCGCGCTGACGCTCCAGACCGAGACGGCGCGGAACACGAACACGGCGGTGACGGCAACCGCCGCGACCATCCATCCGCGGATCCGGAATCGATGTCCCTCGACGGCCATGACCGGCGCGGTGACCAGTTGCTCCCCCATGGGCGCGACGCTAGCACGCACGCGACACCGCGAAAGCGACAGTTTCCGACCGCAGTCCGGCGGGAAACTGTCGCTTTCGGGGGAAGGATCCGCGGCGCCTACTTCAGGTGGCGCTCCGCGGCCTCGACCACGTTCTTCATCAGCATCGCGCGGGTCATCGGTCCGACGCCACCCGGCGTCGGGGAGAGGAACCCGGCGACCGCTGCGACCGCGGGGTCGACGTCGCCGCGCAGCTTCGCCTTGCCGGTCGACTCGTCGACGACACGACTGATGCCGACGTCGATCACGGCCGCGCCCGGCTTGACCCATTCCGGCTGCACGAGCCCGGCGACACCGGCGGCCGCGACGATGATGTCGGCGCGACGGCACTCCGCGGCGACGTCCTCGGTCAGGGAGTGCGTCAGGGTGGCGGTGGCCTCGAGCCGGGTGAGCAGCAAGCCCAGCGGCCGGCCGACCGTCAGCCCCTGCCCGATGATCGTGACGTGCTGCCCGCGGATCGCGACGCCGTAGGCCTCGAGCATGGCGACGATGCCGCGCGGGGTGCACGGCAGCGGCGCGTCGATCGTGCCGGCACCACCGGGGACGGCGAGCACGAGCTCCCCGAGGTTGGTCGGGTGCAGGCCGTCGGCGTCCTTCGCCGGGTTCATCAGCTCGAGCATCGGGATCGGGTCGATGCCCTGCGGCAGCGGGAGCTGCACGATGAACGCGGTGACCCGGGGGTCGTCGTTCATCTGCAGGATCGCCGCCCGGATGTCCGCAGCGCTCGCGGTCTCCGGGAGGTCGATGCGGACCGAGTCGAGCCCGATTCGCGCCGAGTCCTTGTGCTTCCCGGCCACGTAGGACACCGAGCCCGGGTTCTCGCCGACCATGATCGTGCCGAGCCCTGGCCGGAACCCGTGGTCGTGCAGCCGGTCGATCCGGACCTTCAGGTCGTCGAGCGTCCGGGCGGCGAGGGCGGTTCCGTCGATGCGGACGGCACTGCCCTCACCCGCCCAGAGCGCCCGGGGCAGGTCGGCCACGGCGCCGCTCACGCGTAGAGCGGGAACGCGTCGGTCAGCGCCTTCACCCGCGCGGACAGCGCCTCGACGTCCGGGTTCGGCATGAGCGTCAGCGCGATGATGTCCGCGACCTCGGTGAACTCGGCGTCACCGAAGCCGCGCGTCGCGAGCGCCGAGGTGCCGATGCGGACACCGGAGGTGACCATCGGCGGACGCGGGTCGAACGGCACGGAGTTGCGGTTCACGGTGATGCCGACCTCGTGCAGCAGGTCTTCGGCCTGCTTGCCGTCGACCTCGGACTCGCGCAGGTCGACGAGCACCAGGTGCACGTCGGTGCCGCCGGTCAGGACGTCGATGCCGGCGGCCTTGGCGTCGGACTGGGTGAGCCGGTCCGCGAGCAGCTTCGCACCGCGGAGCGTGCGCTCCTGGCGGTCCTTGAACTCCGGCTGGCCGGCGAGCAGGAACGCGGTCGCCTTGGCGGCGATCACGTGCATGAGCGGGCCGCCCTGCTGTCCCGGGAACACCGCGGAGTTCAGCTTCTTGAAGAGCGACTCCTCGTTGGACAGGATGATGCCGGAGCGCGGACCGGCGAGCGTCTTGTGCACCGTCGACGACACGACGTGGGCGTGCGGCAGCGGCGACGGGTGGAGGCCCGCGGCGACGAGCCCGGCGAAGTGCGCCATGTCCACCCAGAGCGTCGCGCCGACCTCGTCCGCGATCTCGCGGAACTTCGCGAAGTCGAGCTGCCGCGGGTACGCCGACCAGCCCGCGATGAGGACCTTCGGCTGGTGCTCGATCGCCTTCGCGCGGATGTCGTCGTAGTCGACCTCGAACGTCTCCGGGTCGACGCCGTAGGACACGGCGTTGTAGATGCGGCCGGAGAAGTTGAGCTTCATGCCGTGGGTCAGGTGGCCGCCGTGGGCGAGCTCGAGGCCGAGGATCGTGTCGCCGGCCGAGGCGATGGCGTGCAGGACCGCGGCGTTCGCGCTTGCGCCGGAGTGCGGCTGCACGTTCGCGTAGGCGGCACCGAACAGGGCCTTCGCCCGGTCGATGGCGAGCTGCTCGGCGACGTCGACGAACTCGCAGCCACCGTAGTAGCGCTTGCCCGGGTAGCCCTCGGCGTACTTGTTCGTCAGGACGGAGCCCTGCGACTCGAGGACGGCGCGCGGGACGAAGTTCTCGGACGCGATCATCTCGAGGGTGTCGCGCTGGCGGCCGAGCTCGTTCTGCAGGACCGCGGCGATCTCGGGATCGACCTCGGCGAGGGGGGCGTTGAAGGTGGAGCTGACGGACGCAGCGGGCAGATCGGTGATGGACACGGGACTCCTACGGTGTGCGGACGACCATGCGGTCGTGCTCGGACGGTCGGTGCGCGCTGCCCAGGCGTACGGCAGCGCACCGTGTCAGGTGTCGCTTCCCGATGGTGACCCATCCAACGCCAGTCGCGACGTGACGATCGTACCGAGCCGCCCAGCCTGTGTCACCCTGGAGACATGACCATGCTGTCGCCGGACGTCGACGAAGCCACGAGCACGCGCGCCGACGTGCCGTGGGTCACCGTGGTCTGGGACGACCCGGTCAACCTGATGTCGTACGTCACCTACGTCTTCCAGAGCTACTTCGGGTTCCCGGCGGCCAAGGCCGAGCGGCTGATGCACCAGGTCGACTCCGAGGGACGGGCGATCGTGGCGACCGGCCACCGCGAGGAGATGGAGCGGCACGTCGAGGCGATGCACGGCTACGGACTCCAGGCAACCGTCGACCGGGCACCCGAAGCGTGATCCCGTTCGTCCGTCGCGGGGACGGCATCCACCTCGGCCTGGCCTCCGGCGAGCGCGACGTGCTGATGAGCCTCACCGAGCAGCTCCGGCAGATCCTCGACGGCGACATGGACTCCGATCCGGTGACGCTCCGGATGTTCCCGGACGCCTACCCGGGCGATCGGGCGGCGAGCGCCGAGTTCCGGCGGTATACGCAGAGCGATCTCCGCTCGGCGAAGTCCGCGAACGCGCAGGTCGTCCACGACTGGCTCACCGGCGCAAAGGACGGCGCGCTCACCGCGTCCGACGAGCAGTCCTGGCTCCGGTGCCTGACCGACCTGCGGCTGACAATCGCGGACCGGCTGGGGATCGTGGACCAGGCGACGGAGGACGCGACGCGCACGTCGACCGCCGCCGTCGGCCTCCGCGACGTCTACGACTGGCTCGGGTACGTCCAGGAGCACCTGGTCACGACGATGACAGACCAGCGATGACAGACCAACGGTGACGCTCACCTTCCGCGCGTCCACGGGATCCGACCGGGAGGCCCTGCTCGCCTTCTCGACGTCGGAACCGGTCGCGTGGACCGTTGCGGAGAAGTACCGGCAGGAGTCGGCGGCGCGGAACCTCCGCCCGGAGTGGTCGTTCCTCGCGGAGCGCGACGGTCGTCCGGTGGGGCGGGCGATCTGGTGGGGCGGTGCCGATGCCGCGACACCGAGCACGCTCGACGACGTGATCGTGTCCGCGTCGGAGCACGGCGACCGCGTGGCGATCGCCACGGGTCTGATCCGTGCGGGCGCGCAGGCGTTCGGGACGCTCCCGGAGTGGATCGTCGACGTCGCCGTCGACTGGCACGACGACCCGTCCGCCGTCGCCGCGGTCGCGTGGCGAGCGAAGGCAGCGCAGTCGGCTGGCCTGGTCCGGACGACCGAGCGCGTCAGCTTCGCCTGGACGCCGTCGGCCGGGGTGCCGGACACCGGTTCGTTCCGCTTCCGCGAGGGCGACGACGCCGAGTTCACGGACCTGTTCGCCCGGGTCACGGTCGGGTCGCTCGACGCGCACACCGTCGCCACCGTCGAACGGCTCGGCGCCAGGGGCACCGCCGCCGACGACCTCGACTTCTACCGGTCGTTGCCCGGCCGGCGCGAGGACTGGCGGATCGCGGTCGACACGGACGGTCTCACGGTCGGGTTCGTGCTCGCCACCAGGACGGCCTACGACGCCGCGATCAGCTCCATCGGCGTCCTGCCGCAGCACCGGGGTCGCGGGGTCGTCGACGCCTTGCTCGGCGAAGGACTCCGCGTCCACGCCGACGCCGGGGAGGACCGGGTGGTCGGCACCACCGATGCGGCGAACACCCCGATGCGCCGGGCGTTCGAGCGCGCCGGGTTCGACGTCACGAAGCGCCGGATCGTCTTCGACACCTGAGTCGAAACCGGAAGGCAAACTTGCAAGTTCGCCTTGCGAAGCGTACCGTCGGTGCCGTGAACAGCCGTCTGGAGACCGAGACCGACCTGGCTGACGAGATCCTCGCCATGCACGGCCGGATCCGCCGGACCCTCCTCGCCGGGAAGGCCGACGACGTCACCGCGTCGCAGTCGGCAGCGCTCGGACGGCTCGTCCGCGACGGCGCATCCACGACCGCGGCACTCGCCCGAGCCGAAGGAGTCCGCCCGCAGTCCATGGGCGCGACGGTCCAGGCGCTCGAGGACCTCGGGCTCGTCGAGCGCATGCCGGACCCGACCGACGGCCGTCGCACGATCGTCAGCGCGACCGACGCCGGGCACGCTGCCCGCAGGGACTCCCAGCGTTCCCGCACCCGTCTGCTCGCCGAGCGCCTCGCCGCGCTCGACCCCGACGACCGCGCGACCGTCGCGCGGTCCCTCACCATCCTCGGAACCCTCGTCGAGCGGTGACCGCCTGCCCGGCGTGACGGGCGTCCCCGACGCACGCCGAGCCTCCAGGCCGCACCTGCCCGACCACGTCGAAAAGGCACCCCACCACGTCCACCGCAACCGCACCCACCCCGGTCACCTCGACGAGCGATCCGACGGGTTCCGGCTTCGGGCCGAAGCTCCTCGTCCCGATCCTCGTCGGACCGCTGCTCAACCCCATCAACACGACGATGGTCTCCGTCGCCCTCGCGCCGATCTCCCGCGACCTCGGGATCGGCGCCTCGCAGGCGATCTGGCTCGTCGCGGCGCTGTACCTGGCGAGCGCGATCGCCCAGCCGACGATGGGGAAGCTCGCGGACCGGTTCGGGCCGAAGAAGGTCTTCATGGCCGGACTCGTCGTCGTCGGGATCGCGGGCGTCGTGCCCGAGGTGCTGACGGGCTTCGGCGGCGCGGTGTTCGCTCGGGTGCTCATCGGCATCGGGACCTCGTCGGCGTACCCGGCGGCGCTCACCACGCTCCGGCAGCACTCCGCCCGGATCGGCATGCCGACCCCGCCGCTCGTCCTCGGTGCGCTCTCGATCACCTCCCTGGTCTCCGCCGCGGCGGGTCCGCCCCTCGGTGGTGCACTCATCGCGGCGTTCGGGTGGCACGCGATCTTCCTCGTGAACGTCCCGCTGGCGGCGTTCGGCCTCGTCGTCGCCGGGCTCTGGCTGCCGTCCGACCGGCTCCGACCCCGCTACGACGCCGATGTCCCCGTGCTGACGGCGCTCGACCCGTTCGGCATGGTGCTCATGACGGGGACGGTGTCGGCGCTCCTGGTGTTCCTGCTCGACATCTCGGCAGGGCTCTGGTGGCTGCTCGGCGTCGCGATCGTGCTGTTGGCGGCGCTGATCGTCTGGGAGCTCCGGGCGGCGAAGCCGTTCATCGACGTGCGGATGCTCGCGCGGAACGGGGCGCTGTCCCGCACCTACGTCCGGCTGTTCCTCGTCTACATGCTCGCGTACACGATGACGTACGGGTTCTCGCAGTGGGTGCAGGACGTCGCGGGGTACTCGAGCGACCAGGCCGGGTACATCCAGCTCCCCGCGGCGATCGTCGCCGGGATCGTGTCGTTCCTCGTCGCCCGGAAGACCGCCGTCCGCGGGCCGCTCGTCGTCGCCGCGGTCGTGCCGATCGTCGGGGGGCTGCTGCTGCTCGGGCTGCACACCGGTTCGCCCATCGTGCTGCTCGCCCTGGCGCCCGCGCTGTTCGGCATCCCCCAGGCACTCGCGTCGGTCTCGAACCAGGCGGCGCTGTACAAGATCGTCCCGCCGGAGTCGATCGGCACCGCTGCCGGGCTCTCACGCACGAGCGTCTACATCGGGGCGATCGCCGCGTCGTCGCTCATCGGCGGGGTGTTCGGCGAGGGTCCGACCACGGCGGACCTGCACGTCCTCGGGTGGGTCATCGTGGGGATCGCGGTCCTGCTCACCGCGCTGACGGTCTCCGACCGGGCGCTGGTGTCCCGCGCGGCGCGCTGAGCGCCCGGCGCGCTGAGCGCGCCGCGCTACGCCGCCGCGCATCGAGGGAACAGAAATGGTCGAGTGGACCCTCGGCACCCGACCATTTCTGTTCCCTCGATGGCGCGGGGCGCGGGCCGACTCGTGCCTCCCGCCCCGGTACCCTGAACCCGTGACCGACCCGACGCCCGCGAGCACCCCCACGCACTGGACCCTCACGCTGGTCTGCGACGACCAGCCCGGGATCGTGCACGCCGTCTCCGGGGCCGTCGTGCAGGCGCAGGGCAACATCACCGAGTCGCAGCAGTTCTCCAGCCACGACACGAACACGTTCTTCATGCGCCTGCAGGTGATGGCGCCCGTCGACCGCGCGACCTTCGAGCAGGCGCTCGCGCCCGTGGTCGAGCGCTACGGCATGCGCGTCCAGCTCGACGTCGTCGGCCGGCCGATGCGCACGCTCGTCCTGGTGTCGAAGGCCGGGCACTGCATGAACGACCTGCTCTACCGGCAGCGCGGCGGCCAGCTCCCGATCGACGTGCCGCTGGTGCTGTCGAACCACGCGGACCTGTCCGAGCTCGCGGCGTTCTACTCCGTCCCGTTCGAGCACCGTCCGGTCACCGACGCGTCCAGCAAGGAAGCGATGGAACGCCGCATCCTCGAGGCGGTGGAGGAACACGACATCGAGCTCGTCGTCCTCGCGCGCTACATGCAGATCCTGTCGCCGGAGCTCTGCGCCGCGCTCAAGGGCCGCGCCGTCAACATCCACCACTCGTTCCTCCCCGGCTTCAAGGGGGCGAACCCGTACCGGCAGGCGCACGCTCGCGGCGTGAAGCTGATCGGTGCGACGGCGCACTTCGTCACGAGCGACCTCGACGAGGGGCCGATCATCGAGCAGAACGTCGTCCGCGTCGACCACACGAAGGACCCGTCCGAGCTGGTGTCGATCGGCCAGGACGAGGAGTCCAGGACCCTCACCCAGGCGGTGCGCTGGATCGCGGAGGACCGAGTCCTGCTCGACGGCGCCCGCACGATCATCTTCAAGTAGGCACCATGAGCAACGCACCACGCTCCCCCATGGCCCCGAGTGTGACAGTGGGGACACTCCGATGAGCAATGCACCACGCTCCCCGATGGACTGGGGCGACACTCCGGACCCGTCCGCGATCGGCAAGCCCCGACGCGAGTTCGACCCCTGGAAGGCCCTGCGGGTCGTGGTGTGCACCTTCGGTCTGCTCTCGCTGGCGTACTGGGGCTACATCGCGTGGCCGTTCCCGATGCCCGGGATCCTCTTCATGATCGGCGCGCCCGTCTTCGCGATCGTGGTCTGGTACTTCTTCCGGTCGCCGAGGTCCCCGATCGAGACGGACGCGGTCGGCAAGACCATCGTCGAGGTGGCACTGATCGTCGCGGCCGGTGGCTGCTGGATCTCGATCGGGCACCCGGTCGTCGGCCTGGTCTTCATCGTGGTGGCTGCGGTCTCCGGAATCGTCACGTTCCGGCGGGAGACGCGGTGAGCGGCGGTTCCGGCGCGTTCGGTGCGTCCGGCAGGCTCGGTGCGTCCGGCGCGTCCGGCGCGTCCGGCGCGTCCGGCGCGTCCGGCCTGGAGGCTCGGCGCACCCTGGTCCGCGCCCGGCACGTCGTCGACGTGTCCGGGTCCACCACCGACGGCTGGGTCGTCATCACCGGTGACACCGTCCACGCGGTCGGCTCCGGTCCCGAAGCACCTGCCGCGGACGAGGTCGTCGAACTCGGCGACGCGATCCTGACCCCGGGGTTCATCGACCTGCACGGGCACGGTGGGGCGACGGTCGCGTACGAGGACGACGCGTTCGAACCCTCGCTCGCGATGCACCGATCACACGGCACGACCCGATCGGTCCTGTCGCTCGTCGCGAACCCGGTCCCCGCACTCGCGTCGTCGCTCGAGCGGATCCGCACCGTGATGGACGCCGACCCGCTCGTGCTCGGTGTGCACCTGGAGGGACCGTTCCTCTCCCCGCACAACAAGGGCGCCCACAACGAGCACTTCCTGATCGACCCGACGCCCGCTGCCGTCGACGAGCTGCTGTCCGCCGGCGACGGTGTCATCCGGCAGGTGACGATCGCCCCCGAGCTGCCGCACGCACTCGACGCCGTCCGCGCCTTCGTGTCCGCGGGCGTCGTCGTCGCCGTGGGCCACACCGTCGGCACCCTCGACCAGGCACGCGCCGCGTTCGACGCCGGCGCGACGGTGCTCACCCACGCCTTCAACGCGATGCCGGGCCTGCACCACCGGGCTCCCGGTCCGATCGGGGCCGCCGTCGCCGACGACCGCGTGACCCTCGAGCTCATCCTCGACGGCGTCCACGTGCACCCCGTCGTCGCGGAGACCCTGTTCCGCGCGGCCCCGGGGCGGGTCGCACTCATCACGGATGCGATGGGTGCCGCCGGCGCTGCGGACGGTTCTTACACGCTGGGCTCCCTCGACGTGACCGTGACGAACGGTGTCGCTCAGGTCGCCGGGACGGAGACCATCGCGGGGTCGACGCTCACGCAGGACGTCGCGCTGCGGAACGCCGTCACCCTCGCCGGACAGCCGCTCCCCGCTGCCGTCGCGGCGCTGACGAGCGTGCCGGCCGCGGCGCTCGGGTTCGGCGACCGGCTGGGCCGTCTCGCGCCGGGGTTCGCAGCGGACCTCCTGGCGCTGTCGCCGTCGTTCGAGGTGCAGCGGGTCTGGGCCGACGGGCGTCCCCTCGGCTGAACGCCCCCGCCAGGAGGCAGCGGGACGTCAGTCCGAGGTGCGTGCGGTCTGCTCGGTGCTGCTCTCCTGATCGTCCGTCGTCCCGCCGTCGTGGCGCAGACGGACGACGCTCGCCAGCGTCGACGCGGCCATCGCCACCAGGATGACGACGAGCGAGACCCACGTCGGGATCTCCGGCGCCCAGGCGACGCCGTCCCCGCCGTTGAGGAAGGGCAGCTCGTTGCCGTGCAGTGCGTGCAGCACGAGCTTCACGCCGATGAAGGCGAGGATGAACGCGATCCCGTACTTCAGGTAGACGAGCCGCTCGAGGAGTCCACCGAGCAGGAAGTACAGCTGCCGCAGGCCCATCAGGGCGAACACGTTCGCGGTGAACACGATGAACGCGCTCTCGGTGATGCCGAAGATCGCGGGGATCGAGTCGAGCGCGAACAGCAGGTCGGTCGTGCCGATGGCGATCAGGACGACGAGCAGCGGTGTGAAGTGCCGGACGCCGTCCTTCGTGGTGCGGAACTTCATCCCGTCGAAGGTGTCGGTCAGACGCACGCGTCGGCGCAGCAGCCGGACGACGAGGCCGTCCTTCTGGTCGTCGCCGTCCTCGTCCCGGAGCTGCTGGATCGCCGTCCAGATCAGCCAGGCACCGAAGAGGTAGAAGATCCAGGAGAAGTCCTCGATGAGCTGGGCACCGACGAGGATGAACACGCCCCGGAGCACCAGCGCGATGATGATGCCCAGCATGAGCACCTCTTGCTGGATCTGCTTCGGGACCGAGAACCGCGCCATGATGATGACGAAGACGAAGAGGTTGTCGATGCTCAGGCTGTACTCGGTCAGCCACCCGGCGACGAACTGCCCGGCTGGCTCGCCGCCCGCGAAGACGAACATCGCCACGGCGAAGACCAGCGCGAGCCCGACGTACAGCCCGACCCAGGTCGCCGACTCCTTGAGCGTCGGCACGTGCGGACGACGAGCCACGATGAGCAGGTCCGCCAGCAGGATCGCGACGAGGGCGATCATCGAGCCGACTTCGAACACGACAGGGAGTTCCGGCATGCCTCCAGTCTGAGGCACCGCACAGACCGCGGCGACCACCCTCAGGCGGAAGTGCGCTCCAGGACCTGGTCCACGAACGCACGGACGCGCGCACGGAAGGCCGGATCGGCGGGCGCCCCGCGCACCGGCACGGGATGCAGCCGACGGTCACCCCGGCGCAGCGCCGGTCCGACGAAGGTGCCCTCGGGGACGTCCGGCACGGTCGCGGCCCACATGGTGGATCGTGCGCCGTCCTCCGCGGTGCGGGCAGCGAGGCGAGCTATCCGGCCCGCGACTCTGGCCACCGCCGTCTCCGCCTGGCCGTTCATCCCCGTCGCGGCGATGCCCGGATGCGCGATCACCGACCGGACCGGCGAGCCCGACTCCCGGAGCCGGGACCCGAGGTCCACCGCGAGGGCGGCCGCCGCCGTCTTCGAGTCGGTGTACGCCGCGAACTGCCGGTACCCCTCGGCCCGGTTCACCGCATCGAGGTCGGGCACGCGCGACGTCCGCTGCGACAGGTTCGACCCGACGAGGACCACCCTGGAGGCCGGTCCGCCGAGCACCGGCAGCATCGCGTCGGCGAGCACGGCGGGTCCGACGACGTTCGTCGCCCACGTCCGCTCGACGCCGTCGACGCCGAGCGCGAAGCGCGCGGCGGAGACGCCGGCGTTGTTGACCAGCGCGTCGACGACGATCCCGTCGTCCGCGAGGCCCTGGGCGAAGGCCGTGACGGAGGCGACGGACGCGGTGTCGACGAGCCGAGCCTCCAAACCGTCGACGACGGGCAGGACACGAGCCGCCTTCTCCAGGTCACGGACCCCGGCGATGACGCGTGCACCGGCTGCGGCGAGCCGTGTGGCGACGACGAGCCCGAGTCCACCGGTCGCGCCGGTGACGACGACGGTCCTGCCGTGCTGGTCGGGCATCTGGGCGGGTTCCCACGGGAAGGGTTGCATGACGTCTCCTGGCTCTAATCGGATGATCTATCCGGAACGCTAGCACAACCGGATAGACTCTCCGAATGACCGACCTCGCCCGCCCGGACTCGCTGCGCTCCGACGCCCTCCGGAACCGCACAGCGCTGCTCGACGTCGCGCGGACGCACCTGGACCGCGGCGAGCCCCTGCAGCTCAACGCCGTCGCACGAGAGGTCGGGGTCGGTGTCGGGACCGCCTACCGGCACTTCCCCACCCAGCAGCACCTGCTCGAGGCACTCGCGATCGACGCGTTCGAGTCGATGCTCGACCGCGTCCGTGTCGCCGTGGAGCTGCCCGATCCGGACGACGCGTTCCGCGGAGTCGTCAGCGAGGCGTTCCGCGGACTCCTGGACGACACGGCCCTCGGCGACCTGCTGACCGGCGGCGGGTTCTCGTGCTCGGACACCATGGAGCTCTCCGGGGACCTCGTCGTCGCCGTCGGTGGGCTGCTCGAACGCGCCGCGGACGCGGGGGTCGTGCGCTCCGACATCACTCCGGACGACCTCCGACGGCTGGTCTGCGGCATGCGTGCGGCCGCGACCGCCGGAGGCGTGCCGGTCACCGAACCTGACCGCTACGTCGAGATCCTGATCACGGGCTTGCGTCCACTGCGAGGATGAGTCCCATGAGCGTCATGGTCTCCGTGTTCGATGCCAGCCGGTCCCGCACGAGCGAGAAGTACACGGCGTACCCGCCGGACGTCCTGCCGATGTTCGTCGCGGAGATGGACAGCATGCTCGCCGAACCCGTGCGGGACGCCCTCGTGGCCGCCGTCACCGCAGGGGACACCGGGTACGTCGGGCACGGCCGGGTCCTGCCGGAGGCGTTCGCGGACTTCGCGGGCGACCGCTGGGGGTGGAAGGTGGATCCCGACCTGGTCCGGACCACGACGGACGTGTCCGTCGCCGCGGTGGAGGTGCTCCGCCGGGTGATCGAGCCGGGCGACCAGGTCGTCATCATGCCGCCCGTGTACCCGCCGTTCTGGGAGTACGTCAGCGAAGCCGGCGGCTCCGTGACCGAGGTGCCACTCATCGCACCGGACGGCCCCGCGGACCCGTTCGACACGACGGCCGGGTGGCGGATGGACCTCGACGGTGTCCGTCGCGCCTTCGCCGACGGTGCCCGCACGGTCCTGCTCTGCAACCCGCACAACCCGCTCGGACTCGTCCACGACCGCGCCTCGCTCGTGGCACTCGCCCAGCTCGCCGCGGAGTGGGACGCCGTGGTCGTGTCCGACGAGATCCACGCGCCCCTCGTGCACGCGGACGCGACGTTCACCCCGTTCCTCGACTCGTGCCCGGAGGCGGCGCTCGGTGTCGCCTTGACGAGCGCGAGCAAGGCGTGGAACCTCGCCGGCACGAAGTGCGCGCTGATGGTCGGAGCGTCGGACCGGGCATGCGGGTGGTTCGACGGGCTCCCGGGCGAGGTCGTCGAGCGCACGGGAATCCTCGGCTACACCGCGAGTGTCGCCGCGTTCCGTGAGGGCGGACCGTGGCTCGCGTCGCTGCTCGCCGAACTCGCGGCGAACCGGCGGATCCTCGCCGAGGAGCTCGGGGACGCACTGCCCGGAGCCGTGCACCGGCAGCCGCAGGCGTCGTACCTGTCGTGGATCGACCTCGGGGCGTTGCCGTGGGGCGACGACCCCGCGGCGGTGCTCGTCGACGAGGCGAAGGTGGCGCTCGCCAGTGGACCGGCCTTCGGGCGGCAGGGGCGCGGGTTCGCCCGGCTCAACTTCGGGTGCTCGGCGGAGACCCTGCGCGAGGGACTCAGCCGACTGCACTCGGCGTACGCCGACCGATCGGTGTGACGCCTACTCGAACAGCTGCCAGGCCGGCTTGTTCGCGTACGTGTACTTGTAGTAGTCCGCGAGTTGGAGTCCGGCTGCTGCTTCCTCGTCGACCACGACGGTCGCGTGCTCGTGGAGCTGCAACGCACTGCCGGGCACGAAGGAGCTGAGCGGCCCCTCGACCGCGGCGGCGATCGCGTCGGCCTTCGCCGACCCCTGCGCCACGAGGACCAGCTGCTGCGCCTCCAGGATCGTGCCCAGCCCCTGCGTCATGCAGTGCGTCGGCACCTGGTCCAGGGAGTCGAAAAACCGGGCGTTGGCCTCACGCGTCGACGGCGCCAACGTCTTGATCCGGGTCCGCGATGCGAACGAGGACGTCGGTTCGTTGAAGCCGATGTGCCCGTTCGCCCCGATGCCGAGGATCTGCACGTCGATCCCCCCGGCGGCACGGATCGCGGCGTCGTACTCCTTCGCCGCGAACTCGATGTCCGCCGCACGCCCGTCCGGCACGCGGACCCGCGACGGATCGAAGCCCAGCGGCGCCACCACGTCACGGGCGATCACACTCGCGTACGACTCGGGGTGCTCCAACGGGATCCCGACGTACTCGTCCAGGGCGAACCCGCGCGCTTCGGCGAAGGAGATCTCCCCCGCCTCGACGCGGCGCTGCAGGTCGGTGTAGATGCCCTGGGGGCTGGACCCGGTCGCGAGACCGATGACGGCTGACGGCTTCTTCGCCACGACCGAGGCGATCTTCGCCGCAGCGACGCGACCGACCTCAGCAGGCGTGGGCAGGATGATGATCTCCACGGGCCCATCCTACTGGTCATGACCAGTCCGCGACAGCGTCGGTCAGTCCTCCAGCGCCACGAGCTCCGGCGTCGACCCGAGCGCCCGGAGCGCCCCGCGGAGCGACCACGCCGACACCGCCACGATGAGCACGGCGAGGACGAGCACGACGATCCCGGCCGATCCGGCGAACGCCTCCAGGGCAGCGAGCAGTACACCGACGCTGATCCCGAGCACGTGGACCAGGACGGTGGCGGGGAGCGCGGTCTGCTGCACCCGGGCGAACCGCACGAGTGCACGGCGATCGGCGGGCTCCACCGACGACGCGTGCCCGTCGGCGATCGCCTGCTGCACCCGTCCGAGCCGTTCCGGGTCGACGTCGGTCGGGGCGACTCGACGGCGATCGGCCATCGTCCAGAGCACGAGTTCGACCGCGACGACGAGGTACGCCAAGAGCGCCGCCGTCCCGATCAACACCCCGACCGAGGCGGGCGACGAGGACCCGCGGACGAGTCCGACGACGACCGCGACGACGAGCCCGACGACCACGACGCCGAGGGACACGAACAGCGCGAGTCGCCGACCCGGGGTCACCGCGCGCACAACCCCGGCGAGCGCGAGTCGCCATCCCGCGGCCCAGACCCCGTGGTCCGCCCGCACCTCGAACGTCCTGCCAGCGCGTGCCATGGTCCGAGCGTATCGACGCATCGGTAGCGTGGCCGTATGCCGACGCCCGACTTCGTCCTGTCCCTGCGCGAGAAGGTCGGGAACGCCCCGCTCTGGCTGACCGGCGTGACGGCCGTCGTCACCCGCGGCGAGGGGGAGGACCGCGAACTGCTCGTGGTCCGGCGGGCGGACAACGGCGCGCTGACCCCGGTCACCGGCATCGTCGATCCCGGTGAGGAGCCCGCGGTCGCGGCCGAACGCGAGGTCCTCGAGGAAGCAGGCGTCGTCGCGGTCGCGGAACGCCTGGTGTGGGTGCAGACCCTCCCCGAGATGACCTACGCCAACGGGGACCGTGCGCAGTACATGGACCTCGTCTTCGCCTGCCGGTGGTCGTCCGGTGACCCGTACCCGGCCGACGGCGAGAACACCGAGGCGTTCTGGGCCCCGGTCTCCGCGCTGCCGGAGATGTCCGAGAACATGCGGGAGCGTGTGCAGGTCGCCCTGGCGGGCGAACCGGAGGCGCGCTTCCAGCGCTGACCGGCACCGCATCGGACGGGAGGCTCGGTGCGGGCCCGCACCGAGCCTCCCGTCCGGCGGCGGTCACCGTCGGGCCCGCGCCGTCAGGCGATCGGTGCGATCGCGACGGGTGCGCCGAGGAGGCGCACGGCGACGGCGTCGCCGGTCGCGTGGCGGTCGCCGACCTCGTGCTGGACCGTGACGACCGTGTCGTCGTCGAGGCGGACGGTGGTCCGTCGGATCGACCCGAGGAAGCTCGACGAGACGACGGTGCCGGTGACGCCGTCCGACGCGAAGGCGATGTCCTCCGGTCGGACGTAGGCGAGCACCGGGCCGTCCGTGGCCGACTGGTCGAGCGCCGGCACGCGGAATCCGTACACGAAGACGTCCCCGCCGCGGAGGTCCCCGCGGAGCCGGTTCGACTGCCCGACGAAGTCCGCGGTGAACGCCGACGACGGCGAGCGGTAGAGCTCCTCGGGCGTGCCGATCTGCTCGATGCCGCCCGCGTTCATCACGGCGATCCGGTCGGAGACGGCGAGCGCTTCCTCTTGGTCGTGGGTGACGAACACCGTCGTGATGCCGAGGTCGGTCTGGATGCGACGGATCTCGTCGCGCAACGACACCCGGACCTTGGCGTCGAGGGCGGACAGCGGTTCGTCGAGGAGCAACACGCGCGGCCGGGTGACGAGCGCACGGGCGAGGGCCACGCGCTGCTGCTGCCCGCCCGAGAGCTGGTGCGGGAAGCGGTCCGCGAAGTCCGCCAGGTGCACCATGTCGAGCGCGTCGACGACCCGGGTCTTCCGTTCGCCCGTCGGCACGCGGCGCATCTCGAGGCCGAACGCGACGTTCTGGCGCACCGTCATGTGCGGGAAGAGCGAGTACTGCTGGAAGACCATCCCCATGTCGCGCTTGTTCGCCGGGGTGCTCGCGACGTCGGCGCCGTCGATGCGGATCGCGCCGGCGTCGATGCCCTCGAGTCCGGCGAGCGCCCGGAGCGCCGTCGTCTTGCCGCAGCCCGACGGGCCGAGGAGTGACAGGAACTCCCCCGGCTCGATGCGGAGCGACAGCCCGGCGAGGGCGAGGTGGGTGCCGTAGCGCTTCTCGACGGCCTCGAGCTCGACGACGGCGCCGGTCGCTCGGAGGGACGCGGGTGCAGCAGGGGCGATGGTGGTCATGCGGACTCCTTGGAGGTGCGGCGCGCGCCGATCCGGCCGATGGCGACGAGCAGCACGAACCCGAACACCAGGGCGCCGAGCGAGAAGACCGCCGCGACGTACGGGTCGGTCTGCTGCACGAGCACGAGCCCCGTCTGGAAGGTCGTGCGGGAGAGGAACGATGCGAGCGTGTACTCGCCGAGGACGACGGTGATCGTCAGGAAGCACGCCGCGAGGATCCCGCGCCGGAGGTTCGGCAGGAGGACCCGCCAGGTCACCGTCCACCACGAGGCGCCGAGCGACCGAGCGGCCTCGGACAGGGTGGTCATGTCGGTCGCGGTGATGGCGGCGGCGATCGGGCGGAACGCGAACGGCAGCGCGATGATCCCCACCGCGAACGCCAGGGTCCACGCGCCGGAACCGAAGACCTGCGAGACGACCTGGTAGACGGGCACGAAGCCGACGACGAGGACCACGGCGGGGACCGTGATCGGCACGATGCAGACGAACTCCAGGATCCGGCGGAGCCTCGGGTACCGCAGCGCGGTGATGATCTGCGCGGGCAGGAGCACGAGCAGCACGATCGCCACGGTGATGAGCGCGATCACGAGCGAGGCGCCGAGGCCGTCGAACACCGGCTGGTAGGTCGCCCGGTTGACCGGGTCGGCGATCGCGGCGTAGTGCGCGCCGGTCAGGGCACCGGACGTCCCCTCGCGGAAGGTGAACTGCACGAGGGCGGCGATCGGGACGGCGAAGACCGCTCCGATCACAGCGAGGACGATCGCGGCGGTGACCCGGGACGGGGCGGCACCGAAGCGTGCTGTGGTGCTCCGAGACGGACGCGAGCCGGTCTGCGGGCGGCGGGTCGAGCCTCCCGTCGGGGTCATCGCTGCCACCTCGATGCGCGACGCTGCAGGAGCGAGTACGCGCCCATGACGACCGCCATCACGACGACCATGCCGAACGCCAGCACGCCGGCGACGTTCTGCAGGCCGATGATCGTCTCGCTCGTGAGCTGGGCGCGGATCGTCAGCGGGACGATGCCGCCCTGCGAGATGAGCGCGGCGGCCGTGGCGAACGACGAGAAGCCGTTGGCGAAGAGCAGGAGCAGCGATCCCCAGAACGCCGGTGCGAGCACGGGCAGGGCGATCCGGCGCCAGTAGGTCCAGCGGCTCGCCCCGAGGGTCGCGGCGGCTTCGCCCCACTGGGTCTTCACGCCCTCGAACGCCGGCATGAAGGTCAGCACCATCAGCGGCACCTGGAAGTACACGTACGGGAGCACGAGACCAGGGACCGTGTAGAGGAACGCACCGCCGGAGTTGATGTCCCAGTGGAGCGTCGACACCAGCCACGCCGTCACCAGCCCCTGGGCGCCGATCGTGGCGATGAACGCGAAGGCGAGCATCACGCCGCCGAACTGCGCGAGGACACTCGCGGCGGAGTCGATCATCGAGCGCACGATGCCGTCGGGCGCGAGCGACGACAGCGCCCAGCAGACGATGGCACCGACGACCGCGCCGACCACCGCGGACACCGCGGAGAGCCCGAACGAGGCGCCGAAGGCCCGGAGCACGCTCGGGTCCGCGAACGCGGCGAGGTTCGCCAACGTCGGGCGTCCGGTCGCGTCGAAGAACCCGCTGCCGACCGCGATCACCGCGGGGACGACGAGGAACAGCACCACGTAGGCGGCGAACGGCGTGAGTCCGAGCCACGCGACGCCGCCGCGGCGCCGGACACGGGGTCCGGCACCGCGGCGGGTGGTGGCATCGGCGTGCTCACTCGTGACGAGCGTCGCTGCGGGCGTGGTGCTCGCTGCGGCTGGCGCGCCTGGTGCCGATGCGGTGGTCATACCGGTCAGGAGCCCATCGTGGCGGACCACTTGGCGGCGAGGACCTTCGAGGCCGCCGCGACCTGGTCGTCCGTCAGCTCGACGTAGTCCTTCGGCGCGCCGCCGGCGGCGTTGAGGGCGTCCTGGTCGACCTTGCCCGACTTCTCGAGTGCGGCGAGGGTCGACGGGAAGGCACCGGCCTGCAGGTAGAGGTTCTGCACGTCGGCGCTGGCGATCCACTCCTGCCACAGGCGGGCCGCTGCGGGGTGCGGGGCGTCCTGGTTGATGGCCTGCGAGTAGTACGAACCGAGCGCCTGGCCCGACGGGACGACGGTCTTCCAGTTCTTGTTGCCGGAGGCACCGGCAGCGGGGCCCCACGCCAGGTTGTTGTACGACCACTGGACGACGACCGGGGTCTCGCCCGAGGCGACCGTGGCCTGCGTCGGCAGCACGTTCTGGAAGTTGCCGGCCTGCTTGAGCTTGCCGAAGTACTCGACGCCCTTGGTGATGTCGTCGGCCGAGCCGCCGTTCTCGAGCGCCGCGAGGTACACGGCGGACGCGGCCTGGTTCGCCTGCGTCGGGTCGCCCGAGATCGAGACCTTGCCCTTGTACTCGGAGCCGAGCAGGTCGTCCAGGTCCTTCGGGGCCGACTTGATCTTCGAGGAGTCGTAGCCGATCGACATGAGGCCCGTGTAGTCACGCGTCCACTTGCCGTCCGCGTCCTTCAGGTTCGTCGGGATGTCGCTCCAGTTCGCGACCTTGTAGTCCGTGAGCAGATCGAGGTTCTGCTGCATGACGGCGTTGCCGAGGTCGAGCACGTCCGGTGCCGTCGACTGGCCCTTCTGCGACTTCACGGCGGCGACCTCGTCGGCGCTCGACCCGTTCGGGTTCGCGGAGTTGACCTTGATGCCGTACTTCTTGGTGAAGCCGTCGATGATCTTGCCGTAGTTCGCCCACGACGGCGGCAGCGCGATGACGTTGAGCTGCCCCTCCGCCTTCGCCGCCTTGACGAGGGCGTCCATGCCGCCGGCGCTCGCGGCGCTCGTCGCGGTCTTCCAGTCGGCGTCGCCGCCGCTGCCGGTGGACGCGGAGCTCGTCGCGGAGCAGCCGGCGAGGGTGACGACTGCGGCTGCGGCCAGGGCGAGGCCGGCCAGGGTGCGCTTGTACTGCACGGGGAGGTGCCTTTCGGGTGGCGTTCGGTGTGACGTGCTGTGCGCCGCCGTCGCGTTCGGTGCTGCGGCCGGCGCCGTGTTCGGTTTCTCGTTCGGTGTTGCGTTCGGTGTTGCGTTCGGGATGATCGTGGACGCGGTCGGTTTCGCGTTCGTGCTGCGACGGTGAACGGTGGCGGAACGTCGGGGAGCGGTTGTACGTTCTGCCCGTGGAGTTCACGACGACGGTGCTGCAGGCACGCAAGACGGCGACGGGCCTGCCCGTGCCGGCCGAGGTCATCGACGCGCTCGGGTCGGGGAAGCGCCCGCCGGTGGTGGTCACCCTGGACGGCGGGTACACCTACCGGTCGACGGTGGGCGTGATGAACGAGCAGTTCCTCGTGCCGCTCTCGGCCGAACACCGCGCGGCGTCCGGCCTCGCCGCGGGCGACATCGTCACCGTCTCGCTCGTGGTCGATGCACAGCCCAGAAGCGTTGACCTGCCGGAGGACCTGGCGGCGGCGCTGACCGAGGCGGGTGTCCGTGCGGCGTTCGACACGCTGTCGAACTCCCGGCAGCGGGCGATCGTCGACCCGGTGGTGCAGGCGAAGGCACCGGAGACCCGACTCCGGCGCATCGAGAAGGCCGTGGAGTCCCTGCGCGCCTGAGTGGTGCGCTCCACGGGGGTGGCGTGGTGCTAGGGGGTGCTCCGCGGGGGTGGCTCCGCGGGCCTTTCGCGCTCAGGTGGTCGAATCGCGCGTAGGTGCTCCAGATTTCCGACCGCCGACGCGCGAAAGGCCTTCCCAGCGCGGTCGTCATGGGTTCGAACGCATCCGCTTCGGCCCCTCCAGCAGCGCTGTCTCGAGCGCATCGCCCGTGGAGTCCTCCGTCCCGTGGATCTCAGTCCGTGGTCATCCGCGTGTCGTTTCGGATCAGCGGCTCCCGTCACGCCGCAGTCAGGATGGCGCTCGGCCCCGGGCGGACTGCGCACGGGAGCCCCGCTGCCCGGAGTCGATGCGCCAGCGGCTCCGGAAGGTGCAGGTCACGCCACTCGACCCGCACGACGCGGCGGACGTCCGGCGAGGTGAGCAGGAGCTCTTGCCGTCGTTTCTCGTCGATGAAGGCGTCGGCAGGGGATCTGCCGGCCAGGTACCGCGCCTGCGTGTACTTCGCGCGACCGTCGATCTCGACGACGACGCCCTGCTCGGGGAACCAGAAGTCGACGACGATCCGTCGCCCGTCGAGCACGAACTCCTGCTGCAGGACCGGCTCCGGGAGTCCGAGCTCGCGGAAGACCACTCGTGCGAACGACTCCGCCGGCGAGCCGGAGCGCGCGTCGGCGAGCTCGAGCACGAGTTCAGCCGTGCGCCGACCACGAGCTGCCGGGTACCCGGCGAGTGCGCGATCGAGCTCGGCGGCAGACACGCCACGGCGGAGCGCAGAATCCGCGAGGACCACCGCGGAGCGGACGTCACCCGTGAGTGCCACGTCGATCACGGTACGTTCGACGGTCGTCGCCGACACCCGTCCGTCCCGAGCGACTTCCGACTCCCCGAGCGGCCGGGTGTGCAGCACGAGACCGGGACTCCGGCTGCGGTACCGGGACTTCGGCACCGTGACGTGGACGTCTTCCGGCCAACCGGCGAGCCACGCGAGCCCGTGCAAGGCGGCCGCCGAAGCGTGCGACGCCGAGGCCGGTGCGCCGAGCCGGAGCAGCCTGGCGTGCACCCGTGTGACGTAGCGGGTTCGTGGGCCCGCGGCGTTCCAGTCGAGCGCTCGGACGAACGCGTTGGGACCGACTCGGACGAGCTGGTCGGGGCCGGGACGAGCAGTCCGCCGGCGCATCGCGGAGCCGGACCGGCCGGCTTCTCGGGTGGGCGTGGACCTGTGGATCGGGAGTGGCTGTTCCATGTCGCCCACGATCTCGAACCAGCCACATGCGACGGTGCCGCGCGGCGCCAACCGTGGACGAGCCTCCAGTCCGGCGATCTGTGGAGGGCTACCCCTTCCCACCCACTTCACCCGCGATGGAAAGCGGAATCGCGCGTCGGCGGCCGGAAAATCCGACCACCTACGCGCGATTCAACCTCCTACGCGCGAAACGACCCGCCAGCGGGGCCTGGGCCGGAGCCGAACCCGACCCGACCCGCAACGACCCCCGGGACCCGAACCCCAGCGATCGCCACACGCGCACGAGAACGCGGAGCTGCCACCCCGCGCGACACGACGCCGGACGAGCGCACCCGTGCCCGTCCGGCGTCGCGGTCCCTACGCCCGCTGCACCCGCAGCGTGACGATCTCGAACGGCCGCAGCGTCAGCGACACCGGCGAGCCCGCGTCCCACGACGTGCCGAGCGGCCGCTCGAGCAAGTCCACCTGCGCCACCGAGGCGACGTCGAATCCGAAGTCCACGCCGACGTCCGTGGCACGGCCGCCGAGTCCCTCGTAGAGCCGCACGATGACGTCCCCCGACCGGTCCTCGGCGAGCTTCACGGCCTCGACGAACACCTGCGGCGACGACACGACGACGAGCGGCGACACCGGAGCCGAACCGGCCACCGTGCGCACCGGCAGGTTGAGCCGGTACCCGGAGTCGGCGGCGTCCAGCACCGACTCCCCGACGCGCAGCACCGTGCGGAACACGTGGTGTCCCTGGTCGGCGTGCGGGTCCGGGAACGTCGGCCCACGGAGGAGCGACTCGCGGACGAGCGTCGTCGTGCCGCCGTCGGCACGCGTCGACCGGGTGATGTCGTGCCCGTAGGTCGAGTCGTTCGCGACGGCGACACCGAACCCGGGCTCCGCGACGTGCACCCACCGGTGCGCCGAGGTCTCGAACCGGGCGAAGTCCCACGAGGTGTTCTGGTGGGTGGGTCGGTCGACGTGGCCGAATTGGATCTCGCTCGAGGCGATGCTCGCCCGCACGTCGAGCGGGAACGCCAGCTTCAGGAGCTTCTGCTGCTCGTGCCAGTCGACCTCGGTCTCGATGGTGAGCTCCGGCTGCCCGGCGACGGCCGAGTAGCGCGTGGTCACGGTCGACGAGCCGACCGGACGGACCACGACCAGCGAGTCCCCCTCGATCGCCACCGACGTGGCCGACAGGGCGTTCCCGTTGCGCTGGTACGCGCGGTCGATGTCCCACGCCTCCCACTGGTTCGGGGTGTCGCGGAACACGGTGTACTCCGCGGCGACCGTCCCCGGTGCGATCGCGTCGCGTCCGGTGGCGTGCTCGACGAACGACACGACGTGGCCGGCCGCGTCGATGGTCGCCACGACCGCGCCGGTGTCGAACACGAAGCGGTCGCCGGAACGGACGGGAGGCACGGCTTCCGCCTCCGACCCCAGGGAACCTCCCAGGGCGGTTGCGCCCCCCGCACTGACGGGCGACGCGTTGAACCGCACGACGGTCCCGTCGGTCGAGCCGCCCGCGAGCGCGGTCGTCGCGTCGCCGATCAGCCCCTCGAGCGTCTCGGCGACGATCCGGTAGTTCTCCTCGGCGTTCTCGTAGACCCAGGCGATCGAGGAGCCGGGCAGGATGTCGTGGAACTGCTGGAGCAGGACGGTGTGCCATGCCTCCTCGAGCTGCTCGTACGGGTAGTCGAGCCCGAGCCGCACGGCAGCGGTCGCCGCCCAGAGCTCGGCCTCGCGGAGCAGGTGCTCGGAGCGACGGTTGCCCTGCTTTGTGCGGATCTGCGACGTGTAGGTCCCACGGTGGAACTCGAGGTACATCTCCCCGGACCAGACGCCCGGGACCGGGAGCTCCTGCTCGAGCTGCTCGAACACCTGCGCCGGCGTCCCGAGGTCGACGCGGGGCGAGCCGTCCAGGTCGTGCTGGCGGTGGGCAGCGGCGACCATCTCGCGCGTGGGACCGCCACCGCCGTCGCCGAAGCCGTAGAGCAGCATCGACGTGTTCGCGGTGCCGCGCTCCTTGTTCTGCCGTTCCCCGCGGTGCAGGTCGGCGGGCGAGACGTCCGAGTTGTACGTGTCGGCCGGTGGCAGGTGCGTCAGGATGCGGGAGCCGTCGATCCCCTCCCAGTGGAACGAGGTGTGCGGGATGACGTTCGTCTCGTTCCACGAGGGCTTCTGCGTGACGAACCACTTCGACCCGGCTGCCCGGACGATCTGCGGCAGCGCCCCGGTGTACCCGAACGAGTCGGGCAGCCAGGCCTCCGGGGTGTCGATGCCGAACTCCTCGAGGAAGAACCGCTTGCCCGCGACGAACTGTCGGGCGAGTGCTTCACCGCCGGGCAGGTTCGTGTCCGACTCGACCCACATGCCGCCGACCGGGATCCACCGTCCCTCGGCGACCCGCTGCTTGATGCGCGAGAAGATCGACGGGTACTCGGCCTTGATCCAGGCGTACTGCTGGGCCGACGAACACGCGAACGTGAAGTCGGGATCGCGGTCCATCAGGTCGAGCACGTTCGAGAACGTCCTGGCGCACTTGCGCTTCGTCTCGCGCACCGGCCAGAGCCAGGCGGAGTCGATGTGGGCGTGCCCGACTGCGATCGCCCGGTGCGCTGCTCCACTCGCGGGGACCGACAGCACCGGCGCCAGGACGGCTCGGGTGGCTGCGGCCGTCCCGGCGACGTCGTCCGGGTCGAGCGCGTCGGCGGCGCGCTCGAGCGCCCGGAGGATGTCCGCACCACGGGTGCCGTCGGTCGGCAGCTCGGCCATGAGCCCGCGGAGCACCCAGAAGTCCTGCTGGAGCTCCCACACCGTGTCGTCGCGCTCGACGACCTCGAGCGCGCGGAGCTCGTAGATCGGCTTGTCCCCGGCGGTCTTCCGGGAGCCGAGCGGCGTCGCGCCCTGGAACGAGTCGCCGCCGATGTCCGGGTTCGCCCCTGCCTCGACGTAGAGCTCGAACGACCCACCCGGTCCGACGGCGAGCGGCACGGCGTTGTTGCGCGGCTCGATGGCCTTGATCGTGGTGCCGTCCAACCGGTACGCGAGCCCTTCGGCCTGGAACCCCGGGTGGCGCTTCGTGAACCCGAGGTCGACGAGCAGCTCGGCGGTGGTGCCGTCAGCGGTGCCGAAGTCCTCGGGCACCGTCCCCGACACCTTGAACCACGTCGTGCCCCACGGCCGCCCGCCCCACGCCGAGCCCACCGTGAACGGCGTGAACTCCTGCGTGACGGCGTCGGCGAACGGCACGGGTTCGTCGGGCACCTCCCACGCCGTCACGGTCACGGGCGCCGACCGGCGGTGGACCGCCGGGTCGATCCGGTCGCGGACGAGGCGGGCGATGCGGGCCTCGACGAGCGGTTCGTCCTTGTGCATGGAGTTGCTTCCTTTCGCAGGGAGTTCGATCAGCCCTTGATGCCGCCGGCGAGGGCGTTGCCGCCGCCGAGGCCTCGAGAGACGACCACGTAGAGCGCGATCACGGGCACGGAGTAGAGGATCGAGAACGCCGCGAGCTGCCCGTAGGCCACGGCGCCGTACTGCCCGAAGAAGTTGAAGATGCTCACCGCGGCGGGCACCTTGTCGGGCGACAGGAGCAGGACGAAGGGGACGAAGAAGTTCCCCCACGCCTGGATGAACACGAAGATGAACACCACGGCGATCCCGGGGCGCATGAGCGGCACGACGATGCGCGTCAGCGTGGTCATCATCGAGGCGCCGTCGGTCCACGCCGCCTCCTCGAGCGAGATCGGCACGGAGTCCATGAAGTTCTTCGCCATCCAGATCGCCATCGGCAGGCTGGACGCGGCGAGGAAGAAGATGCAGCCCCAGACGTTGTCGATCAGGTTGAGCGACACGAACAGGCTGTAGACGGGCACCATCATCGCCGTGATCGGCAGGCAGGTGCCGAAGAGGATCCCGTAGAGGAACGGCTTGTTCACGCGCATCTTGTACCGGGACAGCGGGTACGCCGCCAGCAGCGCGACGACCACGGTGATGAGCGCGCACCCGCCGGAGAGCAGCAGGCTGTTCGCGAGCGGGATGAACGACAGCTCCGGTGTGAGCACCTTCGTGAAGTTGTCGAGCGTGAACTGCGACGGCACCTTCACCGATAGCGAGGCGTTCGCGTCGACGGATGCGAGCACGAGCCACAGCAGCGGCACCGCGAAGCAGATCGCCACGATGAGCAGCACGATGTTCGACACCCAGCGCATGGTCCGCCCGCGCGGGGAGGTCATGTGCAGCGCGCCGGGAGCGGTCACGGATCGGGTCGTCGTGTCAGGACGAGCAGCGGTGATCGCCATCAGTCCACCTCCGGCTTCAGCGCCCGGATGTAGACGATCGAGAAGAGCGCCCCCACCACGAGCAGGATGGTCGCGATCGCGGTCCCGAAGCCGAGCTGCGAGAACTTGAACGCCTCCTGGTACGCCAGGATCGGCAGGGTCGACGAGTCCGTTCCGGGACCGCCGGCCGTCATCACGTAGATGAGGGTGAACACCGACAGCGTCTGCAGTGTCGTCAGCATGAGGTTGGTGGAGATGGACCGGCGGATGACCGGAAGCGTGATGTAGACCAGGCGCTGCCAGCCGGTGGCGCCGTCGACCTCGGCCGACTCGGTGATCTCCTCGGGCACCTCCTGCACGGCGGCGGAGTACACGAGCATCGAGAACGCGGTGCCGCGCCAGATGTTCGCGAGGATGATGCTGAGCATCGGGAGCGCGTACAGCCAGTTCGGCCCGGTGATCCCGATCAGCCCGAGGAACGAGTTGAGCGTGCCCTTGTCGTTGAAGAACGCGTACGCGGCGAACGCGGCGACGATCTCCGGCAGGACCCAGGCGGCGACGACGAAGGTGCCGACGAGCCCGCGGATGACCTTGTTGGCGTTCCGCATGAGGAGCGCGAGCCCGAGACCGACGACGTTCTGGCCGACGACGGCCGAGGCGATGAGGAAGACCAGCGTCAGGACGACCGACTTCGGGAAGTCCTTGTCCTGGAACAGGTCGATGTAGTTCTTGAAGCCGATGAACTCCTGGTTCGCGGCGCCGGCGCCGGTCAGTGCGGAGTTCGTGAACGACCCGTAGAACGACGAGATCACGGGGCCGAGCAGGAAGATGACGAGGAGGACCACTGCGGGGAGGAGCGGGACCGCTCGTCCCACGTTCCGCAGTGGGCGCCGCTTGCGCGGCACGGGTGGGTCGGTGCGCCTCGGCGAACCGGGCGCCGACAACGTCGGCGCGATCGGGGTGCTGGTCATGCGGATGCCGCCTTCATGGGGTGCTGACGGAGCTCGAAGAGGGGAGAGACGGACTGGAGGCTCGTGGCGGGGCCGCTACGAGCCTCCAGTCCGTCATGTGGTCACGTCAGCCGACGTCGACCGTCTTGTCCTTGCCGACCACGCCGATCAGGGACTGGTCGTAGGTGGCAGCCGCCTGCTTCGGCGTCTGCTGGCCGGTCATCACCGATTCCATGGCGACCTGGATGGCGTTCGAGATCTGCGAGTAGTCACTCGTCGCCGGGCGGAAGTTCGTGTGTTCCACGAGCCCGGAGAAGAACTTGAACGTCGGGTTGGATGCGTCGTACTTCGGGTCCTCGGAGACGTCCTTGCGGACGGCGATCTGCGAGTTCTCGATGTCGTACTTCATCGAGCCGTCCTTGTTGAGGAACGTCGAGATGAAGTCGAACGCGGCCTGCGGGTTCTTCGAGTTCTTGCCCACCGCGAGCGTCCAGCCACCGGACATGCTGTTGTAGCCGGGAGCCTGCCCGTTCTGCGTCGGCATCGGTGCCTGGCCCATCACCGTCGACCAGTCCGCCCACGGAGCGGTGCCGGACTTCAGCCACGTGCCGGACTGCCACGACCCGTCGAGGTCGATCGCGAGCTGGCCCTTGGGGAGCCAGGTCTGCGCGATCGTGGTGCCGACGTTGGTGTCGAGCGCCTGCTGCGGTGTCGGGCCGAGGCCGCCCTGGTAGACGTCCTTGATGAACTGCAGGGAGTCCTCGAACTGCTTCGAGCCGGTGACCCACTTGCCGTTCTTGTAGAGCGTGTTGCCCTTGCCGTCGGCGCCGTACAGGAGCATCTCGAAGCCCTGCATCGTCGACGCCTCACCCTGCGGCTTGCCGGAGTAGACGTTGAACGGGATGACGTCGGGCTTCTTCTCCTTGATGGTCTTCGCCGCCGCGAGCACGTCGTCCCAGGTCTTGGGCTGCCACGGGACGGGGAGGCCGACCTCCTTGAAGATGTCCTTGTTGTACCAGAGGGCGCGAGTGTCGGTGCCCATCGGGACGCCGTAGATCTTGCCGTCGTCGCCCTGACCCGCCTGCTTGGCGTTGTCGTAGAACTGGTCCCACTCCTTCCACTTCGCCGTGTACTTGTCGAGCGGCAGGAGGTAGCCGGCCTCGGCGTCGGCCTTCACGAGGAAGGTGTCTTCGTACATGACGTCGGGAGCGGTCGCGGGCGCCTTGTTCATCAGCGCGAGCTTCGTGTAGTAGTCGTTCTCCTGTGCCTGGATCGGCACGAGGGTGACCTTGACGCCCGGGTGCTCCTTCTCGTAGGTCTTCTTGACGACCTTCATCTGGGCATCGAGCTGTTGGAAGGAACCGAACTTCTGGTACGCGATCTTGATCGTGTCACTCGAGGCGGACCCCGAGCTCGAGCAGCCTGCCAGGCCGAGCGCGGCGACTGCCACGGCTGCGAGTCCGGCGATGATTCGGGTGCGTTTCATCGGTGCTCCTTTGCACAGGTGATGTGTGCGCGGGCCCCATCGCTCGCGTACAGGGGTTACTCCACCGTATGGACTTATTGCTTGTCAAGGGGTTCCCGGACATTGGCGCACGGTTCGTGACCCGGGGTGCGCGGTCGTGCGCGGGTCCGGGGCGGGTCGAAACGCGCGTAGGAGGTCGGTTTTTCCGACCTCCTACGCGCGATTCGGCTTCCTATTGCAGGCGTTGTGGGCAAGAACGCTCGTCAGATCGGGGTCGCGCCGCCCCGGACGGTGATGCCGCCGGACGCGGGGACGTCCACGTGCAGGATGCTCGGGCGACCGACGTGGCGGCCCTGCCGGATCACGACGTGGTCCCCGGCGCCGGCCTTGCCGATCGCGCGGAGGTAGGCGCCCGTCGACGCCGCGGCGGATCCCGTCGCCGGGTCCTCGGTGATGCGGCCGACCGGGAAGAGGTTCCGCGCCTCGTACTCCCCCGGGCCCGTCGGGTGCAGCACGGTGACCGTCCCCGCCCAGCCCCGCTCGCGCTTGAGGTCAGCGAGCGCTGCCGGGTCGAAGCGGAACTGGTGGAAGCGCTCCGCGTCGTCGAGCACCACGACGGGATGCCAGTTGCCGGCGTAGGACTCGAGCAGCGGGTACCCGTCGGCGACGTCGTCCGTGGTCAGGCCGAGCAGCTCGAGGAGCGCAGCGGGATCGAAGTCCCGGGTGGCCGGTTCGACGCTCGTCATCGCGACCTGGACCGCCCCGTGCTCGTCCCGCGTCGCGTCGAGTGCGATGTCGCCGGCGATGGTGGTGAACGTCCGCGGGCCGACACCGTGCCGTTCCGCGAGGGCCACCGCGAGCGCGACGGTCGCGTGACCGCAGAACGGGACCTCGGCGCCCGGGGAGAAGTACCGCACGCGGAGGCTCTGTGCGGTCTCGCCCGTCACGAACGCGGTCTCGGGGTACCCGACCTCGGCAGCGATCGCGAGCATCTCCTCGGCGGACAACGCGCCGGCGTCGAGGACCAGTCCGGCGGGGTTGCCGCCCCCTGGTTCGGAGGCGAACGCGGTGTAGCGGAGGACGTCAGGCTGCATGCTCCCAGCGTGCCACGGACCGGCGCTCGGGCTGGGTGGCCGTTTCGCGCGTAGGAGGTCGAAACGCGCGTAGGAGGCCCGAACTTCCGACCACCTACGCGCGATTCGGCTTTCCACCGCACGTGCCATGGGTCGGAACGCGTGTTCACGGCGGACGGGAGGCACGGTGCCAGCTGGCACCGTGCCTCCCGTCCGGCCTCTGGTTACGCGACGCTGGCGCGGCGGCGACGTGCCACCAGCACGCCCGCACCGGCAGCGAGGAGCAGCAGCGCTGCGGCGATGCCGCCCGTCAGGTCCGCACCCGTGAACGCGAGCGCACCGCTCACCGGATCGATCCGGATCGTCGTCCAGCCGATGAGCGTGCCGTCAGCAGCCGTCACCGCGAGACGGTGCGACCCCGCTGGTGTGTCAGCGGGGATCGTCACCCGCACCGTCCCGTCAGCGGCGACCGTCACCGTGCCCAGCAGCGTCGGTGTCGAGAACATCCACACGCTCACCCGCTGGCCCGCGTACTGCGTGCCGACACCGATCGTGATCGTCTCACCCGGTCGAGCCGACGACGGCGCCGTGACCGTGCCACGGGTCGCATCCGTCAGCGACGACTCCGACGGAGCAACCGGCGCCGAACCAGCACCCGGAGTCGGAGCCGGCGTCTGATCGACACCCGGATCCGTACCAGGGTCAGTCGGGTCCGTGCCGGGGTCGGTCGGCGGCGTGCCACCGTCGTCCGTGCCCGGGTAGGTGCCCGTCCGCAGCGAGAACCCGTCGGTGTCGTTGTCGTCCGCGTAGAACGTCTGACGCACCCCGTCGGTGCTGCCGTCCGTGATCGCGAAGCCCTCGTTCGCGAGCGCGCGGTCGGCGTTCGCCGGCGCCTCGTACACGGTGTCGAGCGTGAAGACGCCGTCCTGGACGCTGTACAGCGCGGTCCGGCCGGCGCAGGCGTCGTCGCAGACCACCCAGAGGGCGTCGAGCGTCGGGTCGAACTGCACGTCGGCGACGACCGCGAACGGCGAGGCGATCGTGGCCACGCGCTGGAACGAGCCGTCGTCCATCAGGGCGTAGGCGTAGGTACTGGCGGTGCCCTCGACGCCGACGAAGAAGAGCCCGGCACCGTGTCCGGCGTAGGTCGACGGCGAGTACGTCGCGCCGGTGTGCTCGTCCGTGAAGCCGTGCGCGGTGAGCCAGGCGTCGGGGATCCAGGTGACGCCCTCGAGGCCGGAGTTCGCACCGAGGCCGGGGAAGTCGGCCGCGAGGTTCCACTCGTCCGTGGCGTCGAGCGCCCGCTCGGAGCCGTCGGACGTGGCGAAGCGCAGGACCGCCGGGCGACTCGTCGAGGACACGTCGTTGTTGCGCTCCGTCGAGACGTAGACGGCGCCGGGGTCGTCCGACGTCACCGTGACCCCCTCGGCGTCGGGCGTGCCGGAGCCGTCGGCGTAGTGCAGCGTGGTGCCCGCCGCGTTCGACGGTGCCCAGCCACCCGCGCCGTCGGAGACCATGCGGTAGAGCAGGCCGTCGCCGTTCTGGACGCCCCAGAGCACCCCGCCGTCCTTCGCGGTCGGGGACGGCTGCCAGTCGAGGCCGCTCAGGTCGCCGGAGAAGGTGTCCTCGTCGTCGAGCACCGTCTCGTCCGGGCTCCCGGGCCATGCCTTCGCCGTGACGACGCCGGCGAACTCGTTCGCAGCACCCTTCGTCGGCGAAGCGGTCACGGCGAAGTCACCCGTGCCGTCCGGGTTCCGGCCGTACGTCGTGGCGGCGTGCGCGGTCCACGAGTACGAGTCGACGAGCTCACCGGTCGGGCTGAACAGCCGCGCGGAGTCGGCCTTGCCGAGCCCGAAGCCGAAGTCGGCCTCGTCGAGGACGGTGAACCCGCCGGCGGCGAGAGTCGTGCCGGCCGGGATCGAGTAGCCGTGGGTGTCGTCGTCGTCCGTGAAGACGTACCCGCCGAGGTCGATCGAGGTCGTGCCGGTGTTCGTCAGCTCCACCCAGTCACCCGGGACACCGTCCTGCGACTCGACCTCGTTGATGCGCACGGGCGAGGAGCAGTCGTTCGCCGCACCCTTGGTCGACTTCGTGGTGTCGACGAGGTCGCCGGTGCCGTCCGGGCAGCGGCCGTACGTGACCTTCGCGTGCTGCTGGTACGCGTAGTCGAGGACGAGCGCGCCCGTGGTGTCGAAGATCCGGACCTCGTCCGGGTTCCCGAGGCCGAAGTCGAAGCCGTCCGCGGTGGTCGACTTCCCGTTGAGCACGAAGTAGCCACCGGGTGCGACGACCGATCCCGCGGGGAGCACGTAAGGGGTGTGCTCGTCGCTGTCGTCGAGCATCGAGTACCCGCTGATGTCGATCGCTGCGGACGAGGTGTTCTTCAGCTCCACCCAGTCGACGTCGTCGCCGTTGGACTCGACCTCGTTGATGACGAGCCCGTCGGGTGCGGCGGCGGTCGTCGTGGCGGCGGTGCTCGGCGTCACGGCGACCGCCGGTGCGCTGGCGAGGACGCCGGCGACGAGCACGGCACCGGCCGCGGCTGCTGCGCCGAGGCGGAGGACAGGGGTGGGCATGCAGGATCCTTCGAGCGGGACGGCGGGGACCTGCACGACTGTTCAGCACCCGGGCGTCCGGGCGGTGTCGCGGCGGTGAACGACAGGTGTCGCCACGAACGCGGCGACGGCGGACGAGCAGGCGCCCGCCCGTCAGCGCCGGACGAGCAGGTGCCCGCCCGTCAGCGCCGGACGAGCAGGTGCCCGCCCGTCAGCGCCGGATGAGCAACGCGCTCGCCCGCGGCGACAACGCGGCGTCGAGCACCAGGCACGCGGCCCCGACCGCGGCGACGTCCGCCCCACGGTCACTCTCCACGACGGTGACCGGGTGCTTCGGGACGAGGAGCGGCGACCCCGTGATCGCCTCGCGGGCAGCCGGAAGCGCAGCAGCCGAGATGCGGGACCAGAACGGCCCGCCGAACACGACGCGGTCGATGTCGAGCAGGTTCACGATGAGCACGGCAGCGCGTCCCATGACGGTGCCGGCGTCGGCAGCGAGTTCGAGTGCCGTCTCGTCACCGTCGTCGATCGCCGCCGCCAGCGCGTCCCACGCGCGGTCGACGGCCTCGACGTCCGACGGCGCGACGACACCGAGGTCGAGCCCCCGCGACGCGGCGATGCCGACGAGACGCTCCGGCGCGACGGCGGAACCCACCTCGCCCCGGTCGGCAGCGCTGTCCGGCGTCCCGCTGAGGACACCGAGTTCGACCATCAGGTGTCCGGCGTCTCCCGCGTTCGCGCCGGTCCCGCGCACGGGTTCGTGGTCGATGACGAGCCCGACACCGAACCCGGTCCCGAAGTACACGAACGCGAAGTTCCTCGCCGACGACTCCCCTGCCAGGAACATCTCGCCGACCGCGGCCGCGGTGACGTCCTTCTCGAGCAGGACCGGGTGTCCGGTGGCCTCGGCGAGGGCGTCCCGCAGGGGCACGTCCCGCCACCGGGGCAGGAACGGCGGGTCGACGACGATGCCCGCGTCGATGTCGATCGGACCGGGGCTGGCGATGCCGACACCGAGCACGGCGTCGCGGTCCACCTCGGCGTCCGCGATGAGGCGGTCCACCGCCGAGGCCATCGTGCGCACGACCTGGTCGGGGTCGTCCGCGGTCGGGGTGGACGTGGTGGTCGAGCCGACGACGGTGCCGGCGAGGTCGAGCAGGACGTAGGTGACGACGGCCGGGTCGACGTGCACACCGACCGCGAACCGACTGCCCGCTTCGAGCCGGAGGATGGTCCGGGGTTTGCCGCGCCCGGACACGATCGTGCCCGACTCGACGATCATCCCCGCGTCGATGAGGAACCGGGTGACGTTCGACACCGTCTGCGCGCTGAGCCCCGTGCGACCGGCGAGCTCCACACGACTCAGTCCGTCGGGCGACCGTCGGACGGCGTCGAGCACAACGGTGCGGTTGAACCCGCCGATCGACGGCAGGTTCGCGCCGCGCCGGTGTTCCGCCATGTCTGGACCATATCGTGCCGTGTCCGCCGTGCGACCCACCGTGTCGCCGCCCCCCCCTCTCCGCCTCACCCGGGACGGGCGACCCACTGGCCCCCGCACGGGTACCACCGTTAGCCTGACCGCATGACGGACCTCCGCCTCGAAGAACTCTCCGCAGCGACCGCCGCAGCGGCCAACTCCCTGACGCTCAAGCCGGGGCAGGAGCAGTTCGTGCAGCCCACGACCTACGGCGTCGCCGAGTCCGACGTCAAGCCGAGCGCGTCGTGGCCCCGTGTCGTGCTCGACGGCGACGAGGTCGTCGGACTGATCATCGGCAGCTTCGACGCCGACAACCCGCAGGAAGAGCTGCAGGCCTGCATCTGGCGCGTCAACGTGTCCGCCACCGCACAGGGCAGGGGCATCGGACGCTTCGCGGTGCACGGCCTCGCGGACGAGGCCCGCAGCCGCGGCTTCGAACGCCTCACCGTCGTGTACGAACCCGGCGAGGGCAGCCCCGAGGAGTTCTTCCGTGCGGTCGGCTTCGACGTCGTCCGCGAGACCCAGTACGGCGACCACTTCGCGGTGCTCTCGCTGTAGTGGAACCGGCAGCACCGATCGACGACTTCGGCATCGCCGTGGCCGAGGTGGTGCGCACGATCCCGCCAGGGCGCGTGATGACCTACGGCGACGTCGCCGCAGCGCTCGGCTCGAAGGCGTCCCGCGCCGTCGGCAAGGTGATGGCGCACGAGGGCGCCGATCTGCCGTGGTGGCGCGTGGTGCGGTCCGGCGGGCTCCCGCCCGTCCACCACGAGGCGCGTGCGCTCGAGCAGTACCGGGTCGAGGGCACGCCGCTCACGTGGCGCGACACGACCTGGAGGCTCGACATGCGTCGGGCGCGCTGGTCGCCTGACGCAGATGGCCACGACGACGACGATCAGGACGGTCGCGACGAGGGCGACCCGAACTTCCCCCGCGACCCGTTCTAGAGGTCGAAGCGCGTGCCCTTCGGGTTCGACGGCAGCAGGAACATCACGAAGAGCACGAGCGACCCGATGCCGGGGAGCACGTGCAGGAACTGCCAGAAGCCCGAGCGGTTCGCGTCGTGCAGCCGGCGGGCACCCAGTGCCAGCGAACCGACGAGCGTCGCGACGACCCAGAGCACGAACAGGTACGAGCCGACGGGGTTCTCGAGCATCGCGGTGTCCGGCGTGAAGATCTGCGGCACGAGCTGCAGCACGAGGCCGATCGCCAACGACGTGATCCACCACCACCAGAACTCCGCGCGCGACGCCCGCCCGGTGAACACGGTGTACTTCCGCCAGAAGCGTCGGACGGCCTCGGCGAAGGGTGCCCCGTAGAAGGGGTCGCGCAGGGCGACGCCGCCGGGCTGCGGACTGTCGTTGGTCATCCCCCAAGCCAACCACGTCCCGCAGCCCGGCAGCGCGCTACACCAGCGAGTCGCGCCAGGCGGCGTGCAGCTGGGCGAAGCGCCCCGTGCCCGCGATCAGGTCGTCCGGCGTGCCGTCCTCGACGATCTTGCCGTACTCCATCACGAGCACCCGGTGCGCGATCGCCACGGTCGACAGCCGGTGCGCGATGATCACCGCGGTCCGGTCGGCGAGCAGCGTCTCGAGGCCCTCCTGCACGAGCCGCTCGGACGGGATGTCGAGCGACGCCGTGGCCTCGTCGAGGATGAGCACCTTCGGGTCCGCGATGAACGCCCGCGCGAACGAGAGCAGCTGCCGCTGGCCCGCCGAGACACGACCGCCGCGCTTGTTCACGTCGGTGTCGTACCCGTCGGGCAGCGCCATGATGAACTCGTGCGCGCCGACGGCCTTCGCGGCGGCCTCGATCTCGTGGCGTTCCGCCCCCGGCTTGCCGAGCGCGATGTTGTCCGCGACGGTCCCGGAGAACAGGTACGCCTCTTGCGTGACCATGACGATCGCACGGCGCATGTCCCGCGAGTCGAGGTCGCGGAGGTCCACGCCGTCGAGCTTCACCGACCCCTGCGACGGGTCGTAGAAGCGCGCCATCAGCTTGGCGAGCGTCGACTTCCCCGCACCGGTGGACCCGACGAGCGCGATGGTCTGCCCTGCCGGGATGTGCAGGTCGAACTCCGGGAGCACGACCTTGCCCTTGTTGTAGGCGAACACGACGTCGTCGAAGTCCATCTTGCCGTGGGCGTCGGCGAGCTTCGTCGGCTTCACGGGCTCCGGCACGCTCGGACGTTCCTCGAGGACGCCGGAGATCTTCTCCATCGCCGCCGAGGCCGACTGGTACCCGTTGTAGAACATCGCGAGTTCCTGCGCCGGGTCGAAGAAGCGCTTGGCGTACAGCGCGACCGCGAGCAGCGCACCGACCTCGAGCGTCCCGCCGACGACCCGGAAGCCGCCGACGATGACCACGGCGGCGAGCGTCGCGTTGCCGATGAGCACGAGCACCGGGTCGAACGTCCCGAACAGGTTGAACACCTTCGTGTTCGCCACCCGGTAGTCCTCGACGTAGCCGCCGTACTCGTCCCGGTTGCGCGACTCCTTGCGGAACGCCTGCACCGCGCGGATGCCCGTCATCGTCTCGACGAAGTGCACGATCACCCGCGCCGAGGTGACACGGGTCGCCCGGAACAGGGTCTGCGAGTTCGTCTGGAACCAGCGGATCAGGAACCACAGCGGGACGAGCGACACCGCGAGCACGAGACCGGACGTCGGGTCGAGCGAGACGAGGGCCACCGCGGTGAACCCCATGTACAGCACGCCCTGGATGAGCTGGTTCAGCCCGGAGTCGAGGAGTTCGCGGATGGAGTCGAGGTCGCTCGTCTGGCGGGAGATGATCCGGCCGGACGTGTACGTCTCGTGGAATTCGAGCGACAGCCGCTGCGTGTGCAGGAACACCCGCTTGCGGAGGTCGAACAGGATCGCCTGGCTGATGCGCGCCGCGAGCACGGTGTACCACGCGGTGAGCACCGCGCCGGCGATCGCCACGACGATGTAGGTCGCGACGACGCCGAACGCCGGCACCCAGTCGTTCTGGTCGAGCACCGCGGGCAGGGCGTTGTCGATGCCCCACGCGATCAGTGCCGGGCCGGCGACCTGTCCGCCGGTCGACACCACCACGACGATGCCGAGAAGGACGAGCCGGAGCTTCAGCGGAGCCGCGAGCGACCCGAGCAGGGCGAGGGAGCGGCGCCGCAGGCGCTTGCTCTCCGCCTTGGTGAAGTCCTCACGCTCCTCGCCGCGCACGCCCAGGGTGGTGATGGATGCGGTGATCGGCGCGGCAGTCTGCGTGTCCGCAGCGTCGTCGCTGACCGGTGCCGTGCCTCCAGGCAGGTTCTGGTCTGTCTGCTGGCTCATGCCATCGCCTCCTCTCGGGTGGTCGCGTCGTCGTCGTCGAGCGACGAGATGACGTAGCGGTAGTGCTCGTTGGTGGCCATCAGCTCCGAGTGGGTGCCGACCGCGGTGATGACGCCGTTCTCCATGAGCGCCACCCGGTCGGCGAGCGTCACGGTGGACGGACGGTGCGCGACGATGAGCGACGTGGTCTCGGCGAGGACCCGGCGGAGTCCTGCCTCGACCCGTGCCTCGGTGTCGACGTCGAGCGCGGACAGCGGGTCGTCGAGGACCAGCACCGACGGTCGTGCGGCGATCGCGCGGGCCAGTGCCAGACGCTGCCGCTGCCCACCGGACAGCGAGAGCCCCTCTTCCCCGACGCGGGTGTCGACGCCGTCGGGCAGGTCGTCCACGAAGGACGCCTGCGCGATGTCGAGAGCCTCGCGCATGAGCGCCTCGGCTTCTTCGCCCTCCACGTCGGGGCGACCGAGCAGCACGTTCTGCCGCACCGTCGTCGAGAACAGGGTGGCGTCCTCGAAGGCGACACCGACGTGGCGACGCAGTTCCTCGCGGGTCAGGTCGCGGATGTCGACGCCGTCGATCGTCACCGATCCACCCGTCACGTCGTAGAGCCGTGGCACGAGCGAGAGGAGCGTCGTCTTGCCGCACCCGGTCAGGCCGACGAGCGCCATCGTCTCGCCGGGCTGCAGCTGCAGCTCGACGCCGTTGATCAGGTCCGCGTACTGCGGCGCCGAGTCCTGGTACCGGAAGTGCACCGCGTTGAAGGACAGCGCCCCGTGCGGCTCGGCGATCGTCTTCGGGTGCTCCGGGTCGGTGATCGTGTTCTCGGAGTCCATGACCTCGAAGAAGCGGTCGACCGCCGTGCGGGTGTCGAACGTCATCGAGAGCAGGAAGCCGATCGACTCGATCGGGAACCGCAGCACCGTCGCCGTCGCGAAGAACGCGAACAGCTGCCCGACGCTGAGCTGCCCCTGGCTCGCCAGGTAGATGCCGGCGAGCAGGCACAGCGCGAACGCGACGTCCGGCACGAGCAGCAGCCACAGCCAGATGCTCGCGATGGCCTTCGCCTTCTTGATCTCCGTGCCACGGAGCGCCTCGGCCTGCTCGCTGAACTCCTCGAGCTTGTAGCCGCCGCGACCGAACGCCTTGAGCACGCGGATGCCGTGCACCGACTGCTCGACGCTGGTCGCGAGGTCGCCGACCTGGTCCTGGCTGCGGCGCGCGACGACGGAGTACCGGCGTTCGAACAGCAGCCCGTTGATCCAGAGCGGGATCGAGGCGATGAGGAAGATCAGCCCGAGCAGCCACCCGAAGGTGAACAGCACGACGAAGCCGACGACGATCGTGACGATGTTCACCACGAGCAGCACGACGCCGAACGCCAGCCACCGACGGATCAGCGACAGGTCGGACACCGAGCGGGACAGCAGCTGCCCGGACTCCCAGCGGTCGTGGAACGCCACGGGCAGGTCCTGCAACTTGGCGTACAGCGCGTTCCGCATGCTGGTCTCGATGCGGGTCGACGGGCGCATCACCATCCGGCGGCGCGAGGCGATGAAGAACGCCTCGAGCACGCCGAGGGCGAGCACGCCGAGGCCGGCCGGCCAGATCTGGGCGGAGTCCTTCGAAGACAGCGGCCCGTCGACGAGCCACTGCAGGACGTAGGGGATGGCGAGCGCCACCAGGGAGGCACCCATCGCCGCGGCCATGCCGGCGATGAGGCGGCCCTGGTAGGGCTTCACGTAGGGGTAGATCCGCGCGATGGCACGGAAGGTGGACGGGCGCGCCGTGGTGGGCGACTTGGACATGCGTTGCGTCCTCATGCGTCTGCCGAGACGGGCAGGTCGGTCCGTCGGTTGCTCGGACCGGCCTGGAGGCTCGGTGTGCGTTGCGTGGTCATCATCAGCCGGGCGCGTGGTCGCGCGCCACCGCCGTCACTTCCGTGACGTCGGTCGGGCCGGTAGGCGCCGAGGGACACTCGTCCCCCGGGTTCTCAGCGGGTGGTTCGCGGACGCCGAGCTGCTGTCGTGTGCAGTCGCGGCGCCGCGAGGCCGTGGGAACGGCCTGGCTAGGCGGCGGCCGCGGCCCGTCGGGGTCGCGGAGCGGGAGTGGTCCCCACGAGGGACACGAGACCTGCCCGGGCAGCCGTCGCCACTGTTCCGGTCGTCGTGTTCATCGTCACTCCAGTCGTCGTCTTCGTCACCGTTGTGTCCGCGGTGCCGCCGGCTCCTGGGAGTCGTCGGCGTGCCTGTCGCGGAGCCTTACAGACTATTCGCAGCGACTCTCAGCGCGCAATAGGCTTCGGTCGCTTTTGCCAAATCCGTGGACGAAAGCCTGGGCGGCGCTGCCCTCGCTGCCACGTCCCACCCGTCCCACCCGCCCCGCCCCAGCCGTGAGATCGCCCTTCGTGTCGGATCGGCCGTGGCCGTACCGACACGAAGTGCGATCTGACCGACCCCGAGGTACCCGGGCCCGCGGCCTCAGTGGAAGAAGTGGCGCTCGCCCGTGAAGTACATCGTGACGCCGGCCGCCTTCGCCGCGGCGATGACCTCCTCGTCGCGGACGCTGCCCCCGGGCTGCGCCACCGCACGCACACCGGCGTCGAGCAGCACCTGGAGCCCGTCGGCGAACGGGAAGAAGGCGTCCGAGGCGGCGACCGACCCGGCAGCGCGGTCCCCGGCACGGTTCACGGCGAGGTGGCACGAGTCGACCCGGTTGACCTGCCCCATGCCGACTCCGACGGACGCACCGGCGTTCGCGAGCAGGATCCCGTTCGACTTCACCGCGCGCGAGGCCTTCCATGCGAACGCCAGGTCCGCCAGGGTGGCGTCGTCAGCGGGTTCACCGGAGACGAGATTCCACGTGGACTGGTCGAACGCGGTGAAGCGGTCGGCGTCCTGCACGAGGAAGCCGCCGGAGATCTGCTTGACCTCCCGCGGGGCGAGCGCGAAGTCGGCGGGCAGCGTGAGCAGGCGGATGTTCTTCTTGCGCGACAGGATCTCGAGTGCCTCGGGGTCGAACCCGGGTGCGACGACGACCTCGGTGAAGATGTCCTGCACGGTCTCGGCCATCGCGACCGTGACGGGACGGTTCGCGGCGATGACGCCCCCGAACGCCGACAGCGGGTCGCATGCGTGCGCGGCGGCGTGGGCGGCGGCGATGGGGTCCGCCGCGTCGACGGGCGCGATCGCGATGCCGCAGGGGTTCGCGTGCTTGATGATCGCCACCGCGGGCGAGTCGAAGTCGAACGCCGCACGGACGGCGGCGTCGGCGTCGACGTAGTTGTTGTACGACATCTCCTTGCCGTGCAGCTGCGTCGCCTGCGCGATGCCGGTGCCGCCCTCGGAGGTGTAGAGCGCCGCCGCCTGGTGCGCGTTCTCGCCGTAGCGCAGGGTCGCGTGCAGCGAACCGCCGAGCGACAGCGTCTCGTCGAACGCGCCCGGGGTCTCGATGTCGTCCCCTGCGGCTGCGACCACGTCGGACGCGAAGTACGACGCCACCGCGGTGTCGTACGCGGCCGTGTGCGCGAACGCCTGCGCGGCGAGGCGCTTCCGGAGCTCGAGCGAGGTGCCGCCCGCACGGACGGCCTCGACGACCTCGGCGTAGGACGACGGCGACACGACGATCGCCACGTTCGGGTGGTTCTTCGCCGACGCGCGGACCATCGCCGGGCCGCCGATGTCGACGTTCTCGACGACGGTCGCGGTGTCGGCACCCGACGCAACGGTCTCGACGAAGGGGTACAGGTTCACGACGACGAGCTGGAACGGCTCGATGCCGAGCTCGCCGAGCTGCTGCTCGTGCGACTCGAGGCGCAGGTCGGCGAGGAGCCCGGCGTGCACCGACGGGTGCAGGGTCTTCACGCGACCGTCGAGCGACTCGGGGAAGCCCGTCACGCTCGCGACGTCGGTCACGGCGTAGCCCGCGTCACGGATCGTCTGCGCGGTGGACCCCGTCGACACGATCTCGACGCCGGAGTCGGCGAGGGCACCGGCGAGCTCGAGCAGGCCGGACTTGTCGCTCACCGAGATGAGCGCGCGACGCACGGGCACGACGTCCCGGTCGCGGTACAGGCTGGGGTCGGCTGCGTGCACGCTCATGCGCTCGTGGTGCCCTTCAGGTCGGTGGTGCCGTTGGCGATGTCGAGGATGGTCTGGATGAGCAGACGCCGTTCGACCGGCTTGATGCGGTCGTGCAGCGTCGACTCGGAGTCGCCGGGGAGCACGGGGACGCGCTCCTGGGCGAGGATCGGCCCGCTGTCGACGCCGTCGTCGACCTTGATGACGCTCGCACCGGTCCGCTCGACGCCGGCGGCCAGCGCGTCACGCACGCCGTGGGCGCCGGGGAACTCCGGCAGGTACGCGGGGTGCGTGTTGATGATCGCGGGACCGAACTCGGACACGACTGCCGGCGGCAGCAGGCGCATCAGTCCGGAGAGCACGAGCAGGTCCGGCGACCAGGGTCGGATCTGCTCCGCGAGTGCCTGACCCCACTCGGCACGGGTCTCGTACCGGGAGAAGGGCACCGTGAAGGTCGGGATCGAGTACTCCTCGCCGAGACCGAGTCCCTCGGCGTCACGGTCGGCCCCGATGGCGACGACCCGCGCGGGGTACTCCGCATCGCGGGTCGCTTCGAGCAGGGCCCGGAGGTTCGATCCGGCACCGGAGATCAGGACCACCAGTTCGAGCACGGGGACAAGCCTACCGGCGGTGCTGCGCTGCTACGCCCGGTCGTCCTTGGGACGGCGCCACCACGGCAGTTCGTCCTCGGCGATCTGGTCGGTGGCGTCCCACCGCGGCTTCGCGGGCGGTGCCACCGGGACGGCGGGGTGTTCGTCCACGTCATCGCGGCCGGCGACGAACTCCTCGGTGCTCGATGGGCGCAGTGCCGGCTGTTCGTCCACGTCATCGCGGCCGGCGACGAATTCCTCGGTGCTCCAGGGGAACGCCGGCTGTTCGTCACGTGCGCCGGCGACCTCGGGCCGCTCGGGACGGTGCCGGTCCGGGCGGTCGTCCGGTGCGCTGTCCGGCCGCTCGGCATCCGCACCCGTCACCCGGTCGCGCAGGTCTCCGGCTCGGTCGCGGATCCCGCTGGCCCGCTCACGCAGGTCGCCGGCACGTCCGCGGACGCCGTCGGCAGCGCCACGCAGGCGGTCGCGGATGCTGCTGCCTCGGCGGAGCGGCTCGGACGACGCCGGCGCGGTCGTCGGGGACACGACGGCACCGGTGCGCGCCCACTCGGGGATCTCCACATCGGCATCAGCGTCGTGTTCCGGGGCCGACGCCGGACGGGAGGCCCGTGGTCCGTCCGCCTCGCCCCGCACGTCGTCCTCGATGGTCTCGGTCACCGCATCGCCCGGCTCCGGCACTCCGGCTCGCGACGGCACGTCCGCGGGGTGGGCACCGTCGTGCGCTTCCTCGACCACGAAGCGGTGCACGTCGGTCGTCCGCCCGGCGCCCGCACGGTCGAGCGCGTCGAGCAGCGAGCCCTCCGCCTGCACGGATGCAGCGTCCTGGTCGTCCTCGGACTCGTGCCACCGCTCGCGGGTCCAGGTGCGCTCGGGCATCCGCACGAGGTCCTGCCCGACGGCGAGGGCGACGATCGCGGGGACGCCGACCTCGAGCGCGGCGAGCGACCCGACGACCAGGGCGTGCGGTCCGACGTCGGCCAGACGACCCGGCCCGAAGGACCCGGACGACAACCAGGCGACGAGCCCGGTGAGCACACCGGCGACGATGCCGGTCGCGAGTCCGCCGGCAGCCCGGTGCAGCGCACTGTCCTCGGACCCGAGTGCCCGGACCAGGCGCGGTCGCAGCAAGCCGCCGACCGCGAACCCGGCGAGGACGGGGACGAGCACCCACAGCAGGCCGAACGTGTGCCCGGACGACGGCAGCGCACCGAACACGGGGATGCTCGGGATGGGGCCGAGGGTGGTGCCGATCGGCGAGACGCTGGAGCCGGTGCCGATGGCGAACCCGGGGCCGACGAGCCACGACGTCGCCCAGCCGACGAAGTCCGGCAGGAACGCCAGCTGCCCGATCGTCAGCGAGATCCCGCCGACGACCCCGGCGTGCGAGCGCTCGTACAGGGTGATGACCTCGGCGAAGGAGCCGAAGAGCAGGAAGCCGACGACGACCGCGGCGGCAGCGACGACCATCGCGCTCGCAGCGGTGCCCGCGCGCAGCCCGAAGCCCGCGACGGAACGCCACACCGCCGGCACGCGGTCGAGCTGTCCGACGACCCACGCGGTGACCGGATCGGCCGGCACGGAGCGACGACGACGACAGACCTCTGCCGCGACGAGCGCCGGGATGCCGAACCACAGCGCCGGGAACACCACGGCCTGCCACACGGTCGGCTGCGTCGCCGCGGACGTGGACGACAGGGCGAGGCCGAGCCCGAGGGCGGCGACCACCCCGGTGCCGACGAGCACGCCCGTGACGCGGTGTTCCGTCTCGGCGAAGCGTCGTCCGGCACGCCCGCCGAGCCATGCCGTGACGAGTGCGAACCCGAGTGCCGCGAGTGTCACCGAGATCGGGTCGGCAGCGCCGCTGACCCCGGAGGCCTTCGCGGTGGCGGCCCCGAGCACGAACGTCACGTCGACACCGTGCCCGACGAGCCAGACGCTGCCCGCGGCCTTCCAGAACACGTCCCAGTCGACCTGCAGGCCGTACTCGAAGCCCCAGAGCAGCGTCAGTGGCACGAGCGCGATCCCGACGCCCACGCCGACCGTCACGATCGCTTCGACAGCGGCGAGCAGTGCGGTTCCCAGGCGGTTCATCGCAGTGAGGATACGTGGCGACCAGTCGAGTCCGGCGTTGCCGCGCGGCTCCTGTGGAGAGTCAGAGGCGGCGAGGCGCTGTGGAGCGTGCGCGCCGTCCGGTGAGCGACCACACCTGCGAGGTCACCACGGCGACGATCGCCGCGAAGCCGTACGCCACCGGCTTGCCGACGTCGAAGACCCCCGACACGAGCATCGTCGCGAACCCGGCGACGATCGCGACCACGGTCGAGATCGGCGTCGTGTTCGTCCGACCCGACACGTCCGTGACGTACCCGGGCCGGGGCTCGTAGTCCGCCGGGTCGTAGATCGCCGGGTCCCGTGGCATCGAGGTCGCCTCCGGGTCGAGTGGGACGTCACCCGCACGACGGGGTCTGGCGATGACCGCGTAGACGACGAACCATGCGCCGGTCGCCAGCAGGACGACGGCGAGGAACCACACGGGCACGTTGCCGGTCACCGACGACCGCAGCGGAGAGACGAGGGCGACGAGTGCGATCACGCCCGACGCCGCACCCGCCACGATCCACGGCCGGGCGGGACCCGGTCGACGCGCGCGCTGCTCCCCCACGCCGCGATGCTACCGGTGGCCGGGAACGACGGGAGGCTCGGTGCGGAACCCGCACCGAGCCTCCCGGCCGTCCTGACGTGGACGCGACCCACTACCGGGCGGCGACCACCTCGCGCAGCAGCGCAGCCGTCTCGGACGGCGTCTTGCCGACCTTGACGCCCGCGGCCTCGAGCGCCTGCTTCTTCGCCTCGGCCGTGCCGGCGGAGCCGGACACGATCGCGCCCGCGTGGCCCATCGTCTTGCCTTCGGGAGCGGTGAAGCCCGCGACGTAGCCGACGACCGGCTTCGTGACGTGCGCCTTGATGTAGTCAGCCGCGCGCTCCTCGGCGTCGCCACCGATCTCGCCGATCATCACGATCGCCTCGGTCTCGGGGTCGGCCTCGAACGCGGCGAGCGCGTCGATGTGCGTCGTGCCGATGACCGGGTCGCCGCCGATGCCGATGGCGGTCGAGAAGCCCAGGTCACGGAGCTCGTACATCATCTGGTAGGTCAGGGTGCCCGACTTGGACACGAGGCCGATCGGTCCCTTGCCGGTGATCGTCGCCGGGGTGATGCCGACGAGCGACTCCCCCGGGGTGATGATGCCGGGGCAGTTCGGGCCGATGATGCGGGTCGTCCCGCCCTTGGCCTTGGCGTGCGCCCAGAACTCCGCGGAGTCCTGCACGGGGATGCCCTCGGTGATCACGACGACCAGCGGGATCTCCGCGTCGATCGCTTCGAGCACTGCGTCCTTCGCGAACGCCGGCGGGACGAAGACGATCGAGACGTCGGCACCCGTGGTGTCGATGGCCTCACGCACCGAGCCGAAGACCGGCAGGGTGACGTCGCCGTGGGTGACGGTCGTGCCGGCCTTGCGGGCGTTCACGCCGCCGACGACCTGGGTGCCGGCCTTGAGCATGAGCGCGGTGTGCTTCGTGCCCTCGCCGCCGGTGATGCCCTGGACGATGACCTTGGAGTCCTTGTTGAGGAAGATCGACATGGTCAGTCCCTTCAGGCCGCTGCTGCAGCGAGTTCGGCGGCCTGCTCGGCCGCGTCGTCCATGGTCGCGGCGACGGTGACGAGCGGGTGCGCCGCCTCCGCCAGGATCCGGCGACCCTCTTCCACGTTGTTGCCGTCGAGGCGCACGACGAGCGGCTTGGTGGCCGCGTCGCCGAGGATGCCGAGCGCGGCGACGATGCCGTTCGCGACGGCGTCGCATGCGGTGATGCCGCCGAAGACGTTCACGAAGACGCTCTTCACCTGCGGGTCGCCGAGGATCACGTCGAGGCCGTTCGCCATGACCTCTGCCGATGCGCCGCCGCCGATGTCGAGGAAGTTGGCGGGCTTCACACCGCCGTGGCGCTCACCGGCGTAGGCGACGACGTCGAGCGTCGACATGACGAGCCCTGCGCCGTTGCCGATGACGCCGACCTGGCCGTCGAGCTTGACGTAGTTGAGGCCGTGGGCCTTCGCCTTGGCCTCGAGCGGGTCCTCGCTCGCGGTGTCCTCGAGCGCCTTGTGGGCCTCGTGGCGGAAGTCCGCGTTCTCGTCGAGCGAGACCTTGCCGTCGAGCGCCAGGATCTGGCCGTCACCGGTGCGGACGAGGGGGTTCACCTCGACCAGGGTGGCGTCCTCGCCCTTGTAGACGTCGTAGAGCTTCACGAAGACGTTCGCGACCTGGTCGACGAGCTCGGCCGGGAAGCCAGCAGCGACGGCGAGCTCCTTGCCCTTCGCCTCGTCGATGCCCGTCAACGGATCGACCTCGACGCGGGCGAGCGCCTCGGGCTTCTCGACCGCGAGCTGCTCGATCTCCATGCCGCCCTCGACGCTCACGAGCGACAGGTAGGAGCGGTTCGCGCGGTCGAGGAGCACCGAGAAGTAGAACTCCTCGGCGATGTCCGCACCCTGCGCGATCATGACGCGCTCGACGGTGTGGCCCTTGATGTCGAGGCCGAGGATCGCCTGCGCGTGCTCGAACGCCTCGTCGGGGGTCTTCGCGACCTTCACGCCGCCCGCCTTGCCGCGGCCGCCGACCTTCACCTGGGCCTTCACGACGACGACGCCGCCGATCTCCTCGGCTGCTGCCCTCGCCTCCTCTGGGGTGTCGGCGATGATCCCCTGCAGAACAGGGACGCCGTAGGACTCGAAGAGGTCCCTGGCCTGATACTCGAAAAGATCCACGCTGTTCTTCTTCCCGCACTCGTCGTGCGATCGGCATCGGTTTCGCAGGTCGCAGCGCTCAGCATCGAGGGTCGCTCGATGTCGAGACAACGGCCGTGACAGAGCCTAGCGCCGCCACATGGACGCGCGATCCGGGGGACGGCATCCCGGAAACCGTCCCAGGCAGCGGGCGGCACGGTGATCCGGTGCGCGATGGACTCCGAACCCGAGCCGCCGAGGTCTTCGGCTGGCACCTCCACCCCGATCAGGAGACCGTCGTCGACGCGGTCCTCGACGGCAGGGACGCCCTCGCGGTGATGCCCACCGGCGCCGGCAAGTCCGCGATCTACCAGGTCGCCGGACTCGCCCTCGACGGCCTGGTGGTCGTCGTCTCGCCGTTGGTCGCCCTGCAGGAGGACCAGGTGGTCGGTCTCGCCGAGCACCCGGACGCTCCTCGCGCCGTGACGGTGAACGCCACGAAGGGCACGCGCGACCTGACCGAGGCGTGGGACGACGTCGCCGCCGGCGCGGTCCGGTACGTGTTCCTCGCCCCGGAGCAGCTCGTGAAGGACACCGTCATCGAGCGACTCCTGGACGTCGGCGTGGCGCTGGTGACCGTCGACGAGGCGCACTGCGTGTCGTCGTGGGGACACGACTTCCGCCCGGACTACCTGGCACTCGGCGAGGTGGTCGAGCGCCTCGGCCACCCGCCGGTGCTGGCGCTGACGGCGACGGGCTCCGGCCCCGTGCGTGACGACGTCGTCGAGCGGCTCCGGATGCGCGACCCGCTCGTCCTGGCCACCGGCTTCGACCGCCCGGAGCTCCGGCTCGAGGTGCGCCGCCACGGGGACGACGAGGGCAAGCGGGAGGCGGTCGTCGACCAGGTCGCCGGCCTCGAGGGAACCGGCATCGTCTACGTCGCGACCCGGGCGGAGACGCTCGTGTACGCCGATGAGATCGTCGAGCGCGGCCGGGTCGCCAAGCCGTACCACGCCGGACTGCGGGTGGCGGACCGCGAGCAGGTCCTCACCGGGTTCCACGACGGATCGGTCGAGGTCGTCGTGGCGACGAGTGCGTTCGGCATGGGGATCGACAAGCCGGACGTCCGGTTCGTGGTGCACGCCGACGTGCCGGAGTCCGTCGACGCCTACCACCAGGAGATCGGCCGCGCCGGGCGGGACGGTGCCCCGGGGCTCGCCACGCTGCACTACCGCGAGGAAGACCTCGGGCTCCGGCGGTTCTTCGCCTCCGGTAGCCCGCGTCCGGCATCGCTCCGGTCCGTGTTCGACGCGGTCCCGGCCACCGGGTCGATCGCCCGCGCCGATCTGGCGAACGCGTCCGGACTGTCGGCGCGCACCGCGGGACGGGCGGCGAACGCGCTCCTCGACGCCGGTGTCCTCTCGGACGACGGCGACGGGCTGGCACGCGCGGCCGACGCCCCGCGCGACGCGTCCGCCGCCGCGAAGGCCGCACGGGACCGCGCCGCCCAGCTCGTGACGATCGAGGAGTCCCGCATCGCGATGATGCGCCGGTTCGCCGAGACGTCCGGGTGCCGCCGCCAGTTCCTGCTCGGGTACTTCGGCGACGAGCTCCGCGAGCCCTGCGGGAACTGCGACACCTGCTCGGCCGGGACCGCGGACGCGACCACGAGCGTCGACGGTGCACACGACGCCGAGTGGCCGCCCGACGCAGCGGTGGAGCACACCGAGTGGGGTCGGGGCGTCGTGATGAGCACCGAGGACGACCGACTCACCGTCTTCTTCGACGACGCCGGGTACCGGACCCTGGCCCTCGCGGACATCGCCGAACGGCACCTGCTCGAACGCGTCTGAGTCCCCCACATCCTGGGCGACCCGCCAGGGCCCCGGCGTACACCAGGAGGCCCGACGGAAGGAGCGCCATGACGGCGGAACAGAACCAGCAGGCACAGGAGCGACTCGGCGAGATCCTGGAGGCGCGGGCGTTCGACCGCTTCCCCGAGGTCTGGGCAGAGGACGTCGTGGACCACGACCCCGCCCCCGACCAGGCACCGGGCCTGACCGGCATCGTGGACTTCTGGACGGCGTTCACCACCGCGTTCCCCGACCTGTCGCTCGAGCCGGACCCGCTCGTCGTGACGGACGACTTCATCACCGCGGTATTCACCATCCGCGGGACCCACACCGGCCCGTTCCAGGGGCACGAGCCCACCGGCCGCGACTTCACGGTGCGCGGCATCCAGGTGTCGAAGTTCCGCGACGGCAAGATCGTCGAGCGCTGGGGCTCGACCGACGAGAAGGGCCTGGCGGAACAGCTCCGCCTCGGCGACCACGACACGAAGTTCGTCAGCGCCTGATCCCGGCACGACCCGACCACGAAGGAGCAGCACCATGACCGATCCCGGCATCAGCCCCGTCGACGACTTCGACTCGCAGCAGCGCCGCGACGACGACGTCGACCGCGAGCACGTCGGCCCGTACGAGGTCGACGAGACCGAGGAGTCGCTCGAGACGGTGACGAACGACGCCGTCGCCGGCGAGACCGTCGAACCGCAGCCGGGTGACGGCACCGACGACGGCCCCACCGGTGGAGCACCCCGCGAGGGCTCGCCGGACCTGTGGGAGCACGACGACGACTCCGAGCTCCCCGACCTGGGGAACGACCTCGGCACGAAGCCGCTGTAGCCGGCACCGCCCAGCACCGCATCGACCACGGAGCACGGAGCACGGCTCGGTACCATCGAGCCGTGCTCCGTCGTGTCCAGGCCAGTGTCCGCGGCATGCCCGCGGTCGCGCGGCTGCTGGCGATCGCGTCGCTGCTGCTCGTGGCCGCCTCGGCGCACACGGGTGTCCGCTCCGGTGTGACCGCCTGCGGCCCGTCGACGTACGGCCCCTCCTGCGGCACGAACCTCCTCTGGCTGCCCCTGCTGATCGGCGGGGTCCTGATCGCCGTGATCGCCGCGACGCCGTCGCACTGCTGGCCGCTCCCAGCGATCTGGCTCGTCGCGACGCTCGTCGCGATGAGCACCGGCACGGTCGGCAGCGTCGCCTTCGCCGTCACGGCGCTCGTCGGCGGCGCAGCCGCCCTGGCCGGCGCCGTCGCGATCGACGTGGTGCCGGGCCGACGCGAGCGGGGCAGGAGACCGTGACCAGCGGACGGACGGGAGGCTCGGTGCCGGACGCGCGCCGAGCCTCCAGTCCGTCCCGTGGTCGGGACCGGGTCCTCGACCGGTTCCTGGCGGACAGCACCCCCGTCGTCGCGGGCGGGCGTGCGATCCTGCTGCAGATCGCCGATCCGGTCGTCGCGGCCGGCGTCCGCCGGCACTCGGACTTCGCCAGGCGGCCGCAGCAGCGGCTCGCCCACACGCTCATGTACATCTGCGCGGTGGTGCTCGGCTCGCCTTCGGACGCGACGATCGCAACCGGGTTCGTGAACCGTGCCCACGCCTCCGTGACGGGTGCGGACGACGCCGACCGGCAGCTCTGGGTGGCGGCGACGCTGTACGACTCGGCACTCCGGGCGCACGAGGCGTTCGGTGACCCGGTTCCGCCGGAACTCGCGCAGCGCGTGCTGGACGCCTACGAACCGCTGGGAGTGGCGCTCCGGGTGCCCGCTGGGCGGTGGCCGGACTCCGTCGCCGCGTTCGAGGAGTACTGGACCAGCACGCTCGCCGGGCTGCACGTCACCGACGACGCGCGGGCCGTGGTGCGCGACCTGCTGCACCCGCGCTTCGCGCCGCTCTGGGTCCGTGCCGCGATGCCGCTCGTGCGGGTCGTGACCGTCGGGATGCTCCCCGATGCCGTCCGCTTGCAGTACGGCTTCGCGTGGGGCCCGCGCGAGCAGCGGCGCTGGGACCGGGTGGCCGCGGGGCTCCGGCGCTTCCGGGCCGTCGTGCCGGGACCGCTCCTCCGACTCCCGGGCCCGCTGCTGCTGTGGCAGATGCGACGGATCGCCAAGCGATACTTGTCACACTGACAATTACCGTGCTACGGTCGGGTCATGGCAGTCGAACTCACCACCCGGAACGCTTCCGGAACCAGCGTGACCCCGACGTTCTCCACCATGCGGTTCCCCGCTGGCGAAGCACACGTCAAGGTCGCGAACGACGACGCCGGCACGGGGGACACCACCGAGATCGCGACCCTGCGGGGCGCGAGCGGCGACGACCTCCTCATGCTCGGCATGTGGGCGGACGCCGTGCGACAGCGCGGCTCGAAGTCGGTCGCACTCATCCCGTACCTGCCCGGCGCCCGGCAGGACCGCGGACTCCCCTTCGGGGCGAAGGTCTACGCGGACGTCATCAACGGCTTCGGCATCGACCAGGTCATCGCCTTCGACCCGCACTCGCCGGTCATCGTCGGGCTGGTCGACAACCTGACGGTCGTCACGAGCGAACGGGTCGTCCGTGACGCCGTGGTCGCCGGTTCCGACTACGTCGGCATCATCGCCCCGGACAAGGGCGCCGTCGCACGGGCCACCGCGGTCGCGGACGCCTGCGGTCTGCCGGTCTTCAAGGCCGAGAAGCACCGCAACCCGGACACCGGCAAGCTCGACGGGTTCACCTGCGAGCCCCTCCCCGAGTCCGGACGACTGCTCGTGGTCGACGACATCTGCGACGGCGGCGGCACGTTCATGGGCCTCGCCGGCGCGACGGGCCTGCCGAGGGAACGCCTCGGCCTCTGGGTCTCGCACGGCGTCTTCTCCGGCCGGGCGTCGGCGCTCGCCGAGCACTTCGGCGAGATCGTCACCACCGACTCCTACCCGGCGCAGACCGACGTGCCCGGGCTCACGACCGTTCCCCTGACCCCCTTCCTGACGGAGCAGATCCGATGACCACCACCGACACCACCACGACCACCGCCGGCATCGAGCCCCGCATCACCGGCCCGAGCCCCATCGCGCCGCTCCTCGCCGTCGACGGGTACAAGCACTCGCACCGGCAGGTGTACCCGCAGGGCACCACGCGGATCCTCATCAACTGGACGAACCGCTCGAACGCGCACATGCCCGAGTCCACGCACGCCGTGGTGTTCGGCCTGCAGGCGTTCATCCAGCGCTCCCTGGTCGAGGCATGGGCGCCGTTCTTCGCCGCGGACGAGGACGAGGTCGCCGACCTGTTCCAGCAGGCACTCCAGGGCTACTTCGGCCCGAACCACATCGGCGTCGACCACGTCAGGGCACTGCACCGCCTCGGGTACCTCCCGCTGACCATCGCGGCGCTGCCCGAGGGGACCCTCGCGCCGATCGGCGTCGCCACGCTCACGGTCGAGAACACCGTCGACGAGTTCTTCTGGCTGCCGAACTACATCGAGACCGCCCTGTCGGCATCGATCTGGCACCCCTCGACCGTCGCCACGAAGGCCCTGGAGTACCGGGACCTGATGGAGGACTGGGCGGCGCGCACCGGTGCCGTCCCGGAGAGCATCGACTTCGCCGCGCACGACTTCTCGTTCCGCGGGCAGTCCAGCATCGAGTCAGCAGCGGCAGGTGGCGCCGGACACCTGCTCTCGTTCCTCGGCACCGACTCGATGCCGTCGCTCGACTTCATCGACCGCTACTACCCGGGCGACAACGGCTGGGTCGCGGCGAGCGTCCCGGCGACCGAGCACAGCGTGATGTGCGTCCGCGGGGCCGACGGGGAGCTCGAGACGTTCGAGCAGATCCTCGACGTCTACCCGACGGGCATCGTGTCGGCGGTCAGCGACGGCTTCGACCTGTTCAAGGTCATCACCGAGACCCTCCCGCAGCTCAAGGACCGGATCACCGGGCGCGACGGCAAGCTCGTCATCCGTCCGGACTCGGGCGACCCGGTCGACATCGTCACCGGCACCGTGCACGGGGTGGGTGCCGACGCGCTCGCCGACCCGGCACGCAGCCACGAGGAGAAGGGCGTCGTCGAGCTCCTCGACGAGCTCTTCGGCCACACCGTGAACGACGCCGGGTACAAGGTCCTCGACCAGCACATCGGCGTGATCTACGGCGACAGCATCACCCTCGACCGGGCTCGACGCATCTACGAGCGCCTCGAGGCCAAGGGCTACTCGAGCGACAACATCGTGCTCGGCATCGGGTCGTACACGTACCAGTACATGACCCGCGACAACCTCGGCAGCGCGGTGAAGGCGACGTGGGCGCTGGTGGACGGCGAGCCCGTCGACATCCAGAAGGACCCGAAGACGGGCAGCGGCAAGAAGAGCGCGAAGGGCCGCATCGCCCTGCACCGCGACGAGACCGGCGAGATCCGGCAGAGCGACCAGGCGAGCGCGGCGGACGAGGCGACGAGCCTGCTCCAGCCGGTCTGGACCGACGGCCGGTTCCTCGTGCACCAGTCCTTCGCCGACGTGCGTGCGACCCTCCGCCGCGAGCGCGCCGACCGCGCCGCACGCCGGGCGGCATCGGCGTGACGGACGGCGCCGTGGCGGCCCGCGACCAGCCGCTCATCGCGATCGACGTCGTCCCGATGTCGTTCACGGCGGGCGACGGGCTGCGGGTCGCCACCGCGCGCCGGCCGTACGACCCGTACGCCGGACAGGAGGCCCTCCCCGGCGTGCTCCTGGACGGTACGGAACTGCTCACCGACGGGGCACGGCGCGCGCTCCGCACCAAGACCGGGATCGACGACGCGTCGGTCCGGCACCTCGCGCAGATCGGTGCGTTCGACGGACCAGATCGGGACCCGCGGTCGACGGCGATCAGCATCGCGTTCGTCGCGGTGGTGGCGGGATCCGGCGGGGGCACCGGAGCCGCGCCGTCCGCGATCTGGCGCGAGCCTGCCCGAGCCGAGCCGAGCCTCCCGTTCGACCACGACCGGATCATCGAGGCCGCACTCGACCACGTCCGCACCCGCTTGTGGCGGGACCTGCCGCTCACCCGTGCCCTCCTCGGAACGCGGTTCACGACGGCGGACGCGAGCCGGCTGCAGACCGCGGTGACCGGCGTCGCCCCCGATCCCGGCAACCTGAACCGGGCGCTGCGGACGAACGCGGCGCTCGTCCGGGCGACGGCGACCACGACGTCGGGCCTGCGCGGCGGACGTCCCCCGGTCTCCTGGACGTGGGCGGACTGACCGGGGTTGGCTGATGGCATGCCAACCGCACCCCTCTCCGGCGACCCGTCGTTCGCGTTCCCCGAGTTCACCGACCCGCCCGCCACACCGATGGCCGCCGCGCGGGCCTGGCTGGCGACGGCCGACGACGTCTCCGAACCGCTGTCGATGACGCTCGCGACCGCGGCGGACGGCGTCGTCAGCGCCAGGACCGTCGACGTCAAGCGGCTCGACGATGAGGGGCTCGTGTTCGGGTCGTCCACCGAGAGCCCGAAGGGACGGCAGCTCGCCGCCAACCCGGCGGCCGCGCTGCAGGTGTACTGGCGGGAGACCATGCAGCAGATGCGGTTCGAGGGCGTCGTCGTGGTGCTCTCCGACGACGAGTCCGACGCGCTCTTCGCCGACCGGTCGCCGAAGTCCCGGGCCGCGACGGCCGCAGCACACCAGTCCGAGCCGCTCGACGGTACGTTCGACGACCTGCTGTCCGCTGCCGGGGCCCTCGGCGACGACGCGTCCCGTCCGGCGTCGTGGGTCGCCTACCGGCTCGAACCGGTCGTCGTGGAGTTCTGGCACGGCAGCCGTGACCGGATGCACCGACGCCTGCAGTACCGCCGATCGGATGACGGTTGGACGACACGTGTGTTGCAACCGTGAGTCATCTTCGGACAGGGTGCGCTGCCGGTGATTCGCTGAGGTGACCGAGGCAGACGATCCGGTCTGCCCCGGCAGAACGTCATCGTCACTGTCACTGTCACCGTCGCCGTCGCAAGGAGCGTCATGAGTTCCGAACGTCCCGTCGCAGCATCCACCTCCGAACAGATCGTCGAGGACGCCCCGGCGCGCTCCGCGGTCCAGCTCTACGCCGCCGAGTTCTTCGGCACCTTCCTGCTCGTCTTCGGCGGGCTCGGCACCGCGCTGTTCGCCGCCGCGTTCCCGGATGCTGGAAACGCGCTCGGCGTCGGGTTCCTCGGCGTCGCGCTCGCGTTCGGCCTGACCCTCGTCGCCGGCATCAGCGCCGTCGGACACATCTCCGGCGGCCACTTCAACCCCGCGGTGTCGCTCGGGCTCTGGGTCGCCGGTCGCACCGATGCCAAGCACCTCGCCGGGTACTGGATCTCGCAGATCGTCGGTGGTGCGGTGGCGACGAGCATCCTCGCGGCGATCCTGGCCGGCAAGCCCGGGGCGTTCTCGGCAGCGCACGACGCCGGATTCGCGTCGAACGGCTACGGCTCCGCGTCGCCCGGTGGATTCGGCCTCTGGTCGGTGTTCCTCACCGAGGTCGTGCTGACGGCCGTGTTCCTCGGGGTGATCCTGTCCGTGACGGCGAAGCCCGAGTACCGCGCGCTGGCAGCGATCGCGATCGGACTCACGCTGACGCTGATCCACCTCATCTCGATCCCGGTCAGCAACACGTCGGTGAACCCGGCGCGGTCCATCGCGGCGGCGATCTACGGCGGCGGGACCCCGCTCGCGCAGCTGTGGGTGTTCATCGTGGCGCCGCTCGTGGGCGCGGCGATCGCCGGGCTCGTCGTGCGGGTCGGCGGCCGGAGCGCGGTGCGGTAGCGGGTGCGCGGCCGCGCCCGCGGGCGCGGGCGGGCGCCCGCGCGGCCAGCGCCGCAGGCACCGTTTGCGCCCCCACACGAACATCGCGCCCCGTCACGACGGGGCGCGATGTTCGTCACGGGGCGCGATCGCGATCCCGGTGGCTCGGCGGACCCGATCGGCGAGCCCGCCGCCCCCTACGCCCGCGCGATCGGGTTCGGCATCGCCCCGGCGCGGATGAGCGACGAGGACTGGTCCGCCAGGTCGACCATCGACAGGGTGTTCCGCAGCTGCAGCCGGTTCAGGCAGGAGTGCTCGAACGTCGGCGCACGCAGGTCGAGCGGGCGGCGGCGGTCCGGGTGAGCCGCAGCGTGCCGGTCGACGCACGCGCCGACGAGCTCCCAGAACCGGGACTCCGCCAGGACCCCGTCGTCGTCGAGGACCGCCGCGACGAAGCGCAGCACCCCGTCGAACACGTCGGTGAACACGGCGAGCGCCGCCTCGTCGTCGTCGACCGGGTGCACGATGCGCTCGATCCCGGCCGGCACGGCGACCGGGGCGAGCACCGCGACCTCCTCCCCGATGTCCTTCATGACCGCGCGGACGACGACACCGTCGCGGAGCACCAGGACGAGGTTCTCCCCGTGCGGCATGAACGCCAGGTCGTGGACCGTCAGGCAGTGCACCACGGGCAGCAGGTACGCGTCGAGGTACCGCCGCACCCACTCGTCCGCCGGCAGCCCGGACCGGGCGACCAGCGCCGAGACCACCGCCGCGCCGGAGGCATCGCGGTGCAGCAGCGCCGCCATCGTCATGAGCTGCTCGCCGTCGGACAGCCGCGGCACCGGGCTCTCCCGCCAGAGTGCCGCGAGCATCTTCCGCTGCGGCGACGACACGTCCACCCGGTGGTACGCGTCGCCCGTGTACCCGATCGCCGCGTGTTCCCGCAGCACCTCGAAGCCCGCTGACCGCAGCGTCGGGTCGGCCGCGACGATGCCGGCAACCCAGTCGTTCACCGCAGGCGTGTTCCGCATGTACGCCGGCGACATCCCGCGGAGGAACCCCATGTTCTGCACCGCGAGCGCCGTCTTGACGTACGACCGCGTCGGGTCCGTCCGGTCGAACGCCGTCCGGATCGACTGCTGCGGCTGGTACTCGTCCGGCCCCTCGCCGAGGTCGACGAGGTCCTGCCGCCCGAGGTCCGGCGCGAACGTCACGGCGATCCGGTGCTGCCACTGCCACGGGTGCACCGGCAGCCACACGTAGTCGTCCGGGTCGAGCCCGCGGCGCTCCAGCGTCTGCCGGAACCCGCCCACCGTCGCCGCGGGCAGCTCGGCCGCCCAGTGGGCGTCCTCGGTCCGGTCCGCGGCGAGCGCGAGGTGCGTGTGCTCCCGACGTGCCGCGAGCCACCGGTACCGGAACGTCCGCCCGGACTCCGGCGCGTACGCCCGGTACTCGTCGAGCCCGAACCCGATGCGGCCGTTCGACGCCACGAACGCCGGGTGCCCCTCGGTCATCGCCGCCTCGGTCGCCTGGAACGCCGCGACCGCATCCGCTCGTCCTCGCGCGAGCTGGGCTGCGGACGGCCCACCCCGTCGGTGCTTCGCCGCGGCGCTGGCGAGGGTCGAGGCGATCTCCTCGAGGTACGTGCCGAGCATCTCGTCGGAGATCCCGAGGACGGCACGGAGCTCGAGGACGAGGTCCTGCGCGCTGAGTGCCACGGGGACGTCGTCGCGGGTCCGGGTGAGCGAGGCCTCGTCGATCGACCAGTGCTCGAGCGCGTGCAGCCGTGCCCGGAACCGGTACGTCGACGAGCCCGCCAGGAGGCGCCAGCCGTCGCCGTCGGCCTCCGGTGCGATCAGACGCTCGTGGGTGAACTCGGCGATCGCCTTCGCCACGAGGTGCCGCTCCGCGACGTCGAGGTGCTCCGGCCGCAGGTGCGCAGCGGGTCCGTCGTCGTCCGGCACCCCGATCCGGTCGGTGTCGAGCACCGAGAGCAGCGCGCGCTTGCCGTCGACGTCCACCTCGCGCAGCACCCGGAACCCGACCTCGGCGTTCTTCGCGTGCACCGCGGTGTTCCGGACGTCGGGCTCGACCACGACACGACGTGCGCCGAGAGCGTCCCGACAGTGCTCCACCACGGTCCGCATCACCGCGCTCGTGAGTCCGTGCACCCGTCCGTCGGCGGGCGGCGGTGCGACGAGCAGGTGCATGCCGACGTCGCCGGGTTCGGCGGGCCAGACGTCGGTCAACAGCACGGCGGCCGGGTCGTAGGTCTCGACGAGGAAGCACGTCTCGCCGTCGTGGCGCCCCAACCACGCGGCCTGCGCCGGGTCCGCCTGCACGCCGGCCAGGTACGCCCGCACGGCGTCGACGTCGAGGTGGCCCATCTCCCACCAGCTCGACGCCGGGTGCGCGAGCCACGCCTGCACGACGGCGGCGTCGCGATCCGGGTCCACGGGTTCGACGGACAGGAGGCCCGGGGTGGCGCCCGCCTCGCCGCGGACGTCGAGCAGGACGGTTCCGTTCTCGGTCATGCGCGCACCTCCGCGCGCTCGGAGCCGCGCCGTTCCGGCGCGGCGCTCGGGGCCCTGGACTGTCGTGTGGCGGGCAGGCCGAACTCCTGGAAGGCGATCCGGTCCTCCAGTCCGTGGACGGGGCGCCCCGTGACGGACCGGATGATCGACGCGTTCCGCCACGCACCCATGCCGAGGTCGGGGGCGGTCAGCCCGTGCGTGTGTTCCTCGGCGTTCTGCACCCAGATCCGACCGCCCATGGTGTCCACGTGGTGGTCGCGGGCGACGGCGAACCGACCGCGCGAGTCGCGTGCGACCAGGTGCTCGACCGGGTCGAGGAACCGCGTCGGGCGCGGTGCGTAGCCGGTCGCGAGGACGAGCCGCTCCACCTCGTGCTCGTACGTCTCGCCGAGCTGCTCGTGGCGGAGCGTCAGCCGGTACGTGCCCCGATCGGCGAGCCACGAGGCGTCCACGACGCTCGTCTCGGTCCGCAGCGACGTCGGGATCGGACCCCGGGCGCTGATCCGGTACAGCGCGTCGTAGAGGTCGTCGACCAAGTCGGCGCTGATGCCCTTGTACAGCCCGCGCTGTTCGCGTCCGAGGCGGTCGCGGAGTTCCTCGGGCAGGCCGTGGAAGTGGTCCGTGTACTCGGGGCTCGTCATCTCGAGCGTCAGCTTGGTGTCCTCCATCGGGAAGAACCGCGGCGACCGGGTGATCCAGTCGAGCGCGTAGTCGTGCGCGCGGATGTCCTCGAGCAGGTCGCGGTAGACCTCCGCGGCGGACTGTCCGCTGCCGATCACCGCGATGCTGCCAGCGCTCCGGAGGGTCTCCCGGTTCGGCACGTACTCGGCGGAGTGGATCACCGGTCCGGGCAGGTCGCGGAGCGCCGGTGGTACGGACGGCTCCGAGCCGACGCCGATGACGACGTGGCGAGCGCGGTACGTCTCCGGGCCGTGGTCCGTGTCGGCGTGCACGGTGAAGAGGTCCGTCGCCTCGTCGTGCTCGACCGCTGTGACCGTCCGGCCCCAGCGCAGGGTGTCGAGGCGCTCGGCGGCCCAGCGGCAGTAGGCGTCGTACTCGCTGCGGAGGGGGTGGAAGTCCTCGCGGATGTAGAACGGGTAGAGCCGGTTCGTCTCCTTCAGCCACGCCAGGAACGAGAACGGCGACGTCGGGTCGGCCATCGTGACGAGGTCCGCCATGAAGGGCACCTGGATCGTGGCGTCGTCGAGCATCATGCCGTGGTGCCAGGCGAAGCCGTCCGCGGCGTCGAGGAACACCGCGTCGAGGTCGTCGAGCGGGTCGGTCAGGCAGGCGAGGCCGAGGTTGAAGGGGCCGATGCCGATGGCGACGAGGTCGAGGGTGTCCTTGGTCGTAGTCGTGTTCGTGTTCATCGTGCTGCTCCTGCCGTCATGGCCGTTGCGGTTGCTGCTGCGGTTGCTGCTGCCGTTCGCGCCACGTGGTCGAGGGAGGTCCGCATCTGCGCGGGGGTGGTCTCCGGGTTCAGGAGCGTGAGCTTGTTGCACGGCCGCCCGTCGATCACCGTCTTGGCGACGAGGACCCGCCCCTCGGCGAGGAGCGCTGCTCGGAGCGGCGCCACCAGGGCATCGGCCTCGGCGTCGGACATCCCCGCCGGCTGCCAGCGGAACAACACCGTGCTGAGCTGCGTCGGCGCGACGAGGTGCAGGTCCGGGTGGTCGGCGACGATCGCGTGGGTGGCCTCGGCGAGGTCGATGACCGCGTCGAACGCTCGGCCGATCGCGTCGGCGCCCGTCGCCCGGAGGGTCGCCCAGAGCTTCAACGCGTCGAAGCGCCTCGTCGTCTGCAGGGACTTGTCGACCTGGTTCGGTTCCGCCGCGTCCTCGGGGTTCAGGTAGTCGGCATGCCAGGCGATCCTGCGGAGGTCGGCGGGGTCGCGGACCAGCAGGGCACTCGAGGAGACCGGCTGGAAGAACGACTTGTGCAGGTCGGTGGTCACGCTGTCGGCCCGCTCGATGCCGTCCAGCAGGTGCCGGCGGGTGGGCGACACGAGCAGGCCGCAGCCGTACGCGGCGTCGACGTGCAGCCAGACGTCCTCGAGGTCGCAGACGTCGGCGATGGGTTCGAGCGGGTCGATCACACCGCGGTCGGTCGTACCGGCGGTGGCGACGACGGCCGTCGGGGTGCGGCCGGTGGCACGGGTCTCGGCGATGGCCTCGGCCAGGGCAGCGGGGACCATCCGGCCCGCGGCGTCGGTGGGGACGATGCGCACCTCGCTGATCCCCAGCAGACGTGCGGACTTCGCGATGCTGAAGTGGGTCTCGGCGGTGGTGAAGACGGTGTGCGGGCCGCGCGGTGCTCGCTGCTCTCGCTGCTCGGTTCGCTCCCGCTGCTCGATCCGCTCTCGCTGCTCGACTCGTTCCCGCGCGATGAGGAGCGCCTGCAGGTTCGATTGCGAGCCGCCCGACGTGAAGATGCCGTCGCCCGTCGCGAAGCCGATCCGGCGTGCCAGCCAATCGACGACGTGTCGCTCGATCTCGGTGCCGATCCGCGACTGGTCCCAGGTGTCGACGGACGGGTTCACCGCCGCGAGCACGGCCTCCGCAGCGACAGCGGGCAAGGCCACCGGACAGTTCAGGTGCGCGAGGGAACCGGGATGGTGGAACCACACGGCCTCACGGACGAAGAGCTCGTCGAGCTCCGCGAGTGCCCGATCCGTCCCGAGCGGCACGCCGTCGAGATCGATCCCGGCCACCCGGTCGCGGAGTTCGGCAGCGGAGGTGCTCGTCGTCGGCGTCGTCACCCCGGCGACACGGTCGGCGAGCCGGTCCACGGTCGATCCGACGAGGTCGCGGTAGCGGGCGGCGGTGGCGTTGGTCAGCATTTCGATCACAGGTGTCACGTTAGGTAAGGCTAACCTCACCTCTCGCCAACTGTCACCCGAACAGGGGCCCGGGCGTGGCGACGGCACGGTGCGGCATCATCGTTGGATGAACACCCCCGTGGTCCGTCCGGCGAGCGTCGCGGACGCCGAGCGCATTGCACGCGTGCACGTCCAGGCCTGGCAGGAGGCGTACGCGCACCTGTTGCCGGCGTCCTTCCTGGCGGCACTCGACGTCGATGCGCGAGCGGATCGGTGGCGGACGATCATCACCGACCCGCAGACCGACGTGCTCCTCGTCACGATCGAGGACGTCGTCGTGGGCTGGGCCTCAGCGGGACCGGGACGCGACCCCGAGGCTCCACGCGACCGGGAGCTCGAGGGCATCTACGTCCTCGCGTCCACGTACGGCTCCGGTGCCGGTCAGGCGTTGCTCGACGGAGCCATCGGCGACGCGCCGGCCTACCTGTGGATGGCGGACGACAACCCGCGCGCCGAGGGGTTCTACCGGCGCAACGGGTTCCGGCGTGACGGCGCGACGAAGCGCGAGCACCTCGGCCCACACCCGCTCGATGCCGTGCGGTTGGTGCGCTGAGCGGGCGTGCGCTGCGCTGTCGCGGGCTGCGCTACAGCTTCTCGATCGGGGCGATCTTGATCAGGAGCTTCTTGCGCCCGGCCGAGTCGAACGCGATCTCCGCGATGCGCTTCGCCCCCTGACCGGTCACCGCCGACACCGTGCCCTCGCCGAAGTCGACGTGCTTGATGCGGTCGCCGGACGCGAGCTCCATGTCGCCGTTGTCACGGACCTGCCCGGAGACACGGTTCGCCCACTCGGTCTTCGGCCGGGTCTTCGCCGCCGCAGCAGCACGGTCGTAGGAGCCGCCACCCCAGCCGCCACCGCCGCGGTACCCACCGCCGCCTCCGCCACCGAATCCACCGGGTCCGGCGCCGTCACGCTTGGCGTTGAGCGCGCGCGGCTGCGTCCCACCACGGCTGTTCGCCATGCCGGGTGACTGCTTCCACTCGATGAGCCCCTCGGGGATCTCCTGCAGGAAGCGGGACGGCATCGCCACGTTGACGTCGCCGAACTGCGCGCGGGTCATCGCCAGCGACAGGAACAACGACTTCTTCGCGCGGGTGATCCCCACGTAGAACAACCGACGTTCCTCGGACGGGCCACCGGGTTCGTTCGCGGACATCCGGTGCGGCAACAGGTCTTCCTCGACACCCGTCAGGAACACCGCGTCGTACTCGAGGCCCTTCGCCGTGTGCAGCGTCATGAGCGACACCGTTCCGGAGGAGTCGTCGAGCTCGTCCGCCGCGGCGACCAGGGAGACCTCGGTCAGGAAGTCGCTCAGCGTGCCGTCGGGGTTGTTCTTCTGGAACTCCCGCGTCACCGCGACGAGCTCGTCGATGTTGTCGGCGCGCGCCGAGTCCTGCGCGTCGGGGGACTTCCGGAGCTGCTCGAGCAGTCCGGAGCCGTCCAACAGCTGCGTCAGGGTGTCGACAACCGGCTGGTCCGGCGCCTTGGCGGACACCTCGTCGAGGAGCGCCGCGAACGCCGTGATCGCGTTCCGGACCTTCGGCCCGAACCCGAGCTCGTCCGCGTGCCGGAGCGACTCGCGCATGGTGACGTCGTGGTCGTCGGCGTAGCGCTGCAACGTCGTCTCGGTCACCGCGCCGATGCCCCGTTTCGGGACGTTGAGCACACGGCGGAGCGCCATCGGGTCCGCCGGGTTCGCGACGGTGATCAGGTACGCCATCGCGTCCTTGATCTCGGCACGTTCGTAGAACTTCGTGCCGCCGAGCACCCGGTAGGGGATCGCCGCGCGGATGAAGATCTCCTCCAGCGCACGGGTCTGCGAGTTCGTCCGGTAGAACACCGCCATGTCGCGGTAGTCCGTGCCGTCCTCGTGCAGGCGCTGGATCTCGTCCGCGACGAACTGGGCTTCGTCGTGCCCGGTGTAGCCCGTGAACCCGACGATCTTGTCGCCGGCGCCGACCTCGGTGAACAGGTTCTTCACCTGGCGGTCGAAGTTGTTGGCGATGACGGCGTTCGCCGCGTCGAGGATGTTCTGCGTCGAGCGGTAGTTCTGTTCGAGCAGGATCACCTTGGAGTTCGGGAAGTCCCGCTCGAACTCGACGATGTTGCGGATGTCGGCACCGCGGAAGGCGTAGATCGACTGGTCGGAGTCGCCGACGACCGTCAGTGACGCACCGGCGATCGACCCGTCCGCCTCGCGCATCCTGGCGACGTGCTGGCCTTCGTCCTCGAGCCGGTCGACCTGCTCCACCGGAACCGGCCGGGTGAGCTCGCGGATGAGCGAGTACTGCGCGTGGTTCGTGTCCTGGTACTCGTCGACGAGGATGAACCGGAAGCGCCGCTGGTACAGCGCAGCGACCTCCGGGAACGCCCGGAACAGGAACACCGTCTGGCCGATGAGGTCGTCGAAGTCGAACGCGTTGGCGCGGCGGAGGTCGTTCGTGTACCGCCGGAACACCTCGGTGAACATGACTTCCTGCGGGTCGTTCGCGTTGATGTTCCGCGCGTACGAGTCGATGTCCTGCAGTTCGTTCTTGAGCTTCGAGATCTTCGACGCCGCCGCACCGACCGTCAGACCGAGCGTGTCCGCTTCGAGGTCCTTGATGATCCGCTTGAGCAGCGCCCGCGAGTCGGCGGAGTCGTAGATGGTGAAGGACTGCGGGAACCCGAAGCGCTCGGCTTCACGGCGCAGGATCCGCACGCACGCCGAGTGGAACGTCGAGATCCACATGCCCTCTGACGCCTGGCCGACGAGGGCACGGACGCGCTCCCGCATCTCGGCAGCGGCCTTATTGGTGAACGTGATCGCGAGGATCTGCGAAGGCCATGCTTCACGGTTCGCGAGCAGCAGGGCGATGCGGCGCGTGAGGACGCTGGTCTTGCCGGAACCGGCGCCGGCCACGATGAGCAGGGACTCGCCGCGGTACTCGACGGCTTCCTTCTGCTGGGGGTTCAGACCGGCGGTGAACGGGTCGTCGTACGGGCGGGCCCCGGCACCCGGCTCGGGCGTCGAGTCGAATGGGTCGAGCACGATCGTCATGTCCGGGACAGTCTAGGCCGGACCCCCGACACCGGCGCCCCGCTCCTCGACGAGCGAACGCGCCCGGACCGCGAGGTCGGTGTGGTCCGCGAACACCCCGTCGACCCCCGTCCGCAGCACCGAGGTGAACCACCGCTCCCAGTCGCCGTGCGCCGCGACGTCCCCACCGCGCCGGAGCGGTGCCGGCAGGAAGCGGTTCTCCGGCCGCAGGGTCCACGTGAAGACCGCGAGTCCGGCCGCGTGCGCACGTTCGACGACGTCGGACCGCACCGGACGGGGGGCGTCGAGCGCCGCCGGGTCGGTGCCGGCCATCAGCGTCTTCAGGTCGACGCTGATCCCGTCGAACTCCTCGGCCAGTGCGCCCAGCGCGCCGTCCGTGCGCTCGTCCGCGTAGGTCGGAGCCGATCGTCCGTGGGACGCGACCTCGTCCGCGGCGCTGCCCCGAGCCTCCTGGAGGTACACGAGCCGGCCACCGGCGCCACGCGAGCCGATGTCGCGGAGGACGCCCTTCTCGAAGCACTCGAACGTCAGCCGTTCGTCACCACGCCACCCGGCTCCCCCGATGACGCCGTCGACCAGCTCCCCCATCGGCAGCCCGATCGAGTCGAAGTACGTCGCGTGCTTGACCTCGGCGACGAGCCCGACGGGGCGAGGTGCCGCGTCGAGGACGGCGAGCAGGTCCTCGAGCCGCAGGATCGGGTCCTCGCCGTCGCGCTCCGCGGACCGCGGGCGCAGTGCCGGAAGCCGCTCGCGCGTGCGGAGCGTCGTGAGTTCGTCCCACGTGAAGTCCTCCGTGAACCAGCCGCTGAGCCGGTTCCCGTCGACGACCTTCGTGGTGCGCCTCGCCGCGAACTCGGGGTGGTCGGCGACGTCCGTCGTGCCGGAGATCTCGTTCTCGTGCCGGAGCACGAGCACGCCGTCCTTCGTCGGGACGAGGTCCGGTTCGATGGCGTCGGCACCGAGGTCGATCGCGAGCTCGTAGGCGCTGCGGGAGTGCTCCGGGCGGTACCCGGAGGCACCACGGTGGGCGATCACGAGGGTCATGCGGCCGACCCTACTGGGCGGGAGTTGCCGGTCCGTGGGCATCGTGCCCGCCGCAGGACGCCCGCACGACGAGCTCGGCCGGGAACTCCCGGTGTTCGGTCCCCGGCGCGCCGAGGAGTCGCCCGACGGCGGCAGCGGCCATCGGCACGACCGGTTGCCGGACGGTGGTGAGCGGGGGCCAGGTGTACTCGGCTTCCCAGGATCCATCGAACGCGACGACCGCGACGTCGTCGGGGACCCGGACGCCGCGCTCGTGGAACGCACGGAGGACTCCGACCGCGGTGCGGTCCGAGGCGGCGAACACCGCATCGGGGCGATCGCCCTCGTCGGCGATCTGCAACCCGGACACGTAACCACCTTCGCGCGTGTACCCACCGTCGTAGACCCGGCCTGGAGGCACGCCCCACCGCTCGCAGGCGACTCGCCATCCACGGTGGCGGGGTTCTCGGGCGTTCGGCTCACCGACGAACGCCACCCGCTGGGCACCGTGGCCGAGCAGGTGCACCGTCGCCTGCTCGGCGCCGGCCTGCAGGTCGGTGCCGACGCTCGCGACACCCGCTCGCGCCGACGAGACGTTCAGTTCCACCCACGGCAGGCCGACCGGGTCGATGGCACCGGGGTCGGCCGCTCCACTGGAGAGCACGAGCACGCCGTCGACCATGCGCGCCGCGAACTCCTCGAAGCGCGCACGGAGCCGGTCGGACTCGAAGCTCGTCGCCGTCGTGTAGAGCGCGTACCCGCGCTCCCATGCCGCGGATTCGATCGCCGCCGCGTACTCGGCGAAGAACGGGTTTGCGAACACGGGATCCTCGCGATCCGGCACCGCCAGCACGAGCGTGCGGGCGGACCCGGATCGGAGGGCCCGCGCCGCCTGGTTCGGCCGGTACCCGAGTTCGGCGACGGCCGCGAGGATCCGCCGCCGAGTCTCGGGAGCGACGGGCGCTCCACCGTTCAGCGCGTAGCTGACGAGCGCATCCGAAACCCCGGCGAGCCGGGCGACGTCCCGCCGCGTGGGCTTCCGGGGGCGCTCGTCGCTCGTTCCGTTCGTCACCGGTCGATCATGACACCCGATCGGCAACGGGCAGCGCCTCGCCGACGGCGACGGGAGCGTCGCCCTGGTCCGGGACCGGCAGCCGTTCCCCGTCCCGCCGGGCGGACTCGAGCGCGATGAGCCCGGGCAACGTGTACCGCGCTGCCTGCCACGCGTTCACCGGGGGCAGCACGCCGTCGTTGACCGCGCGGACGAAGTCGTCGACCAGCAGGTGGTGCGATCCTTCGTGCCCGTTCGGCGCGAACGCGAACTCCTCGGGCAAGCGGTCCGTCAGTGCGTCGTGCACGGGCGCGTGCCCGGAGATGAACGAACTGCGGAGCGCCGGGGAGACGTCCGCCAGGCGCGGGTCGTCCTCGGACATGGTCGGACGGGTCGCGATCTGGTCGGAGACGTCGGTCACGCCGTCGCGGTCCTGCCAGACCGAGTTCGTCACGAGCTGCTCGAAGCTGCCGTCGGTGCCGAACCAGCGGAAGCGGCTCTCGCGGATGTACGACGGGAAGCCGACGCGACGGAACTCGTTGATGCGCATGGAGCCGCCGCCGTCGAGTTCGAACAGCGCCGTCATGTTGGAGTAGTCGTTGTCGAACATGCTGACCTCGGTGTCGAAGACCCCGTCGCCGCGGTCGTCGTGCACCCCGATGCAGCTCACACTGACCGCGTGCCGCGACATCGCGCCGAGGACACCGCCGATCGCGTGGGTCGGGTACCACATGGGCGGGTAGCTCGCCGTGGCCTTCCACCCGTCGCCGCCGCTGTACTTGTACGCGTCGTAGAAGCCGAGGTCCATGTCGTGGACGTAGTCACCCTCGGCGTAGAACACACGGCCGAACGCACCCTGCTCTGCCTTCTGCCGCGCGAACACCGTCGCCGGGTTGTACTGGCTCGTCTCGCCCATCATGTAGGTGAGCCCGGTCTCCTGCACCGCGGCGATGATCGACTCGATCTCGGTCAGCGCGGTCGCCATCGGGACGGCCGAGTACACGTGCTTGCCCGCGCGCAGTGCCTGCAGCACGAGCGGTCCGTGCGTCCAGCGCTGGGTGAAGATCGCGACGGCGTCGACATCCGGGCTCGCGAGCATCGCCTCGAAGCTCGGGAAGGTCCCGGCGAGGGCGAGCTCGTCGACGAGGTGCTCGGCGCGCTCCGGGATGACGTCCGTGGCGTAGACGTCGGAGATGCCGGGGTGCTTGTCGAACAGGGTCGCGAAGTGGCTGGCGAACTGGCCGGCTCCGACCATGCCGAGGGTGAACGTCATGCTGGCTCCTTGGGTGGGTGTGCGTCGTTGCCCGACCATTGTGGCCACGAGGGTTTACTCGTGTCAACGCTTCCTCCCCGATGTGCAGCGCGATGTACCCACGGGCACCGACGAAGATCGTGGCGTTGCTCCTGCTCAGGACGATCTCCGTCGCGCTGGTCACGTGGATCCACCCGCCGCGCCCGCTCGCGACCCGCTCGGTGAACTCCCGACCCACACCGACCCATCCCGCAGCCCGCGCCCGTAGAGTGCATGGACGGACGCCAGCACCGGCGTCCGCTCGCTGCGAATCCTCAGCCTTTCGGCGCGACGCACACCTAGGCTGAGAGGACGCGAAGGAACGGCCATCGTTCCCGCTCGACGACCCGAATCCAGAGGAATCACGAGGACACCATGGCTTTCAAGCCCGGTTTCGACCAGTCCCCCGCCTTCAACGACGCGGGCCGGAACGCTTGGGGCGCCGGCGCCAACTCGCAGCAGGCCGGATGGGGCCAGACCCCGCAGCAGTCGGCGGGCATGACGCCCGAGCAGCTGCAGCACATGTACGACCGCCCGTCGGCGAGCACGGTCGACACCGACCGCATGTCGTACGAAGACACGATCGTCAAGACGCTCATGGCGTTCGGCGTGCTCATCGTCGGCGCAGTCGCCGGGTGGAACCTCCCTCCGATCGTCTGGATCGCCGGCGCGATCATCGGGTTCGTCCTGGCGCTCGTGAACACCTTCAAGAAGAAGCCCTCCGGCGGCCTGGTGCTCGCGTACGCGTTCTTCGAGGGGCTCTTCGTCGGTGGCATCTCCGGTGCCTACAACTCCATGTGGGACGGCATCGTCACGCAGGCGGTCTTCGGCACCCTCGGCGTGTTCTTCGTCACGCTGCTGCTCTTCCGCTCGGGCAAGGTCCGTGCCACGCCGAAGGCAACCCGGTTCTTCCTCGTCGCGATGGTCGGGTACATGGCGTTCTCGCTCGTGAACCTGGTGCTGATGTGGACCGGTGTCACGAACACGGCGTTCGGCCTCCTCGGCATGAAGGTCTTCGGGATCCCCCTCGGCGTCCTGATCGGCATCTTCGTGGTCCTGATGGCCGCGTACTCGCTCATCCTCGACTTCGACCAGATCAAGACCGGTGTCGAGCGCGGTGCCCCGCGCATCTACGGCTGGACGGCAGCGTTCGGCCTCATCGTGACGCTCGTCTGGCTGTACCTCGAGATCCTGCGCATCCTCGCCATCATCGCGAGCAGCTCCCGGAACTAGCGGCAGCGCACACACGAAGGGCCCCGGCGTTCGCCGGGGCCCTTCGTGTGTGCGCCCGGCGCCCGGGCGCTGAGATCGCAGTTCGTGTCGGTTCGACTCGGAAGGAAGCGACACGAAGTGCGATCTCAGCGGAAAGCCCGCACACGCCGGAGGCCCGGCACGCTGCACGCGTACCGGGCCTTCGGCGTCAGGGGAGGGTCACTCCCACTCGATCGTCCCCGGCGGCTTCGACGTGACGTCGAGCACGACCCGGTTGACGTCGCGCACCTCGTTCGTGATGCGGTTCGAGATCTTCGCGAGCACTTCGTACGGCAGGCGCGTCCAGTCAGCAGTCATCGCGTCCTCGGAGGAGACCGGGCGCAGCACGATCGGGTGCCCGTACGTGCGACCGTCGCCCTGGACGCCCACGGAACGGACGTCGGCGAGCAGGACGACCGGGCACTGCCAGATCTCGTCGTCCAACCCCGCCGCGGTCAGTTCCTCACGCGCGATCTTGTCGGCCGCGCGGAGGATCTCCAACCGCTCCTTGTCGACGGACCCGACGATGCGGATACCGAGCCCGGGACCGGGGAACGGCTGGCGGCCGACGATGACCTCGGGGAGCCCGAGCTCGCGGCCGACGGCACGGACCTCGTCCTTGAACAGCGCGCGGAGGGGCTCGACGAGCTCGAACGTCATGTCCTCGGGCAGACCGCCGACGTTGTGGTGCGACTTGATGTTCGCGGTCCCGGAGCCACCCCCGGACTCGACGACGTCCGGGTACAGCGTGCCCTGCACGAGGAACTTGACCTCGGCGTCACCGTCGGACGCGCGTGCTTCGAGCACGAGTGCCTCGGCAGCGGCCTCGAACGTGCGGATGAACTCGCGCCCGATGATCTTGCGCTTCTGCTCGGGGTCGCTCACGCCGGCGAGGGCGTCGAGGAACTGCTGCTCGGCGTCGACCGTGATGAGGCGGACGCCGGTCGAGGCGACGTAGTCCTCCTCGACCTGCTTGCGCTCGTCGGCGCGGAGGAGCCCGTGGTCGACGAAGACGCAGGTCAGCTGGTCCCCGACGGCCTTGTGGACGATCGCTGCGGCGACGGCGGAGTCGACCCCGCCGGACAGGCCCGCGATCACGCGGGAGGTCCCGACCTGCGCGCGGATGCGGGCGACCTGCTCCTCGATCACGTTGGACGAGTTCCAGTCGCCGGGGAGCCCGGCGGCCTTGTGCAGGAAGTTCTCGATGATCTCCTGCCCGTGCTCCGAGTGCTTCACCTCGGGGTGCCACTGCACGCCGTAGAGCTTGCGCTCGTCGGACGCGAAGGCCGCGACGGGAGTCGAGGCGCTCGATGCGAGCACGTCGAACCCGGCGGGCGCCGCCGACACGGAATCCCCGTGCGACATCCAGGTCGTCTGGGCCGCCGGCTGTCCACCGAGCAGGACGGAATCGGTCCCGCTGACCTCGACGGACGTCGCGCCGTACTCGCGGAGACCGGTGTTCGCCACCGTCCCGCCGAGCGCCGATGCCATGGCCTGGAAGCCGTAGCAGATGCCGAGGACCGGGACGCCGAGCTCGAGGATGTCACCGTCGAGCGACGGTGCGCCGTCCTCGTACACGGACGACGGGCCGCCCGACAGCACGATCGCTGCCGGGGCCTTCGCACGGACCTCGTCCGCGGTGATGGAGTGCGGGACGATCTCGCTGTAGACGTTCGCTTCCCGGACGCGGCGAGCGATGAGCTGCGCGTACTGGGCTCCGAAGTCGACGACGAGGACGGGACGCTGTTCGGTCTCGCTCACCGAGCGGCCTCCTTCTCACGCGCCTGTTGCGCGGTCAGCTCGTGGTAGGTGTCCATGGCGATCTTCTGCATGCGGTGCTCGACCACGAACGACATGAACGGGATGATGCCCCCGAGGGCGATGAGCAGGAACCGGATCGGCTTCCAGCGCATGATGCTCCACAGACGGAAGTCCGTGAACAGGTACAGCACGTACAGCCAGCCGTGGGCGATGAGGATGCCGATCGACAGGTTGAAGGTGCCGGGGTCCTTGCCCGCCGTGCCCTCCGGCACGAAGAACGCACCGCCGCCGAGCTGCATCTCGAGGTGCAGCGGCGTGTACTTGATGACCATCTCGACCACCAGGGCAAGCAGCAGCACACCGGTGATGTACGCCGAGACGCGGTACCACTTCACCGCTCCCGGGATCTTCGGGATGTCGCGGGTTCGGACGGTCAGAGCCATATCGGCCATCCTACCGTCGCGCGAGCATGACCTCTTCGTCCTCGTTCTCGCGCTCCCAGGCGTCCTTCACGAAGCGCCACCAGAGGAACACGGCGAACCCGGCGAAGACGACCCACTCGACCGCGTAGAACAGGTTCAGCCAGTCGAACTGGACGTCGCGGGTCGGTGCGCGGTCGGCCACGGTGGACAGGTCCGCTGCCTTCGCCGTGGTGCCGTCCGCAACGACGTAGCCGCCGTACATGCGGTCGTCGAATGCCTTCCACGTGTTCACGAACCGCGCGGGTGCGACGGCCGAGTACTCGTTCTGCTGGAACGAGTCCTGGTCCGGGGACTCGGACGGGTAGTACCGCCCCTGCACCGTCACGGTCGCGCCGTCCGCCAGACGGTCACCGCCGGCGACGGCGGCCGCCTTCTGGTCGGACCAGCCGATGACGACCGGGAGGCTCGCTCCGGTGGTCGTGTCGACCATGTGTCCGACGGTCTGGTACGTCCCACCCCCGCTGCGCCCGGTCAGGACGGTCGTGTCACCTTCCACGAAGCGGCCGGTGACGGTCACCTTCTGACCGGCGAGGCTGTCGCCCACCCCGCGCTCGGGCTTCGACACGTCCGACAACACGTGGCGCGTCTCGGTGGTGGCCGGGAGCGGCTTGCCGTTCTCGATGCTGCGCTCGAGCTGCCACTTGCCGAGGAAGGCGAACACCGCTGCGAGGACCAGCGCGAGCAGCAGCAGCGCGATCCATCTCGGTCGTCGGGCTACGGCCCACATGCGTATCAGTACTCCGGATCGCGCTGGCGTGCCGGGCGTTCGGGGCGCTCGGCGGGGATCTCGACCGACGACGTCCCCGTGCTCACCGTCTCCGGTTCACGCTCGGGAGTCGTCTCCGGTCGACCATTCTCGCGCTCTTCGCTGCCAGCAGCCTCCACGAGGGCGATCTCCTCAGCGAACCGGGCATCGCGTTCGGCCTTGCGCGCAGCAGCCGCCTCGGCGGCGGCGCGCTCGCGCCCACGCAACTTGCGCACCCGAGCAGGGCGGACCACGAGGCGGCCGATGCGATCCGAGTTCGAGGCGAGCAGCGGCCCGAGGATCGCCATGATGAGGACGTACAGGCCCGCGAACGCGGTGATCCGTGCCTCCAGTCCGGCGGCAGCCGAGAGCGTCGCGAGGATCAGCGCGAACTCGCCGCGGTTCACCAGGATCACCGCGGTGTTGATGCCCTGCTGGACGGAGAAGCCGTTCATGCGGGCGACGAGCTGCCCTGCGACGGCGTTCAGCACGACCGTCATGCCGACCGCCGCGAGGACCGGCCAGAGCACCTCGCCGAACGTGGCGATGTCGAGACCGAGGCCGAAGTTGACGAAGAAGAACGCCGCGAAGACGTCACGCATCGGGAGCGCGAGCTGCTCGATGCGGTCGCGGTAGCGCGTCGCGCCGCAGAGCAGGCCGATCACGAACGCACCGATCGCGTCGGTCACGCCGAGGAGCTCGCCGATGCCACCGAACATCACGGCGAGCCCGAAGAACAGGATCGTGAAGAGCTCGTCGTCGCGGGTCGCGAAGATCCGCGAGACCTGCTTGCCGCCCCAGCGCGCCAGGCTGAACATCACGATGAGGAACCCGAACGCCAGCCCGAGCTTGCCGATCACGCCCCACACGTTCGTGTCACCGGACAGCACGACGGAGACGATCGCGAGGTAGATCGCGATGAAGACGTCCTCGATCACGGTGACGCCGAGGATCATCGGCGTCTCGTCGTTCGCCAGGCGGCGGAGCTCGATGAGCAGCTTCGTGACGATCGCGCTGGACGACGTCGCCGTCATGCCGGCGATGATCAGGGCTTCCCGGGTGCCCCAGCCCAGGGAGAACCCGAAGGCGAACCCGACGCCCATGTTGATCGCGACGTACGTGCCGCCGGACACCAGGAGTTTGCCGGCGTTGCCGTAGAACTCTTCCTGGTCGAACTCCAGCCCCAGGTTGAACAGGAGCAGGATCAAGCCGAAGGTGGCGATGAGCTCGATCGTGTGCGATTCGACGCTCAGCCCGATCCACGGCGTGTGCGGGCTCGCGATGAGCCCGACGATCATGTAGATCGGGATGGCGGGCAGGCCGATCAGCTTGCCGAGGCGTCCGAGGACGTAGGCGATGAGGAACAGGCCGCCGATGGTGAGCAGCTCACCACCCAGGTGCATCCGCGCTACCTTCCGGGCGGGGCCTCGGCAGCTGCTGCCGCCGCGAGCTCACCGCTGCGGTAGAACGAGAAGGCCTTCGCGACCTTCTCGGGAGCGCCGGCCACCACGATGGTGTCGCCGGGGAACACGACGAAGTCCGGGGACGGAGCCGGGTTCGCGCTGTCGCCACGGACGACGGCCACGACGGTCAGGCCGATGAAGCCCGAGTCGTGCAGGTCGCCGAGCGGCTTGCCGGCGATCGCGTCGTCGTAGTCGACGGAGAACCAGTCGATCGAGAGCCCGGGGATCTCGTCGAGCTTGTCGAGCCCCTCGGTGATGCGGGTACCGCCGAGCAGCTCGGCGAGGGTGTGTGCTTCGTCCTCACTGAGGCGCAGCGACACCTTCTCCGACTTGTCGGCGCCGTCGGAGACGTCCGCGAAGGAGATGAGGTCGGAGTGTCCCGACCGGTGCGTGATGACACCACACTTGCCACCGTCGTCGGTGTAGAAGCTGTGCAGCACGCCGACTCCGGGGAGTTTGACGCGGTGAACGTCGACCATGATGGCTCCCTTTTCGAGTACGCCCATGCTAACCACCGCGAGTGCTCGTGCATTCCACCTGTGGAGAACTCGCCGAACGGCGCCCTGCGGTTCCTCAGACGATCTCGGCGCCCGCGCTCCGAGCCGCCTCCAGGAGCGTGCCGTCGACGACGAGCTCGACCGCGGCGGCGATCTCGGGGGCCAACCACCGGTCGTCACCGGGTCCCGCCACCCGCTGCCGGAGCGCCGTGCGCACTGCACCCGTCACCGCCGCAGGCGACTCACCACGGAAGTCCGCCGCCCGAGCCGCGGTCATGATCTCGATCGCGAGCACGCGCCCGAGTCCGTCGACGGCACGACGGAGCTTCCGCGCGGCGCTCCAGCCCATCGACACGTGGTCCTCCTGCATCGCGGACGTCGGGATCGAGTCCACCGACGCCGGGACCGCGAGCCGCTTCAGCTCGGAGACGATCCCGGCCTGGGTGTACTGCGCGATCATGTGCCCGGAGTCCACGCCGGGGTCGTTCGCCAGGAACGGCGGCAGCCCTCCCGACCGGCTCGCGTCCAGGAACCGGTCCGTCCGTCGCTCCGACATGCTCGCGACGTCAGCCACCGCGATCGCGACGAAGTCGAGCACGTAGCCGATCGGCGCCCCGTGGAAGTTGCCGTTCGACTCCACACGCCCGTCGATCGTCACGACGGGGTTGTCGACCGCCGACGCGAGCTCACGCGAGGCGACGAGCGCCGCGTGATCGAGGGTGTCGCGCGCCGCTCCGTGCACCTGGGGTGCGCACCGCAGCGAGTAGGCGTCCTGCACCCGGGTGAAGCCGGACGAGCGATGTGCGGCGATGACGGGTGAGCCGTCGAGGGCAGCCCGCATGTTCGCTGCCGACCGCGCCTGGCCCGGGTGCGGCCGGAGCGCCTGGAGGTCGGCGGCGAAGACCGTGTCCGTCCCAGCGAGCCCCTCGACGCTCATGGCAGCGGCGAGGTCGGCGGTGGCCACGAGGTCCCGCAGGTCCGCCAGCGCGAGGAGGAGCATCCCGAGCATGCCGTCGGTGCCGTTGATGAGCGCGAGACCCTCCTTCTCGCGGAGGACGAGCGGCTCGATGCCCGCAGCGGCGAGCGCGTCCGCGGCCGGCATCGGGACGCCGTCGACCCGCACCTCGCCCTCGCCCATCGCGGCCAACGCGCAGTGCGCAAGCGGTGCGAGGTCGCCGGAGCAGCCCAGGCTGCCGTACTCGCCGATCACGGGCGTGATCCTGGCGTTGAGCAGCGACGCGTACGTCAGCGCGACGTCCGGCCGGACCCCGGTGCGCCCGGTCGCCAGGGTGGAGAGCCGCAGGAGCATGAGCGCACGGACGACCTCGTCCTCGATCGCCGGACCGCTCGACGCGGCGTGACTCCGGACGAGGGATGCCTGCAACTGCTTCCGTCGGTCGAACGGGATCTGCTTCGTCGCGAGCGCGCCGAAGCCCGTCGACACCCCGTAGTGCGGCGCGGTGTCGTCGGCCAGGGCCTCGATGACGGCGCGGCTGTCGGCCATCGCGCCGAGGGACGCAGCGCTGACCTCGACGCGGGCACCGTGCCGTGCCACGGCGACGACGTCAGCCGGGTCGAGGGCGCCGTCGTCGACGGAGACGGTACGAGGCACGGTGACGGTCATGATGCTCCTTTGCTGTACCGGCTACCCGGTACAGCAATTGAAGCACCCGATCGACCTCGCGACTACTTCGGCTCGGTCGTCTTCTCGCCGACGACCTGCTCGTCGCTCGCCGTCGCGCCCTCGGCCCCATCGCTCCGCCCGCCACCGACGACCACGTCGTCCTCCTCGAACCCGAACGCGATGTCCGGCGCCTCGAGACGCACACGGTCCGCCGACGCGTCGTCGGGTTCGAGCTGCGAGGCCCGCTCGGCAGCGACCCGGGTGAGGTAGTTCGAGACCTCGGCCTCGGTCTGCTCCTGGTCCCAGCCGAGCACGCCGGCCATGAGCTTCGCCGCGACGGGAGCCGCCGACTCGCCACGGTCCCACGCCTCGATGGAGATGCGGGTCCGGCGGGCGAGGACGTCCTCCAGGTGCAGCGCTCCCTCGTGCGAGGCCGCGTACACGACCTCGGCACCGATGTAGTCGTCCGCCCCCGGGAGCGCCTCGGCGAGCGCGGGGTCCTCCTTCACGAGCTGGAGCACCTCGCTGGTGAGCGTGCCGTACCGGTTGAGCAGGTGCTCGACGCGGACCTTGTGCAGTCCGAACGTCCGAGCGGTGCGTCCACGCTTGTTCCACGCCGCCGGGTACCCCTCGGCGCCGAGCAGCGGGATGTCCTCGGTGGTCGACGCCGGGATCTTGCCGTCCATCGCGGCGACCGCCTCGTCGATGGCGTCCTTGCCCATCACCCGGTAGGTGGTCCACTTGCCACCCGCGACGACGACGAGCCCAGGCACCGTGTGCGCGACGACGTGTTCGCGGCTGAGCTTCGACGTCTGGTCGGACTCCCCCGCGAGCAACGGCCGGAGTCCGGCGTAGACGCCCTCGACGTCCTCGCGGGTGAGCGGGACGCGGAGCACCTTGTTGACGTGTTCGAGGATGTAGTCGATGTCCGCCGCGGTGGCTGCCGGGTGCGCCTTGTCGAGGTACCAGTCGGTGTCGGTGGTCCCGACGAGCCAGTGCCGTCCCCACGGGATCACGAACAGCACGCTCTTCTCGGTGCGGAGGATCATGCCCATGTTCGACTGGAAGCGGTCACGCGGGATGACGAGGTGCACGCCCTTCGACGCCCGCACCTTGAACTGCCCCCGCGTGCCGACCATCGCCTGGGTGTCGTCCGTCCAGACGCCGGTGGCGTTGACGACCTGCTTGGCCTTGATGTCGAACTTCTCGCCGGTCTGGATGTCGTGCGCGTGCGCGCCGACGACTCGTTCACCGACCTTGATGAACCCCTCGATGCGGATGCGCGACGCGGCGTGGGCACCGTAGGACGCCGCCGTCCGCACGAGTGAGGAGACGTAGCGCGCGTCGTCCACCTGCGCGTCGTAGTAGGTCATGCCGCCGACGAACGCGTCCTTCTTCAGCGACGGCATCGAGCGGAGCACCTGCGTGCGGCTGAGGTGTCGGTGGTGCGGGACACCGGGCGGCCGTCCACCCGACCAGCTGAACGCGTCGTACATCGCCATGCCGATGCCGATGTAGAAGCGCTCCCACACGCGGTGGTTCAGCGGGTACAGGAACCGGACCGGCTTCACGAGGTGCGGCGCGATGCGCTGGAGCAGCAGCCCACGCTCGATGAGGGCTTCTCGGACGAGCCCGAAGTTCAGCTGCTCGAGGTAGCGGATGCCGCCGTGGACGAGCTTCGACGAGCGGCTCGACGTGCCGGATCCCCAGTCACGGGCCTCGACGATGCCGACGCTCAGTCCGCGGGTCACCGCATCGAGCGCGCTGCCGCCACCGACGATCCCGCCGCCGACGACCAGGACGTCCAGCTCCTTGGTCTTCAGCACCTCGATCGCGGCCGCGCGTTCGTCCGGTCCGAGCTTCGCCCGGGGATCGAACCCCGCCGTGCCGAATGCTCCGGTCGGTGCCTTCTTGCCCGAGACCGTCGTTGCCATCATCGCCTCCGCGCTGCCGTTGCGAGCGGCGCCGGAGCGTCACCCGCGCTGCACGGGTGCCACCGTCACTGCTGGTGGTACGGCGCCACGACCACTTCTACTCGCTGGAACTCCTTGACGTCGGAGTAACCGGTCGTCGCCATCGAGCGACGCAGCGCGCCGACGATGTTCGCCCGGCCGTCCCACGTCGGGGTCGGGCCGTTCAGGATGTTCTCGAGCGGGGCGATCGTGCCGACCTCGACACGGCGGCCCCGCGGCAGCTCCGGGTGGTGCGCCTCGGCGCCCCAGTGGAACCCACCGCCGGGCGCTTCGGTCGCACGCGCGAGCGCCGTGCCGAGCATGACGGCGTCGGCACCCATCGCGATCGCCTTGACGACGTCGCCGGCGGTGTCGAGGCCGCCGTCCGCGATGACGTGCACGTAGCGGCCACCCGACTCGTCCATGTAGTCACGACGGGCGCCGGCGATGTCGGCGACCGCGGTGGCCATCGGCGCGTGGATGCCCAGCGCGGCTCGCGTGGTCGAGGCAGCGCCGCCACCGAACCCGACGAGCACACCGGCGGCACCGGTGCGCATGAGGTGCAGGGCGGCCGTGTAGGTCGACGCGCCGCCGACGATCACGGGGACGTCGAGCTCGTAGATGAACTTCTTGAGGTTGAGGGGCTCGGTGCTCTGCGACACGTGCTCCGCCGACACGGTGGTGCCGCGGATGACGAACAGGTCGACACCGGCGTCGACGACGGTCTGCGAGAACTCCTGCGTGCGCTGCGGGCTGAGCGACCCGGCGACCGGGACCCCGGCGGCGCGGATCTCGGCGAGCCGCGCGGTGATGAGCTCGGCCTTGACCGGCTCGGCGTAGATCTCCTGCATGCGCTTCGTGACGTTGCCGTCGGTGAGCGCCCGGATCTCGGCGTAGTAGGGCTCCGGGTCCGAGTACCGGGTCCAGAGCCCTTCGAGGTCGAGGACACCGAGGATCCCGGCCTTGCCCATCTGGATCACCGTCGCCGGCGAGGCGACGGAGTCCATCGGTGCGGCGAGGATCGGCGCTTCGAACGTGAAGGCGTCGATCGACCACTGCACGTTCACGTCACGCGGGTCACGCGTGCGCCGCGAGGGGACCACCGCGATGTCGTCGAACGCGTACGCCCGACGTCCGCGCTTGCCTGCACCGATCTCGACTTCACTCACCCGGCAAGCCTACCGGTGGCCTACCGCGAGCGTCGTCGGCGCAGCATGCGGAGCGTCAGGCCGAGTGCGAGCGCCAGGACGATGAGCACGACGAGCAGCGCCGCCGCGACCTTCACGAGCAGTGCGGCACCGACGAAGAGCACAGCGAAGACGACCCAGACCAGGATGTCCATCGCGATGCTCGAGACGCGTTCCACCTGCGGAACGCTACCCGCCTGGCGGGGCCGAGCCGAGCCTCCAGGCTGGGAGAGGGGCCGTGCGGCGCAGAAGCGACTTCGCACGACCCCTCTCGGTTGCCGGTACCGCCCCCACAGCGGCACCGGCAGGTCGACCCCGACTCGCGCTAGCGAGCGGCGTCGACGTCCTTCGCGAGCGTCCCCAGGTAGAGCTCGATGACCTTCGGATCGTCGGCGAGCTCACGCCCGGTGCCCGAGTACGCGTTCTTCCCCTGGTCGAGCACGTACCCACGATCGCAGATCTGCAGACAGCGTCGCGCGTTCTGCTCCACCATGATGATCGACACTCCGGCCTTGTTGATCCGGCGTGTGCGGATGAACGTCTCGTCCTGGCGCACCGGGGACAGCCCGGCGGACGGCTCGTCGAGCAGCAGCACCTTCGGGTCCATCATCAGCGCCCTGGCCATCGCCACCGACTGCCGCTCGCCACCGGAGAGCGATCCTGCGCGCTGGCCACGACGCTGGCCGAGCACCGGGAACAGGTCGTAGATGACCTCGAGCCGCTCGGCGAACTTCCGCGGCCGCAGGTAGAGCCCCATCTGCAGGTTCTCCTCGATGGAGAGCGACGGGAACACGTTGTTCGTCTGCGGCACGAACCCGACGCCCGCCTGCACGAGCTTGTTCGCCTTCATGTTGGTGATGTCCTCGCCCTGCAGGGTCACCGACCCGTCGCGGACGGACACGAGCCCGAACAGCGCCTTGAGGAGCGTCGACTTGCCTGCCCCGTTCGGGCCGATGATGCCGATGAGCTCACCCGGGTAGCAGTCCAGGTCGCAGCCGTTCAGGATGTTCACCCCCGGCAGGTACCCGGCGACCAGGCCGCTGGCCCGCATCACCGGTTCCAGCGTGGCCGTCCCGGTCCCGCCGGTCTGCGCTCCACCGGTCTGGGCTCCGCCGGTCTGGGCTCCGCCGGTCGGACTGGAGGCACGGGTCGCTTCCGCCCCGTTCGTCGCGTCGGTCATCGGGTCGCCTTCCCGTCGTCGGCGGGGTCCGCCGTGCTGTCTGCTGTCTCGTCCGTCGCTGGTGCCGTCGCCGCGGGCGGCGCCGGCGCGTCCGCCGCCGGCGCCGTGTGCGCAGCGCCGTCGGCGTCTTCCTCGGCGACCTCCTCGGCGAGTTCCTCGTAGGTCTCCTCGGTGAGGAGCGAGTCGTCACCGAGGTCGGTGTCGTGGTGCGCCCCGAGGTACGCGTCGATGACCGCCTGGTCGTCCATCACCGTGCCGGCAGGGCCCTCGGCGACGACGCGCCCCTCGGCCATGACGACCACCCAGTCCGAGATGTGCCGGACCATGTGCATGTCGTGCTCGACGAACAGCACGGTCATGCCGTCGTCGCGGAGGGACTGGATGTGCCCGAGCAGCGACTGGGTGAGCGCCGGGTTCACGCCGGCCATCGGTTCGTCGAGCATGATCATCGTCGGGTCGGACATCAGTGCCCTGGCCATCTCGAGGAGCTTCCGCTGGCCGCCCGAGAGCGATCCCGCGTAGTCGTCCTTCTTCTCCAGCAGCTTGAACCGCGCGAGGAGTTCCTCGGCCTTCGCGGTGATCTCCCGCTCGCGGGGTCGCCAGACCGGTGCGATCAGCGCGGCGAAGAAGTTCTCGCCGGGTTGGTCCTTCGCACCGAGCAGCATGTTCTGCATCACCGTGAGCCGCGACAGCGCCTTGGTGAGCTGGAACGTCCGGACCATGCCGGCGCGGGCCACCTTGGCGGCGCCGGTGTTGCCGAGGGTCGTGCCGTTGAAGACCCAGCTCGCGTCCTTGCCGCTCGAGGGCTTGTCGAACCCGGTGAGGAGGTTGAAGAACGTCGTCTTGCCGGCGCCGTTCGGCCCGATCAACGCGGTGATCGATCCGCGCTGGACCTCGAGGTGGTCGACGTCGACGGCGGTCATGCCGCCGAACTTCCTGGTGATGTTGTCGACGGTGAGGATGGCGTCGGGCTTCGCGGCGCCCGGCGTGTGCGCGACGGCGCTCGTGGAGGTCTCAGACACTGAACGTCAGCTCCTTCTTGTTCCCGAGGAGTCCCTGTGGACGGAAGACGATGAGCAGCATGAGCGCGACGCCGACGAGCACGTAGGAGAACTGCTCCGCCTGCTGCGAGTTCATGATCGAGTTGGGGATGAAGTCGCTCGCGAGCGTCCTGATCGCGAGCCGCACGACGAAGAACAGCACCGAGCCGAGGACCGGCCCGAACACCGTCGCCGCGCCGCCGAGGATCAGCGCGGTCCAGATGAAGAACGTCATCGAGCGACCCATCGCGTCCGGTTGCACCGAGCTCGGCAGGACGTAGACGACCCCGGCGAGCGCTCCGAGTGCACCACCGAAGACGAGCGCCTGCATCTTGTACGAGTACACGCTCTTGCCGAGGGAGCGCACCGCGTCCTCGTCCTCACGGATGGCCTTCACGACGCGACCCCACGGGCTGCGCATGAGCAGGAAGAGCACGAGCGTGAAGAGGGCGACGAGCCCCCACCCGACGATGCGGATCCACCAGCCGTTCACGCCGTTGTTCGAGTACGTGAACCACAGGATCGTGGTCGTGCCGTCCGGCAGGAAGCTCAGCGCGTTGAACGGGTCGCGGTAGGCCGATCCGGCGATGCCGTTCGAACCGCCCGTCGTCGTCGTGAGGAGACTCGACCTGCCGACCATGCGGATGATCTCCGCGCCGGAGATCGTCACGATCGCCAGGTAGTCGCCCCGCAACCGGAGTGTCGGGATGCCGAGGATGATCGCGAAGACGATCGCCACGAGCAGCGCGACGAGGACCGCCATCCCGAACGGCAGCCCGTTCGTGATCGAGATCGCGAAGCCGTAGGCGCCGAGCAGCAGGAACGCCGCCTGCCCCATGTTGACGAGCCCGGTGAGCCCGAAGTGCACGTTCAGCCCGATCGCGGCGAGCGCGAACGCTGCCGTGGTGGGCGCGAGGGCCTCCTGCGTCAGTGCGCTGAGGAGGTTGACGATGTAGTCCATGACGGCGCTCCCTTAACCGATCCGCTCGGCGCGACCGAAGATGCCCTGCGGCCGGAACAGCAGGATGAGGATGAGGATGACGAGTGCCGTGGCGTACTTGAAGTCGCCGGGCAGCACCAGGTTCGTGAGCTCGACGACGACGCCGATGATCATCGACCCGACGAGCGCGCCGTAGGCCGTGCCGAGACCGCCGAGGGTCACCGCGGCGAACATGAGCAGGAGCAGCTGCAGGCCGGTCTGCCAGTTCACGCCGTTGAGCACGAGCCCGAGCATGACGCCGGACAGTCCGGCGAGACCCGCGGCGAGCGTCCACACGAACCGGATCACCCGGTCGACGTCGATGCCGGACGCCGACGCGAGCGCCGGGTTGTCGGACACCGCCCGGGTGGCACGGCCGAACCGGGTCTTCGCCAGGAACAGCCCGGTCGCGACGAGCACCACGAGCGCGATGCCCATCGCCACGTAGGACTGCACCGTCAGCGTCACCCCGGCGAACGTCACCGTCGCGGGGTTGCTCTGCTGGATGCGGACCGTCGAGGCCCCGAAGAAGTACTGGAACGCGTACTGCGCCGCGATCGACAGACCGATCGTCACGATCATCAGCTGCGTGAGGCTGATCCGTCGGCGCCGCAGCGGTTTCCAGATGACCATGTCCTGGAGGTACCCGGTCGCCGCGCAGAGGGCCACGACGATGACGCCGACGACCCAGACGTTCATGCCGAGCTGGTTCGCGAACACGTAGGCGAGAAGCCCACCGAGGGTCACCTGCTCACCGTGCGAGAAGCTCGACAGGCCCGTCGTGCCGTAGATCAGCGAGAGGCCGATCGACGCGAGCGCGAGGAGCAGCCCGAGCCGGATGCCGGAGACGAACTGCTGCCAGGCCCGAGCCGCTGTGACGCTCGTCGAGGCGTCGCTCGTCGTCGCACCCTGCTGGTCGGACAGCTGGAAGATCTGCCCCGCGTTGGCGTTGAGGTTCGCCTGCACGGTGCGCTTCGCGTCGGCCGCGTTCGTCAGGAACTGTCCCTTCGGCAGCGTGTCCTGGTCGACGGTCACCGAGTACTGGCCGGCGGCCGGGACGCTGACGGACCAGCGGCCGGCGTCGGTCGTGGTCGACGTCGCGGTGAAGCCGCTCGGGCCGGCCACGTCGACGTCCACGCCCTCGGCCGGCTTCCGCTCGGAGTCGAGGATGGTGCCCTGGATGCAGCCGTTGGTCGGGCTGACGGTGCACGGCTGGGTGCTGGACGGTGCGGTGCTGGCGGACGCGCTGGGGGTCGCGCTCGCCGTGGCCGCGGTCGTGGCTCCCTGTGCGGGGAGGGTCACGGCCCAGTCGACGAAGAAGGTCGCCAGGAAGGCCGCGACGAGCACGACGACGAGCACCAGTCGGCGACGACCTGGCGCACCGGGGCGGAATCGGCGCAGCAGCGCAGATCCCGCAGGAGTGATGGATCCCACGGAAGAGCCTCTCGTTCGGATGCCGAGGAACCTATGGGGATTTTGTGTCACCCGTGTTTCCATCTCGTTCCCTGTGGAATTCGTGCCGGAACTGTGATGCTGTGCAGGGACCTCCGAGGCGGGCCCGCACCGAGCCTCCAGGCCCGCGCCCATCCGGAATGCGCGGTCCGTCGCGCGCGTTAGCATGGTCTATCCGGAACCCACAGCTGCGTTCCCGGTGTCTGAAACCACTTCACTCGCCCACGAAGGGGACCCATGGACCAGCCGGATCCGTTCGGATTCATCGGACTCACGTACGACGACGTCATGCTCCTGCCGGGGTACACCGACGTCATCCCGAGCGAGGCGTCGACCGCGTCCCGGCTCACCAAGCGGATCACGGTCAACGTCCCGCTGCTCTCCGCGGCGATGGACACCGTCACCGAGGCACGCATGGCGATCGCCATGGCGCGCCAGGGCGGCATCGGCATCCTGCACCGCAACATGTCGATCGCCGACCAGGCCGCTGCGGTCGACAAGGTCAAGCGCTCCGAGTCGGGCATGATCACCAACCCGGTGACCACCAACCCGGACGCCACCGTCGCCGAGGTGGATGCGCTCTGTGGACAGTTCCGCGTCTCCGGCCTCCCCGTGGTGGAGGGCGACGGCACCCTCGTCGGGATCATCACCAACCGTGACATGCGGTTCGTGGCGCCGTTCGAGCAGCAGTCCACGCTCGTGCGCGACGTCATGACCAAGGCGCCGCTCATCACCGCGCAGGTCGGCATCGACCCGGACGACGCCGTCGCGATCTTCGCCCAGCACAAGATCGAGAAGCTCCCGCTCGTCGACGCCGACGGCAAGCTCCGCGGGCTCATCACCGTCAAGGACTTCGACAAGAGCGAGAAGTACCCGGACGCCACGAAGGACGACGCCGGTCGGCTGCGCGTCGGTGCGGCGATCGGCTTCTTCGGTGACGCCTGGCAGCGGGCGACCGCCCTGCTCGAGGCTGGCGTGGACGTGCTCGTCGTCGACACCGCGAACGGCCACAGCGCCGGCGTGCTCGACATGGTCCGTCGCCTCAAGGCCGACCCCGCGTTCGACGGTGTGGACATCATCGGCGGCCAGGCAGCCACCCGCGAAGGGGCGCAGGCGCTCATCGACGCCGGCGTGGACGCCGTCAAGGTCGGTGTCGGCCCCGGCTCCATCTGCACCACCCGCGTCGTCGCCGGCGTCGGCGTGCCGCAGGTCACCGCGGTCTACGAGGCGTCCCTCGCCGCACGTGAAGCCGGCGTGCCGGTCATCGCCGACGGTGGGCTGCAGTACTCGGGCGACATCGCGAAGGCCCTCGTGGCGGGTGCCGACACCGTGATGCTCGGCTCGCTCCTCGCCGGCACCGACGAGTCCCCCGGCGACCTGGTGTTCGTCGGCGGCAAGCAGTTCAAGGCGTACCGCGGGATGGGCTCCCTCGGCGCGCTGCAGACCCGTGGCAAGAAGACCTCGTACTCGAAGGACCGTTACTTCCAGGCCGACGTCCCCTCCGACGACAAGCTCGTGCCGGAGGGCATCGAGGGTCAGGTGCCGTACCGCGGCTCGGTCGCGAACGTCGTGTACCAGCTCGTCGGCGGGCTCCGGCAGTCGATGTTCTACGTCGGTGGCCGCACGGTCCCCGAGCTCAAGGCGCGCGGCAAGTTCGTCCGCATCACGCCGGCGGGGCTCAAGGAGTCGCACCCGCACGACGTCCAGATGGTCGTCGAGGCGCCGAACTACCGCAGCTGACGCCCCACCCGCCGAAACGCCCCCGTCAGGTCGACGGGGGCGTTTCGCGTTTTCCGCCGCCGCAACCCGAACATCCACTCAGCTTCTGTCACGGCTCGGTAACGAAACAGTTTGCGTACCGCCCCGTCACACGGGCGAAACACCCGGACCCTACTTTTGCTCGCATCCCCACACGGAGGCGTCGCACTCGACCCGATGCGGCTCCGCCTCCGTGCCGAGAAAGGGTTCCACGGATGATCAGAACCACCCGCGTCACCACGGCGCTGGCACTGGCGGGAGCGGCAGCGGTGCTGCTCGCGGCATGCTCCACGGCCGGCAGCGCCGACCCGTCGTCGTCTGCTTCGGCGGCGAAGAAGGACCCCGCGTCGAGCTGCAAGGCACCGTCGTCGCCAGGCACCGATGCGCTGAAGATCGGCACGATCCTGCCGCTCACGGGCTCGCTGGCGTACCTCAACCCGCCCGCCGAATCCGGTGTCGGCCTCGCGGTCGATGACATCAACTCCGCCGGCGGTGTGCTCGACAAGGACGTCACGATCGAGCCGCAGACGGACTCGGGTGACAGCACCGACATGACCGTCTCCAGCTCCGCCGCGACGAAGCTCGTCAACGCGAAGGTCCCGGTCGCGATCGGCGCCGAGTCGTCCTCGGTGACGCTCAACGTGATCGACCAGCTCACGAGCAACTGCATCGTGGAGATCTCGCCGGCCAACACCGCGACCGACCTCTCGGGCTACTCGTCGTACTACTACCGGACCGCTCCGCCGGACTCGGTGCAGGGTTCGGCGCTCGGCCAGCTCATCACGGGCGACGGCAACGCCAAGGTCGCGTTCCTGGTCTTCAACGACACGTACGGCACGGGCCTCCGCAACTCGGTCCAGAAGGCCGTCGAGGCCTCCGGTGGCCAGGTCGTCTACGGCGGCAAGGGCAAGGGCCAGGAGTTCCCGCCCGGACAGACCACGTTCTCGTCCGAGGTGACGGCCGCACTCGCGACCAAGCCCGACGCGATCGTCGTCCTGGCGTTCGACGAGACGAAGTCGATCATCCCCGAGCTGAAGTCGCAGAACGCCGACATGGCGAAGATCTACATGTCGGACGGCAACACGGCGGACTACTCGAAGGACTTCGACCCGGGCACGCTCGAGGGTGCGCAGGGCACGATCCCCGGCGCCTCGCCGAAGGACGAGCTGAAGCAGCGCCTCGTCGACTACTACAAGAAGTCGTCGGGCAAGGACCTCACCGACTACTCGTACGCAGCCGAGTCCTACGACGCCACCACCCTCGCCGCCCTCGCCGCGGTGAAGGGCAAGGGCACCGACTCCGGCACGATCCAGGCCAACATGGCTGCGGTCTCCGGCGCGGACGGCGGCACCGAGTGCTCGACGTTCAAGGACTGCAAGGCACTCCTCGACGACGGCAAGGACATCCACTACACGGGTCCGTCCGGCATCGGTCCGTTCGACAAGAACAACGACCCGTCGACCGCCTACATCGGCATCTACAAGTTCGACGGTGACAACAAGCCGCAGTACCAGAGCGCGATCCAGGGCTCGGTCGCGAAGTAACCGTACCGCCACGAAAGCGACAGTCCCCGGCAGGATTCCTGCCGGGGACTGTCGCTTTCGCAGAACGGCCCGGCAGGACGGCCCGGCAAGCCGGGCGGACGGGAGGCTCGGGGCGCGTCCGTCAGGCGGGTGCGGCCGGCAGGACGGTGCGTCGGGCGCGGCGCGCGGCGGTGAACGAGTCCACGGACAGGATCACGAGGGCGCACCACACGATCCCGAACCCGATCCACCGCGAGGTGCTCATCGCCTCGTGCTGGATGGTCACGCCCACGACGAGCTGCATCACCGGCGTCAGGTACTGCGTCAGCCCGAGTGTCGAGAGCGACAGCCGCCTGGCCGACGACGCGAAGAGCAGCAGCGGGACTGCCGTCGCGGGGCCCGCCCCGATCATGATCAGCGCGTGCACCCAGCCCTCGCCGCCGAACGTGATGCCGCCGCCGATCCCGGTGACGCCGAGCACGACCAACGCGCCGACCGCGAGCGGTGTGAGCCACATCGTCTCGATCGTCAGACCGGACAGCGCGTCCACGGTGCCGCCGACGCGCTTCTTCACCAGGCCGTACAGCCCGAACGAGAACGCCAGCGCGAGCGAGATCCACGGCATCTGGCCGTACCCGACGGCGATGACGACGACGGCCACGACGCTGATGCCGACCGCGGTCCACTGCGCCGGACGGAGGCGTTCGCGGAGCAGCACGACGCCGAGTGCGATCGTCACGAGCGGGTTGATGAAGTACCCGAGCGCAGCCTCGACCGTGTGGCCCGTCGTCGTCGCGATGACGTACACGGTCCAGTTCACGACGATGAGCACCGCGGCGATCGCCATGACGCCCATCACCCGACGCTGGACGAGCAGGGACCGCGTCCGGAGCCACGACCGCGTGACGGCGATCGCGATCACGCAGAACCCCAGCCCGAAGACGATCCGCCAGGCAACGATCTCGAACGCGCCGGCTGGGGCCATCGCCGCGAAGAGCAGCGGCATGAGCCCCCAGAGCCCGTAGGCGACGATCGCCTGCACGACCCCGACGGATGCTTCGCTCCTGGCCACGCGCTCGGTCACGGACCAATGCTACGGACGTGCGCCGACACGACGGACGTCCTCCGAGCCTCCAGGCCGGAACGGCGAACGCCCCGTCAGCCGGGAGCTGACGGGGCGTTCGTTCGTGGAGATGGGTTCAGTGCTCGATGACCGCGAGGACGTCGCGAGCCGAGAGGACCAGGAGGTCCTCGCCCGAGTACTTGACCTCGGTTCCGCCGTACTTCGAGTAGATGACCTTGTCGCCGACGGCGACGTCGAGCGGGACGCGGTTGCCGTTGTCGTCGATGCGACCCGGACCCACGGCCACGACCTCGCCCTCCTGCGGCTTCTCCTTCGCGGTGTCCGGGATGACGAGACCGGAAGCAGTGGTCTGCTCCGCCTCGACCTGACGGATGACGATGCGATCTTCGAGCGGCTTGATGGTGACGGCCACGGTGACCTCTTCTTTCTCGGTACTGACTCGGTACAGATGAAAACCGGTTGGCACTACGCACACGAGAGTGCCAGGTCCAACTGTAGGGGGCCGCTGGCACTCGGTCAATCCGAGTGCCAGCGCATCCGTTGATGACAGGATCGTCTCATGGACGCCGCCGATCTCGCCCAGCTGTTGACCCCGGACGGGATGGCACTGCTCGACCGTACGCCGAGCGTCTCCGACGACGGTGAGATCGTCCGCGTCGTCTCCCGGCTGCGAGCAGAGGGGCACGATCCCGGGCTCGTCGCCGCCGTGCTGACCCAGGCGAAGCTCCGGCAGAAGGCCAGGGGGAAGTTCGGCGACTTCGCGTCGCGGATGCTCTTCACCGAGGCCGGGCTCGAGCAGGCCACCCGGCTGTCCGTCGCTGCCCAGCACGCCGGACGCTTCGCCGCTGCGGGACTCCGTCGCGTGGCGGACCTCGGCTGTGGCATCGGCGGGGACGCGATGGCGATGGCGGCGCTCGACCTCGACGTGACCGCGGTCGACCGCGACGAGGTGACCGCGGCGGTCGCGACGCACAACCTCGCGCTCTGGCCCGATGCCCGCGTGGAGCTCGGGCACGCGGCCTCGTTCGACCTGTCGCGCGTCGACGGCGTCTGGATGGATCCAGCACGTCGGACGACGGGCCACGCGAACACACGGCGCCTCGCCGACCCCGACGACTGGTCGCCGTCGCTGGACACCGTCTTCGCGGCCGCGACGACCACGCCGACCGGGGTGAAGCTCGGCCCCGGGATCGACCGCGACCTCGTCCCGGACACCGCGGAAGCGCAGTGGACGTCCGTCGACCGCGAGGTCGTCGAGCTCGCACTCTGGTTCGGGCCGCTCGCCCGCCCGGGCATCCGGCGCGCGGCCACGGTCATCGGAGCGCACGGCATCGCGGAGCTGACCGCGGCGGACGACTCCGAGGACGAGCCGGTCGGGCCGATCGGCGAGTACCTCTACGAGCCGGACGGGGCCGTCATCCGTGCGCGCCTGATCGGTGACCTGGCGCGGTCGATCGACGGGCACATGCTCTCGGACGGGATCGCCTACGTCACGTCCTCTAGTGCGGTGACGACGCCCTTCGCGCAGGGCTTCCGGGTGCTCGACACGATGCCCCTCGACGTGAAGCAGCTCGCGGCACGCCTCGCAGCGGACGGCATCGGCACGGTGGAGATCAAGAAGCGCGGCGTGGACGTCGACCCCGCCCAGTTCCGGAAGCGACTGCGGCTGCGCGGCGGAGTCGGCCGGGTGACCCTGGTGCTCACCCGGCTCGAGGGCCGCCACACGGCGATCCTCTGCGAGCGCCTCAGCTGATGAACGCGCCGGACGAGCCGTAGTCGTAGTTGTCGTCGTAGTACCCGCCGCCGGAGTGCCCGATCGCGAAGACGACGACCACGATCCAGAGGATCCAGACGCCGGTCATCACCCAGCCGGCGATGATGCCGGTCAGTGCGAGGCCACGGCCCTGCTCGCCGTTCTGCTTGATCTTGCCGAGCGCCACGTGTCCGAGGATCGCACCGGCGGGGCCGAGCAGGATCGCGATGAAGAAGAACGGGATCGCGCCGAGACCGAACACGATCGACAGGATCGCGAGGATGCTCGTCTTCGGGCGCTGCGCGTAGGGCTGGTACCCGGCGTTCGAGTACGCCCCGGCGGGAGCGTAGGGGTTCGCGTAGGGCGCGGAACCGGGAGCGCCCTGCCCGGCGTACGGGGCCGAACCGGGGGCGGACGCGGCGTAGGGGTTCTGCGGTGCGCCGTACCGGGGCTGCTGCGAGGCGCCGTAGGGGTTCTGCTGCTGCGGAGCGCCGTACTGCGGCTGCTGGGGCGCGGCGTACGGGTTCTGCTGCGGAGCGCCGTACTGCGGCTGCTGCGGAGCGTAGGGGTTCGGCTGCTGTGCCGGGTCCTGCTGGGCGTAGGGGTTCGGCCGCTGTGTCGCCGGTTCCTGCGGTGCGTACGGGTTCGGCTGCTGGGTGTCCTGGCCGTACCCGTTCGGCTCCGCCGCCGACCCGGGGGCCGGTGCCGATGCGGTCGGGTCCTGCGACGCCGGCTGCTGCCCGTCCGGCTGCTGTTCGCCCGGCTTCGGCCACTGGTTCTGATCGGACACGTTGCACCCCTCCCGACGACCCGTGCGGCCGTCGCTCCCGATCCTCCCACAAGCGCGGGAGCCGGGCTCAGACCTGGACGGTCGTCACCGGCAGCGTCGAGTCCGCGGCGATGTCGAGGTCGCTCGGCGCGTGCCCCTCGGCGACGAGTCGCGCCCCGATGGCCGCGATCATCGCCCCGTTGTCGGTGCAGAGGTCGAGCGGGGGGATGCGGAGCTCGACCCCGGCCGCAGCGCAGCGCTCGATCGCGACCGCGCGGAGGCGCGCGTTCGCCACGACGCCACCGCCGAGCAGCAGCCGGTCCACCCCGGAGTCACGGCAGGCGTTCAGCGCCTTGGTGACGAGCACGTCGACGACGGCCTCGCGGAACGAGGCGGCGACGTCGGCCACGGGGACCTCGCGCCCCTCGTCGCGGCAGCGCTCGACCCACCGCGCGACGGCGGTCTTCAACCCCGAGAACGAGAAGTCGTAGCGGTGCGCGGCCATGTCCTTCGGAAGGGTCAGTCCCCGCGGGAACCGGATCGCCTTCGGGTCGCCGTCCGCCGCTGCCCGGTCGATCTGCGGCCCGCCCGGGTACGGCAGGCCGAGGAGCCGCGCGACCTTGTCGAAGGCCTCTCCTGCGGCGTCGTCGATGGTCTCGCCGAGGAGCTCGACGTCACCGACGAGATCCCGCACGAGCAGCAGCGACGTGTGCCCGCCGGACACCAGGAGCGCCACGGTCGGCAGCTCGATCGCGCTGCCGTCGGCGCGCAGGACGTCTGCCCCGACGTGCCCGACCAGGTGGTTCACGCCGTAGAGCGGCTTGCCGGTGGCCACGGCGAGCGCCTTCGCCGCACCGACTCCGACCATGAGCGCGCCGGCGAGCCCCGGCCCCGCGGTGACCGCGACGGCGTCGAGCTCGTCGAGCGTGACGCCCGCCTGGGACAGCGCCTGCTCGAGCGTCGGGGTCATCGCCTCGAGGTGCGCACGAGCGGCGACCTCGGGCACGACACCGCCGTAGCGTGCGTGCTCCTCCATGCTCGACGCGATGACGTTGGCGAGCAGGGTGCTCCCCCGCACGATGCCGACCCCTGTCTCGTCGCAGCTCGTCTCGATGCCGAGCACCAGCGGTTCACGCATCGAGCGTCTCCTGTCCGATCGGGCCGGGCCCGTGCCTCGTGGTTGCGGGCGCGAGCGCCGCACGCATCACCCACGCGTCGATGCCGTCCGGCTGGTAGTACCGCGGCCGGGTGGCGATGTGCTCGAACCCGAACGCGGTGTACATCGCCTGCGCGACGGGGTTGTCGGCACGGACCTCGAGGAAGACCTCCTCCACCGCCCGACGGCGTGCCTCGTCGAGGAGCTCGGTGAACAGCGCCCGGCCGATGCCCTTGCCCCGGTGCTCGGCCGACACGGCGATGGTCTGCACGTCGGCGACGGGGTTGCCGGCGAGCGAGGACAGACCCGCGTACCCGACGATCGTCGGAGCGCCCTCGTCGACGGTCTCCACGACGACGTAGTACCCGTGCGGCGAGTACAGCTCGCCGGACATCTGCGACGCCGACCACGCGTCCGTCGGGAACGAGGCGTGCTCGAGCCACATCACGTCGTCGAGGTCCTGCGGGTGGGCGCGCCGCAGGCGCAGCCCGTCGGCCAGACGCCCGCCGGACTCGCTCACTGCTTCACCCGCTTGGGCGCACCCGGCATGGTGACGTCGGGGTCACGGAGGTAGAGGGGCGCGTCGTCGGCGAAGGAACCGCCGGAGGCGAGCCGGTCCGCGGCGAGCGAGCCGAGCCTCCCGGCCGGGATGGTGACGGCGGTGACCCGCCGGAACCGACTGGAGGCTCCCAGCACGTCGTCCAGGTCCGCCGGCTTGGCGAGTCCGGGACCCGCGATCCGCGTGCCGGTCTGGTCGTGGACGCTCCAGTAGACCTCGCGCCGGCGCGCGTCCGTCAGGACGACCAGCGGGCCGTCGTGCTCGGCGGCCACGGCGTCGTGACTGACGAGCGGCAGGAACGGGACACCGCGTGCCGCGGCGAACGTCCGTGCGGCCGCGATGCCGACACGGAGTCCGGTGAACGGACCGGGGCCCATCCCCGCGACGACGCCCGTGACGTCGGCGGCGGTGATCCCCGCGTCCTCGAGCACCCCCTGCAGGAAGGGGCCGATGACCTCGGCGTGCCGGCGGGTGTCCTCGGTGGAGCGTTCGGCGAGCACCTGCCGTGTCTCCGGATCGACGACGGCGACGCTCGTTCCGGCGGACGTGTCGATGGCGAGCAGCACCCGTCCATCGTAGGCGTCGACCGGGCGTCTCACCCTCCCTCTGGGGGCATGCCGCTGCTGTCGGCAGGCTCTCGGCAGCCGACAGGAGTGAATGCGGATCGTTCGGGTCGGTCCGCGCTGTGCGGGCCGTTCGGGTCGGCCCGCACCCCTCAGGGAGTGGAAGCGCATGCAGAACCGCACCACACGGACCGTCCTCGCGGCCGTCGTCCTCACCGCGGCGCTGGTCGCCGTGCCGATCGGCAGCGGGTCCGTCGCCCAGGCCGGCACCACCTCCGGGAAGTTCGTGCAGACGTTCCGCGAGGACTTCTCCACGAAGGCGTCGAAGGGCAAGTTCGCCTCGGTCTACGCGAAGTCCTGGCAGCCGTACCCGGACGGGATGGGCGACGGCATGTACTGGTCCGGCACGCAGATCAGCGCGCACGGCGGGATCATGGACGTGTCGCTCGACGGCAAGCGTGGCGCGGCCGGCACCTTCGGGACGCCGAGCGGCGCGTGGAGCCACGTCGGTGGGAAGTTCACCGTCCGGGCCAGGGCCACCGGTGCCGACGGCAACGGCGCGGCCTTCATCCTGTGGCCGACCTCAAACGTGTGGTCGGAGGGCGAGATCGACTTCCCCGAGGGCAACTACGACACGTCGCCGACGTTCTTCCACCACTCGATGACGCCGGGGAACGAGGTCTCTGCCGTCACGGTGCCCACGAAGCTGTCGTGGCGGGACTGGCACACCTACTCGGTCGAGTGGATCCCCGGGAAGTCCGTGACCTACTCGGTCGACGGGCGCGTGCTGCGGACCGTCACGAAGGACGTCCCGACGACCCCGCACCGGTACATGTTCCAGACCGGCAACTGGGGGAAGTCCGGCCACCTCAACATCGACTGGGTGTCGACCGCCGTCTACAAGCCCTGACGGGGCGCGAGCTGCACGCCGGCCTTCCGCAGGTCCTTCCCGATCGCCGCGGCCAGGACACGCTGCCCGGCGACGGTCGGGTGTTCGCTGTCCGACTGCAGCAGACCGTGCCCGCCGGCGATCGGCTGCCCGATGTCGACGTACTTGCCGTGCACGGCGGTCACCGCGGCCTCGAGCGCGTCGGAGCTCACCGCGACCTCGTCCGGGATGCTCCCGGGTTGGTCCCACAGGGTGCTCAGCCCGACGATCTCGGCGTGCGGGAGCGCCGAGTGGATGTCCTCGATCGTCTCGGAGGTCGCCCGCTGGATGTCCGCGGCGCTCTCGCCCATGTCGTTGTCCGACGACTGCACGATGACGACCGTCGGTTTCGCGGCGACCGCCTTGGACACGAGTCCGTCGTAGTGGGTGTTGCACGCGTCGCCGTCGTTGATGAAGCCGGCACCACTGCACGCGACGTTCGTGACCGCGAAGTGCTCCTTCGCGGCGAGGAGCGTCGGCCACGCCCGGTCCTCGCTGTCCAGGCCGTACCCGGCCATGATCGAGTCGCCGATGGTGGCGACGTGCTGCATGGATGCCGTCGGTGAGGCGGCCCCGGAACTCGACGCCACCGAGCGGATCGAGTTCGCGGCCCCGAGCGCGACGACGGCGACCGCGACCCCGGCGGCGACGAAGAGGACTCGGCGCATCTGCATGCACCCACGGTAGCGACCGTTACCGGATCGTGACCGCTCGGCGCCACAACACGCAGGACCTTCATCAGGTCGCCGGTCAGAGCGTGACGCCCTCCCAGCGTGGGCCCGACGCCGTGACGACGACCCGGCGGGGCTCGTCGGGGACGTCGTCGGGGTCGAGGTCCGCATCGAGCGTCGCAGCACCGGTCGCGCGGACGATCTCGACGTCGAGCACGCTGTCGCTGATGCCGTCGACGAACCCGCGTCCCCATTCGACGACGACGATCGCGCCGTCCCAGTCGAGGTCGAGGTCGTCGAGCTCCAGGGGGTCCGAGAGCCGGTAGGCATCGACGTGCACCAGGTCGGGCCCGGCCGTGGTGGGGTGCGTCCGTGCGAGGACGAAGGTCGGGCTCGACACCTGACCCCGCGCGCCGAGCGCCACCCCGAGGCCGCGCGTGAGGGTCGTCTTGCCGGCGCCGAGCGGTCCGGTCAGCACGACGAGGTCACCGGCGCGCAGGAGCGCGGCGAGCCGGGCGCCGAGTGCGCCCATGTCGTCGGTCCCCGCAACGGTGGTGTCGAGCAGCACGGTCACGCCGGCTCGCCCCGCAGGTACTCGCCCACGCGTCCCTCGACGGAGTGCCCGGAGTAGACGCGCGGCACGCGGGAGCCGATGCGGCAGACGATCTCCTCGCCGATGGTGCCGAGCGCCGCGCCCCACTCGAGCACGGTCGCCTCGTCGCGCTCACCCGTGCCGAAGAGCACCACGGTGTCCCCGGTCCGGACGTCGTCGTCCCCGACGTCGACGAGGAACTGGTCCATCGCGACCCGACCGGCGATCGGGTACCGCTTGCCGGCGATCGTCACCTCGAGCCGCCCCTGCGCCAGCCGCGGGACACCGTCCGCGTAGCCGACCGGCACGAGCGCGAGGGTGGTCTCCGCCGCCGTGCGGTACGTGTAGTCGTAGGACACACCGGTGTCGACCGGCACGCGCTTCGTCTTGGCCACCGAGGCGGTGAGCGTCATCACGGGCTCGAGCCCGAGGTCCGATGCCGAGACGCCGTCCGCCCCGGGGATGCCGAACAGGTTCGCCCCCATCCGGACCATGTCCTTGCGGAACTCCTTGCGCTCGAGTCCGGCGAGCGATGCCGCGACGTGCTCGATCGGGATGTCGAGCCCGAGGTCCTCGGCGCGTTCGACCGCGTCCTCGAAGCGCCCGACGGCGGCGCTGTCGTCGTCCTCCGACGACTCGGCCAGGTGCGTGTACGCGGCGACGACCTCGATGCGCCCGGCGCGCTGTGCGTCCCGTGCGGCCTCGACCAGGGCGGGCCAGTCGTCGACGGATGAACCGTCGCGGTGCAGCCCCGTGTCGAGTCCGAGGTGCACGCGGGCCGGACGCTGGTCGACGGCGTCCACGACGCGCTGCAGCTCGGGGACGTTCGAGACGCCGAGGTCCACGGCGGAGTCGATCGCGTCCCGGAAGTCGAGCGCCGGGTCGTGCTGCCAGGTGAAGAGGTGGACGTCCTCGCCGACGCCGATCGACCGGAGCCGGAGCGCGGCCGGGACGGTGAGGACACCGATCCAGCGGATGCCGGCGTCGACGGCGGCGAGCGCGATCGGTTCGAGGCCGTGCCCGTACGCGTCGGCCTTCATGATCGCCATGACCTCGACGGGGTCCATCCACTCGCGGACCAGGTCGAGGTTGGCGCGGTAGGCGTCGAGGTCGATCTCCGCCTGGCGCAGGGGTGCGCTCACGTCGTCCTCCGTTCGATGCTCCGGCCGAGCCGGGCGACCACCTCGTAGTTGATGGTGCCGACGGCCGCCGCCCAGTCCTCCACCGCGGGGTCGCCGTTCGCCGGGTCGCCCCAGAGCACGACCTCGTCCCCCACGGCGACGTCGGCGTCCCCGATGTCGATGTGCATGGCGTTCATCGCCACGCGGCCGACCACGGGGAACGTCCGGTCGCCGATGCGGACCACGACGTGGTTGCCGAAGGCGCGGTCGATGCCGTCCGCGTAGCCGAGGCCGATCACCGCGAGCCGGGTGTCCGACTCCGCACGCCAGGTGTAGCCGTAGCTGACGCCGTCGCCCGCCGGCACGACGACCGTGCGCAGCACCGACGCGGTCAGGCGCATCGCGGGTCGGAGCCCCAGGTCGGCGGAGGTGCGGTCGGCGAACGGGCTCAGGCCGTAGAGCGCGATCCCCACGCGGGCGAGGTCACGTCGGGTCTCGGGGACGGCGAGGCTCGCGGCGCTGGCTGCCAGGTGGACCATCGGCGGCACGATGCCGACCGCGCCGAGGCCGTCGATCGCGCGCTGGAGGGCGGCGTCCTGGTCGAGGTCGTCGGTGCGGGAGGCGTTCGACAGGTGGGACATCAGCCCCTCGACCCGGGTCCTCGCGCCGTTCCGTGCGAGTCGGCCAGCGGTCTCGAAGAGCTCGGGCCACTCGGACTCGACGGCGCCGTTCCGGCTGAGCCCCGTGTCGACGCAGATGTGTACAGCGGGCACCTCGGAGTCGGCGGCCGCGGCGAGCTGGGACACGCTCGACACCGCGGGGGTGATGCCGTACTGGGCGGCGCGGCGGAAGTCCTCGTCCGGCGCGTGCAACCAGGCGAGGATCCGGACGCCCTCGTCGATGCCGGCCTGCCGGAGCGCGATGCCCTCGTCGATGTCGGCGACGCCGAGCCACTCCGCGCCGGCGTCCACGAACGCCCGGGCGGCGTCAGCCGCGCCGTGTCCGTAGGCGTTCGCCTTGACGACCGCGATGACGCCGGACGGTGCCACCTGTTCGGCGACCGTCGCGTAGTTGGCGATGAGGGCCTCCCGGTCGACCGTGATCCCGGTGAACGCACTCAAGCGGTGTCCCCTGTTCCTTCCAGCACCACGAAGGCCGTGGCGATCCCTCCATCATGGGACAGCGACAGGTGCACGCTCGTGACCCCACGCGCATCGGCCACCTGCCGCGCCTGCTGGTGCAGCGTCAGCGACGGGTTCCGCTGGTCGTCGGAGACGACCTCGAGGTCCTGCCAGCTCAACCCCGCGCTCGACCCGAACGCCTTGATCAGGGCCTCCTTCGCGGCGAACCGCGCCGCGAGCGAGGCGATCGGCCGGGGTTCGCCGTCCCGGAGCAGCTCCCGTGACGTGAACAGGCGCGTGCGCATCGCGGGCGTGCGTTCCAGCACCCGCTCGAACCGCGAGAGGTCGACGACGTCGACCCCGATCCCGATGATCACCGTCCGACTACTCGACGGTGACCGACTTCGCGAGGTTGCGCGGCTGGTCGACGTCGAGGCCCTTGGCCGCGGCGAGTTCCATGCCGAACATGTGCAGCGGCGCGACGGCGAGCAGCGGCTCGAACAGCGGGGTCGCGAGCGGGATGCGCAGGACCTCGTCGGCGAACGGCAGCACCGCGGCGTCGCCCTCTTCGGCGATCGCGATCACCCGGGCACCGCGCGCGCGGATCTCCTGGATGTTCGACACCACCTTCGGGTGCAGCGATCGGGCGTCACGGGGCGACGGCACGATGACGAAGACGATCTGGCCCGGTTCGATGAGCGCGATCGGACCGTGCTTCAACTCACCGGCGGCGAAGCCCTCGGCGTGGATGTACGCGAGCTCCTTGAGCTTCAGCGCGCCCTCGAGCGCGATCGGGTACCCGACGTGGCGACCGAGGAACAGCACGCTCCGGGTGTCGGCCATCCACTTCGCGAGCTCGGCGACCCCGGAGGCGTCCTCGATGGTCTGCTGCAGCTTCGGCGCGAGCGACTCGAGCTCCGCGACTTGCTCGGCGATCTGCTCGGTCGTCAGCGTGCCGCGGAGGGTCGCGAGGTGCAGCCCGAGCAGGTACAGCGCGACGCCCTGCGCGAGGAACGCCTTCGTCGACGCGACCGCGACCTCGGGGCCGGCGTGCGTGTAGATCACGGCGTCGGACTCGCGCGGGATGGTGGCGCCCTGGGTGTTGCAGATCGAGAGGACCTGCGCGCCCTGCTCACGCGCGTACTTGACGGCCATGAGCGTGTCCATCGTCTCGCCGGACTGGCTGATCGAGACGACGAGCGTGCGGTCGTCCAACACCGGGTCGCGGTAGCGGAACTCGTGCGCGAGCTCGACCTCCACCGGGATGCGGGCCCACTGCTCGATGGCGTACTTGCCGAGGATGCCGGCGTACGCGGCGGTGCCGCAGGCGATGACGATGACGCGGTCGACCTGCTGCAGGCGCTCCGCGATCGGGTCGAGGTCGGTGAGCGTCACGGCGCCGTCGTGCACGCGGCCGAGGATCGTGTTCGCGACCGCCTCCGGCTCCTCGCTGATCTCCTTCGCCATGAAGGAGGACCAGCCGCCCTTGTCCGCGGCCGACGCGTCCCAGTTCACCTCGAACTCGTTGCGATCAGCAGGGGTGCCGTCGAAGTGGATGACGTCGACGCCGTCGGGGCGGATCGTGGCGATCTCGTCCTGCCCGATCGACAGCGCGCGCTGCGTGTACGCGACGAACGCGGCGACGTCGGAGCCCATGAAGTTCTCGCCGTCGCCGAGCCCGACCACCAGGGGCGAGTTCCGGCGGGCGCCGACGACGACGCCGGGCTGGTCGGCGTGCACGACGAGGAGCGTGAACGCACCCTCGAGCCGCTGCACGGTCCGCTGCATCGCGGTCGTCAGGTCGCCGGTCTCGCGGAACGCCCGGGCGACGAGGTGCGCCGCGACCTCGGAGTCGGTCTCGCTGAGGAACACGACGCCCTCGGCCGCGAGTTCGTCGCGGAGCGCGGAGAAGTTCTCGATGATGCCGTTGTGGATGAGCGCGAGCTTGCCGTCGTCGGCGAGGTGCGGGTGCGCGTTCTCGTCCGTGGGACCGCCGTGGGTCGCCCAGCGGGTGTGCCCGATGCCCGTCCCGCCGTCGGCGATGGGGTGCTCGTCGAGCTCGTCGACGAGGGCCTGCAGCTTGCCGGCCTTCTTCGCCGAGGACAGGTCGCCTGCCGGGTCGATGACCGCGATGCCGGCCGAGTCGTACCCGCGGTACTCGAGCCGACGGAGTCCACCGAGGAGCACGTCCGTGCTGCTGTTGGTGCCGACGTAGCCCACGATTCCACACATGGGACCGATCCTACGATGCGGCTCGGCCCGCTCCCTGCGAGGCCGCGGATCGTGCGGGATACCGTGATCGTCATGGGACGTTTCGACGCAATCGACATCACGACGCTGCACGGTGAGCACACCACGTTCGGCGCCTACGCGGACAAGGCGGTGCTCGTGGTGAACGTGGCGTCGCGCTGCGGTCTCGCACCGCAGTACGAGCAGCTCGAGGAGCTGCAGAAGACCTACGGCCCGCGGGGCTTCACGGTGCTCGGGTTCCCGAGCAACCAGTTCCTGCAGGAGCTCGGCTCGTCCGAGGCGATCGACGAGTACTGCTCCACCACGTGGGGCGTGACGTTCCCGATGTCCGAGAAGGTCAAGGTGAACGGCGGTGGCGCGCACCCGCTCTACAAGGAGCTCAAGCAGACGCCGGACGCCTCCGGCAAGGCCGGTCGCGTGATCTGGAACTTCGAGAAGTTCCTGGTGGCGCCGGACGGCACCGTCACGCGGTTCCGCCCGACGACGAAGCCGGACGCGCCAGAGGTGATCGCGGCCATCGAGGCGGCCCTGCCCGCCTGAGCCGTCGCGCCGGGCGCGACCACGGCACCAGACGGGAGGCACGGGTCGGCCTGCCAGCGCGCGTCACGCACCACGGGCCTCCCGGCTGGCTACGCTCGTTCCCATGCCGATCCCGGAGACCGCCGTCGCGCACCCCACCCCCTTCGTGGAGATCCCCCGCGGGGAGTGGTCGCAGCTGGCCCCCAAGGAGCACCTCTCCCTGACCGAGACGGAGATCGTGCAGCTGCGCGGCCTCGGTGACCGCCTCGACATGCAGGAGGTGCAGGAGGTCTACCTCCCCCTCTCCCGCCTGCTCACGCTCTACGCCGCCGGCGCGCGGAACCTGCACGCGGAGACGAGCCGCTTCCTCGGGGAACGGGCCGGGCGCACGCCGTTCGTCATCGGCGTCGCGGGCTCGGTCGCCGTCGGCAAGTCCACCGTCGCGCGGCTGCTGCGCGAACTCACGAAGCGCTGGCCGGACACCCCGCGCGTGGAGCTCGTCACGACCGATGGGTTCCTCTACCCGAATGCCGAGCTGGAGCGCCGCGGGATCATGGACCGGAAGGGCTTCCCGGAGTCCTACGACCGCCGCTCCCTGCTGCGCTTCGTCAGCCAGGTGAAGAGCGGGGCGACCGAGGTCCGGGCGCCGTACTACTCGCACCTCGTCTACGACATCGTGCCGAACGCCGAGATCGTCGTGCGGCAGCCGGACATCCTCATCGTGGAGGGCCTCAACGTGCTCGCGCCACCGGTGCACGGGCGCCTGGCACTGTCGGACCTCTTCGACTTCACGATCTACGTCGACGCGAAGACCAAGGACATCGAGTCCTGGTACGTCGACCGCTTCCTCGCCCTGCAAGAGGAGGCGTTCTCGAGCCCCGACTCGTTCTTCCACCGGTTCGCGTCCCTGTCCCGGTCGGACGCGGTGGAGACGGCGACCCAGGTGTGGCGCGCGATCAACGAGCCGAACCTCGTCGAGAACGTGCTCCCCACGCGCTCCCGAGCGACGCTCGTGCTGAAGAAGGCCGCCGACCACAAGGTCTCGTCGGTCTTGCTCCGCAAGATCTGACGCGGGCGGGCGCGGGCTCTGGCCGGTCCGGGCGTACCGGGTTCCGTTCGCACAACGAAAAGCACCCCGCACCACGTGAACACGTGGTGCGGGGTGCTTTCGGTTGTGCGAGAGCGAAGCGCGCCGCCGCCGGCCGGACGCCCCTACGCGGCGTCGAGCGCCAGGCGGTCCGACACGACCGCGGCGAGCTCCTCGGCGATGCGCTGGGCGTCGTCCTGGGAAGCGGCCTCGACCATGACGCGGACGACGGGCTCGGTGCCCGAGGGACGCAGCAGCACGCGGCCGGTGTCACCGAGCGACTCGGTGGCCGATGCGACGGCGTCCTGCACGCCCTGGTCCGCCAGGCCGTGCCGGTCGACGCCCTTCACGTTGAGCAGCACCTGCGGGAACACCGTCATGCACGACGCGAGTTCGCCGAGCGTCTTGCCGGTGCGCGCCATCTCGGCGACGAGGTGCAGCCCCGTGAGGATGCCGTCACCCGTCGTGGCGTACTCCTGGAAGATGATGTGCCCGGACTGCTCGCCACCGAGCGAGAAACCGCCGGCGTTCATCTTCTCGAGCACGTAGCGGTCGCCCACTCCGGCCTCGATCACGGTGATGCCCGCGTCGGCCATGGCGCGCTTGAGTCCGAGGTTCGACATCACCGTCGCGACGAGCGTGTCGTCCTTCAGGTGCCCGCGCTCCTGCAACGACAGCGCGAGGATCGCCATGATCTGGTCGCCGTCGATCGCGTTGCCGTCGGCGTCCACCGCGAGGCAGCGGTCCGCGTCGCCGTCGTGGGCGATGCCGACGTCGGCGCCGTGCTCGAGCACCGCACGCGCGAGGTTGTCGATGTGCGTGGACCCGACGCCGTCGTTGATGTTGATGCCGTCGGGGTCGGCACCGATCAGCGTGACCTTGGCGCCCGCGTTGACGAACACCTCTGGCGAGACGCCGGCAGCGGCACCGTTCGCACAGTCGAGCACGACGTGCAGCCCGTCGAGACGGTGCGGCAGCGTGCCGAGCAGGTGCACGACGTAGCGGTCCTCGGCGTCGGCGAACCGGGTGATCCGGCCGACGTCGGCGCCGGTGGGGGTCGGCGCCGAGTGGTCGTGCATCGCGGCTTCGATGCGGTCCTCGACCTCGTCGGGGAGCTTCCGGCCGCCCGCTGCGAAGAACTTGATCCCGTTGTCCGGCGCCGGGTTGTGCGACGCGGAGATCATCACGCCGAAGTCGGCGTCGACGTCCGCGACGAGGAACGCGGCAGCAGGGGTGGGGATGACCCCGGCGTCGAGCACGTCGACGCCGGCGGAGGCGAGCCCGGCCGCGACAGCGGCACCGAGGAACTCGCCGGAGACGCGCGGGTCGCGCGCCAGGACCGCGCGGGGGCGCGGTCGACCGGACGCCCGTCGGGCGTCAGCGTGGTGTCCGTGTGTGAGAACGGCCGCGCTCGCCTGGGCAAGACCCAGTGCGAGCGCGGCCGTCAGCTCGCCGTTGGCGAGACCACGAACCCCGTCGGTACCGAACAGACGCGGCATTGCGATCTTCAGCCGGTGACGACTAGCGCTTCGAGAACTGCGAAGCCTTGCGGGCCTTCTTGAGACCGGCCTTCTTGCGCTCGATGACGCGGGCGTCACGGGTGAGGAAGCCGGCCTTCTTGAGGGTGGCGCGGTTGTTCTCGCGGTCGATCTCGTTCAGCGTGCGCGCGATCGCGAGGCGGAGGGCACCGGCCTGACCCGAGGGGCCACCACCCGTGATGCGGGCGGTCACGTCGTAGGCGCCGAGGAGCTCGAGCACCTTGAACGGGTCGTTGATGAGCTGCTGGTGCAGCTTGTTCGGGAAGTAGTCCTCCAGCGAACGGCCGTTCACCGTGAACGAGCCGGAGCCCGGAACGAGGCGAACGCGCGCGATGGCCTCCTTGCGGCGCCCGACGGCACCGCCGGAGACGTTGAGGATCTGACGGGGAGCGGCCTCGGCAGCGGCGGGTGCGCTCTCCGTGGTGAAGCTCTCCGGGGTCTGGTCGAGGGAATCAGCGATCTGAGCCATGAGTTTCTCTATGTCCTTGAAGTCGTCGTGGCCGGAACTACTGTGCGACCTGGTCGAAGGTGTACGCCTTGGGCTGCTGCGCGGAGTGCGGGTGCTCCGCGCCGGCGTAGACCTTCAGCTTCTTGAGCTGCTCGCGACCGAGGGTGTTCTTCGGCAGCATGCCGCGGATCGCCTTCTCGACGGCGCGGGTGGGGTGCTTCTCGAGCATCTCCGGGTAGGAGGTCGCCGTGAGGCCGCCCGGGTAGCCCGAGTGGCGGTAGTAGACCTTCTTCGCGAGCTTGGAGCCGGTGAGGGCGACCTTGTCCGCGTTCACGATGATGACGTAGTCACCCATGTCCATGTGCTGGGCGAAGGTGGCCTTGTGCTTGCCGCGCAGGAGCGCCGCGGCGTGGGTGGCGAGACGGCCGAGGACGACGTCGGTCGCGTCGATGACGATCCAGTCGTGCTGGACGTCTGCCGGCTTCGGTGAGAACGTGCGAGTCACAGGAGTGCTGCTTTCGTGTCGAGGTGAGGAGTCCGTGAATCCCGCTCCGGTCGGGGTTCCCCGCGGCAGAAGCCGGCGGAACGCCCGGGTGGAGGGCTCATCTGACTGTCCGGCGCACACGGCGCGCAGACCAAGGTGAGAGCCTACCGGACCGGCCTCCCGCTGGTCAAACGCGACCGGCTCGGTCCGGGTGGCCGTTTCGCGCGTAGGAGGTCGAAACGCACGTAGGAGGCCCGAACTTCTGACCACCTACGCGCGATTCGGCTTTCCAGCGCGCGTGCCATGGGTCGGAACGCGCGTTCACGGCGGACGGGAGGCACGGTGCCAGCTGGCACCGTGCCTCCCGTCCGGCCTCTGGTCACGCGACGCTGGCGCGGCGGCGGCGTGCCACCAGCACACCCGCACCCGCAGCGAGCAGCAGCAGCGCTGCGGCGATGCCGCCCGTCAGGTCGGCACCCGTGAACGCCAGCGCACCGGTCACCGGATCGATCCGGATCGTTGTCCAGCCGATCAGCGACCCGTCAGCAGCCGTCACCGCGAGACGGTGCGACCCAGCCTGCGCATCCGCGGGGATCGTCACCCGCACCGTCCCGTCAGCGGCGACCGTCACCGTGCCCAGCAACGTGGGTGTCGAGAACATCCACACGCTCACCCGCTGCCCCGCGTACTGCGTGCCGACACCGATCGTGATCGTCTCCCCCGCACGGGCCGACGACGGCGCCGTGACCGTTCCGCGGGTCGCATCCGTCAGCGACGACTCCGACGGAGCAACCGGCGTCGAACCAGCACCCGGAGACGGAGCGGGCGTCTGACCGGCACCCGGAGCGGTACCGGGATCGGTCGGGTCCGTGCCCGGGTCGGTCGGATCGGTGCCCGGGTCCGTGGGATCCGTGCCCGGGTCCGTCGGGGTGGTGTCGCCGGTCAGGTCGAAGCCGACCAGGATCGGGTCGTGGTCGCTCGCCCGGTAGACGTCGTCGGTGTACAGGTTCGTCGCGTTGTAGTTGTAGCGGCTGTACTCCAGGGCCACCGACTCGACCGAGTTGATGTTCCAGATGTCGACACCCGTCACCGTCGCGAGTGCCGCCGGCGAGGCGAGCACGTGGTCGAGCGAGCCGCTCAGGCCGCTGTACACGTACGACCACTCCGACGAGTCGAGCGCCGGCCCGAGGTCGGTGTAGCCGGCCTCGTCGAGGACGACCATCGGGTCCTCCTGGCTGTAGGCGTTGAAGTCGCCGAGCATGAACACCTTGTCGGTGCCGTACTGCGTCTGCATCTTCGTGGAGAACGCGGCGAGCGCCGTCGCCTGCTTCACGCGATCCGCGTTCGACGCCCCCTGGCCGTCGCCCTGGTCGGCGTTCTCGCCGGTGCCGGACCCCTTCGACTTGAAGTGGTTCGCGATCACGAGGAACTCGTCGTCCACCGTGCCCCCGATCGGACGGAACGCGTCCGCGACGGGCTGGCGGGCGTTCGTGAACGCCGGGTCGATGAGGATCGTCGACTCACCCGTGGGTGCGACGCGGTCCTTCTTGTAGATGAGTGCCAGGCGGATGACGTCCTCGCTCGCAGGGAGCGTCTTCGGCGACTTCACGTACGCCCAGGTGTCGGCACCGGTCGCGGCGTTGAGCGCCCCGACGAGGGTGGCCACGGCGGCGTCACGGTCCTGGCCGAACTCGGCGGAGTTCTCGATCTCCTCGAGCGAGACGACGTCGGCACCGAGTCCGTTGATCGCCTTGACGATCTTGACCTGCTGGCGCTCGAAGTCCTCTTGCTCGGCGGCACCACGGGCGTCGCAGCCGGAGTTCACCGTGACGGGGTCGCCGTCGCGGTCCGTGTAGTACGAGCAGCCGGTGAGCTGGTCGCCCGTCGTCGGGAAGTAGTTGAGGACGTTGAAACCGGCGAGCTTGAGGTCGCCGCCGACGTCCTGGGGCTTCGTCGTGCGGACGTTCGAGAACGTCGCGGGCAGGTCGGTCTTCGCCGTCGCACCGGTGATCGGCGACGTCGGCTGGAACTTCCACGAGTCGTTGCGGTAGTCGAGGACGACGGGCTTCGTGAAGGTCGCCGCTGCGCCGACGGTGACGGGCCCCTGCGTCAGCCAGGACACCGGGATCGACTTGTTCGCCTGGGTCAGGAAGTTCGTGCTGCCGCCGTCGTCGAGCGTGACCTTGCGGGCGGCGTTGTCGGCCTCCACCGCCTTGGCCGCTGCGCTGCCCGGTCGGGCGACCTCGGTGGGCTGGATCAGCCGCTTCGTACCAGACGCCAGGACGATCTCGCCGTACTGGTTCGTCGTGTAGTTGTCGGCGACGGTGTAGTCGCCCTGCGGTGCGACGAGCATGCTCTCGAGCGACTCGCGCTGTGCGTCCGAGGACGGGAACGCGACGGTGGCGGCCTGCGGTGCCGGCACGGTCTCGGTGAGCTTCGTCATGCCGCCGGCGGCGACGTTCAGCTCGGTGAGGCCGTAGTACTCGCTCACCGAACCGGTCAGTTCGACGTAGTCGCCCGCCGCGACCTGGGACGCGGTGGCCGAGGAGAACACGAAGACGCCGTCGGACGCGGTGTGCGTGCCGAAGTCGATCGCACCGCCGGTGCCGGGGCTCTGCACGGTGTAGCCGTTGAACCCACCGGTGGCGTACACGGCCGTGACGACACCCTTGGTGACGACGGACTTGCCGACGTACGGCGAGGTGTCCGTCGTGCCCTGCAGCTGCGCGATGGTGACGGCCTCGGCAGGAGCACCGGGGTCCGTCGGGTCGGTCGGGTCGGTCGGGTCCGTCGGCGTCGTCGGCGCGGTCTCGCCGGCGGCGTTCGTCGGCGTGAGCGTCGTCGTGACGGAGAAGTCCGCTGCGTTGTCGTCGCTGTCGACCGTGCCCTGGCGGACCAGGCCGTTCGGGACGGTGTTCCCGCCGTCGACCGTGCGCACGTGCCCCTCGAAGGTGTTCGACGCGCCGTAGCCGAGGAGGTCCACGACCCCCGCGGTGCCCGCTGCGATCGCGCCGGTCGGCAGGGTGAGCGCCTGGGACTGGTCGGACAGGACCAGCGTGCCCGTGGTGCCCGAGGTGTTCAGGGTCGCGGTGTCGTCCGCGGCAGGCAGCTCCGCACCCGTCGCGCCGTTGCCCGCCATCGTGACGAGGAACGTCCCGTTCGCGGGGACGGTGCCCTCGAGGCCGCTCGTGCTGAACGCCGCCGAGCCGGTCGCCGAGCGGTACTGCAGAGACCAGCCGTCGACCGAGACCGGGGCGTCGGTCGGGTTCGCGATCTCGACGAACTTCTTGTTGAAGACGGCGTTCGCGCTGCCGCCCTTCAGGTAGGCCTCGGCGATGACGAGACCCGTGCCGGCGGTGTTCGCACTGGCGACGGAGACGGAGGCGAGTGGCGCTGCGAGGAGTGTCGCGGCCACCGTGGCGCACAGCAGAGTGCGGCCGACGATCTTGGGCATGCTGACCTTCGGGTCGGAGACGTGGATGGTCAGACGGTACAGACCTGCAGAGTCCCTCAGGTTGCGCCCAGGTAAATGATTGCGCTCGACAACATCACGACCCGACCGGCACCCACTCCCGCCCGACCCGGTGCACCGCCGGCCCGTGCCCCGGCAGCACGATCTCGGGGATCGGCAGCGCCCGAGCGGACTCGAGCGCCACCGCGGGGTCCGCCGTGAAGAACGGCGTGATCATCCGCGGCCGCGGCGTCCACGACGCCGGCTGCGTGTCGTGCCGCGAGACGACGGCGTCCCCCGTGACGATCGCGTCCGCGGCCGGCAGGAGGTACGCGGTGGACCCGTCGGTGTGCCCGGTCGCGGGGAACGGCGTGATCGCCCGCCCCTCGAAGTCCGCTCCCGTGAAGGCCCGGACGCTCGGCACCGTGGTCGGCCGGAGCGCGTCGGACCCGATCGCGCGGGCGAGCCAGCGGAGAACCCGTGGCGACGCCAGCCGGCCGCCGATCTCCGCCGGCGTGACCTGCTGCCGCGAGGGTCCTCGCACGTTCGACACCTCGTCCGCGTGCGCCAGGACCTCGACGTGCGGGTGCTGTTCGAGGATCCCGGGGATGCCACCGACGTGGTCGACGTGCCCGTGCGTGACGTAGACGCGGCGGAGGTCGTCGAGGTCGTGTCCGGCGTACCGCACGGTGTCGAGCACCAGGTCGGTGTCGGCGGGGTAGCCAGCGTCGATGAGGGCGACGCCGTCCTCTTCCGCGAGGACGACCCAGTTCGACACGGGCCCCTCGACGAAGACCACCCCTGGTGCCACGGAGACGACGGACCGGGGTTCGCGGGAGCTCATCCCCCGACGCTATCCGAGCCGGACGGTGCAGAGCGCCGCGCCCGGGTCTGCGATGCCCGCTCGGCGAGTTCGTCGTCGGCCGGGTAGCCCACCTCGGTCAGGGTGAGACCGCGCGCCGGTGCGACCTTGAACGCACTGGTCCGCTCCCCCGCGACACGCAGCTCCTCGAGACGGTCCGGTCCGAAGCGGCCCTCGCCGACGGCGATGGTCGCCCCCACCATCGCACGCACCATGGAGTGACAGAAGGCATCGGCCTGGAGGCTCGCCACCAGCACGCCGTCCGGCTCACGGTCCCAGCGGAACTCCTGCAGCGTCCTGATGGTCGTCGCGCCGTCGCGCGGCTTGCAGAACGCCGCGAAGTCGTGCAGCCCGAGCAGCGTCAGCGCACCGCGCTCCATCGCTGCCGGGTCGAGATGCCCCGGGTACCAGGTCGTGTGTCCACGACGGAGTGGATCGCGGGGGGCGTCGAGGTCCGCGACCCGGTACGCGTAGCGCCGCCAGAGCGGGGAGAACCGGGCGTCGAACCCGTCGGGCGCGACCGAGACCCTGCTGACGACGACGTCCCCGAGCGGCCCGGCGAGCCCGTTCAGACGCTTGACGAGCCCGTCCAGCGGCGAGCGCCCCGATCCCCGCTTCGTGCTGAGCGCACCCCACTGTTCGGCGGTCAGGTCGAGGTGCGCGACCTGTCCGGTGGCGTGCACCCCGGCGTCGGTGCGTCCGGCGACGGTCAGGAGCGGCGCGCTCCCCCAGCGGCTGAACACGGTGGCGAGCGCGTCCTCGAGCGCGCCCTGCACGGTCCGCAGCCCCGGCTGCTTGGCCCACCCGGAGAACGCGGCGCCGTCGTACGCGAGGTCGAGCCGCAGCCGCACCCCGCTCTGCAGCCCGTCGGTCTCGCTCACACCCCAACGGTACCGATGTCAGCGCCGCGTCAGTGCCGTGTGAGTGCCAGGCGGCAGCATCGTCCTCGACATCGACGAAAGGAACTGCGATGACGACGACACCACTCGCGGTGGAGGCCACCGGCCTCGTCAAGACCTTCGGGCAGAACCGCGCCGTGGACGGAGTCGACCTCCGCGTCGAGGCCGGCACCGTGTACGGCGTGCTCGGCCCGAACGGCGCCGGCAAGACGACCACGATCAGCATGCTCGCGACCCTGCTCAAGGCGGACGCCGGCGAGGCCAGGATCTTCGGCCACGACGTCCGTCGGGAGCCCCAGGAGGTCCGCCGGCTGATCGGCGTGACCGGCCAGTACGCCAGCGTCGACGAGACGCTGAGCGCGACCGAGAACCTGGTCGTGTTCTCCCGGCTGCTCGGGCTGTCCCGCGCCGAGTCGAAGCGGAAGTCCGCGGAGCTCCTCGAGCGGTTCGGCCTGACCGAGGCGGCGAAGCGCCCGCTGAAGAACTTCTCCGGTGGCATGCGTCGACGCCTGGACCTCGCGGCGAGCCTCATCGCCCAGCCGCCCCTCATCTTCCTCGACGAGCCGACGACGGGCCTCGACCCGCGGACCCGTGCGCAGATGTGGGACACGATCCGGGAGCTCGTCACGACCGGCTCCACCGTGCTCCTGACGACGCAGTACCTCGACGAGGCCGACCAGCTCGCCGACCGCATCGCGGTGATCGACCACGGCAGGGTCGTCGCGGAGGGCACCGGCGACGAGCTCAAGGCGTCGATCGGCACCGCGTCGCTGCAGCTCCGGCTCGCCGATGCGCTCCGACTCGACGCGGCCAGGACCATCGTGCGCCAGACGCTCGGCGTCGACGCCGTCGCGAGTCCCGAGGGCTCCCGGCTGACCGCGCCGATGGCCGAGCCGGACCGCGTCACCGACCTGCTCGTGTCGTTCCGCGACGCGGGCATCTCCCTCGCCGAGATGAGCGTGCAGAAGCCGACGCTCGACGAGGTCTTCCTGACCATCACGGGCAAGCCGACCGCCGACGCGGCCGACGAGGACGCCCAGCGCGAGCTCGAAGGGAGCATCGCATGACCACGCTCACCCCAGCCGCTCCGACCACCCCACGCATCACCCCGCGACCCGGGGTCGGCGGCACCGGCATCGGTGCCACGATCCGGCAGTCGTTCACGATGGCGTACCGCGGCCTGGTCAAGGTCCGTCGCACGCCGGAGCAGCTCTTCGACGTGACGCTCATGCCGATCGTCTTCACGGTGATGTTCACGTACATCTTCGGCGGCGCGATCTCCGGCAACGTGGCGTCGTACCTGCCGATCATCATCCCGGGCATCCTCGTGCAGACGAACATCACGTCGTCGATCGTCACCGGCGTCCAGCTCCGCGAGGACATGGACAAGGGCGTGTTCGACCGGTTCAAGTCGCTGCCGATCGCCCGCATCGCCCCGCTCGCCGGAGCGCTGCTCGCCGACACCGTCCGCTACGCCATCGCGACGACGATCACGTTCATCACCGGCTTCGCGATGGGGCTCCGACCGGAGGGCGGCTTCGGCGCGGTGGTCCTCGCCGGCCTGCTCGTCATCGTCGTCGCGTGGGCGATCAGCTGGATCTTCGCGTACTTCGGCGTCGTCGCCCGCACCGCGTCGAGCGTCTCGGGCATCTCGAACCTCGTGCTGTTCCCGCTGACGTTCCTGTCGAACGCGTTCGTCCCCGCCGACACGCTGCCGGACTGGCTGCGCTGGTTCTCCGAGGTCAACCCGATCTCGCACCTCATCACGGCGGTCCGTGAGCTCGTGAACCACGGAGCCGTCGGCGGCGACCTGGTGTTCTCGCTCGTCGGCGCAGCGGTCGTCGTCGCGGTGTTCGCCCCGCTGACGGTCCGCGCGTACATGCGGAAGGCGTGACGCTCAGGCGCTGAAGCGCAGCTCCTCGAGCAGCGCGCGAGTCCGCGCCACGGCCTCGGCCCGGTCCCATCCGGCCGAGGCCGTCTCGGCGTCCGAGAGGGGTCCGGCACCGACGACGGCGCCGAGGACGCGGCGCAGCCGGTCGTGGGCGAGGACCGCGAAGTCCTGCCGCGAACCGAGCCGTCGCGCGAGGCCCCAGCACCGCGCCGCGTGGTCCGTCGCGCCCTGCCGGGCGGCGGCGACCGCCAGCCCGAGCAGCGTGGTCCCGATGACCGGCAGGTCGATCCACCACGGGTGCAGTCGGAGCATCACGAGCGCACCGACCCGCAGACGGCGCGGTACATCCGATCCGGACGGGAGGCCCGGCTCGGTTCCTCCGGGTCGGCTCGCCGCCGCCTCGTCCTCCGACGCGATCCGTGCCGCGCCCGCCATCAGGGTCCAGTTCGGCGCCTGCTTGCGGTGTGCGGTCACGGCGTCCCAGGCCCGCGCGTACTCGGCAGCGCCGGAGACCACGTCGCCCTCGCTCCGCGCGCACTCGGCGGCGATCGCGATCGCGAGGACGGCCATCTGCACGGCTTCCCCGTCGGGACCGCCGCGGTTTGCCACCGGCTGGTTCGCGAGGTCCGCCGCGACCTGCCGCGCGCGGACGACGTCGCCCGTCGCCGCCGCACACAGCCCGACGGTCCAGCCGATCTCGTAGAGGTCGTCCTCGGCGCCGAAGACCTCGAGGCGGGTCCGCGCGACGTCGGCGACGACGAGCGCGTCCGCGTGCCGTCCGGTCTGCGCGAGCAGCTGGGTCATCGTGACCGCACCCGATCCCAGCGCCCACGCGTCGTCGGTCTTCGTGGCGAGCGCCTCGGCGCGCTGGGCGTAGCGGAGCGCATCGTCGAACTCCCCGTCGTTCTCCGCCAGCGGGGCGCTCAGCATGCACGCCAGGCAGGCCACGCCGTCGTCCGGGTCCTCGCGGAGCGCGGAGAGCATCCGCAGCCCGTCGTCCGGGCGGCCGAGCGTGAGCAGCAGCGCCGCCTGCGCGTCGAGGACCGGGAAGCCGGTGGTCCCCTGCCGGACGACCCGGCGGAGCATCGCGATCGCGCGCACGGAGGTCCTGCGGTCCGTGAACGCCGCGGAACCGCCGATCAGGACGAGCCCCAGCGTCGTGGCGGCTCGGTCGCCGGGTGCCGGCTCAGCGGTCCGGAGCAGCGCGACGACCTCGGCGGCGACCGCGACGACCTCGCCGTGGGCACCGCGCAGCGTCCAGTACCCACCGAGGGCCGCGAACACCTGTGCGAGCGCCGACCGGTCCTCGGCGACGAGGCTCCAGCGCAGCAGCGTCACGAGGTTGTCGGCCTCGCGGCCGATCTCGCGGAACCACCGTCGCTGCGGCTCCCCGGTCGCCGTGAAGACGTTGCGGGTGGCGGCGAAGTCCCGTGCCCAGCGGATCATCGCCGCGCGGACCTCCTCCGTGCGCCCGCGTTCGTCGAGTCGGGCGGCGCCGAACTCCCGGACGGTCTCGAGCAGCCGGTACCGGATGTCGGCGCCCTCGTGCTCGACGAGCTGGACGAGGGACTGCTCGACGAGCTCGGCGAGGGCGTCCAGTGCATCGTCCCGCCGCTCGGGTGCCGCGACGGCCTCGACCGCGTCGACCGCGAGGCCGTCCGGGAAGAGCGCCAGCCGGGTCAGCAGGTCCTGGGCACCGTCGTCGAGGAGCCGCCAGCTCCACTCGATGACGGCGAGCAGGGTCCGATGCCGCTCGGGGGCGCTCCGATCGCCGCCACGGAGCAACGCGAAGCGGTCGTCGAGCCGGCGTTCGATCTCCTCGACGCCCATCCCGCGGATCCGCGCGGCGGCGAGCTCGATCGCGAGCGGCGACCCGTCGAGCCGCGTGCAGATGCGCCGCACGGTGTCGAACGGCAGGACGGCACCGGGGCGGGCGGCTCGTGCGCGGTCGGTGAACAGCCGGACCGCCGCGCCGTCCGCGTCGACGGGCAGCGGTGCGAGCGGCGCGACGACCTCGCCGGCGATGGCGAGCGGCGCACGCGACGTCGTGAGGATGCGGAGCGACGGGATCCCGGCGAGCAGGTCGGCGGCGAACGCGGCGACGTCCTCGACGAGGTGTTCGCAGTTGTCGAGCACGAGCACGGTGGGTTCCTCGCCGAGCGCACGGAACACCCGGCCGCGGAGGTCGGCGACGACCGCGTCCCGCAGCGCCCGGGCGGACCGCACCTCGGCGATCCCGAGCAGTGCTCCGAGGGCGGGGACGACGTCCTCGCCGGCGGCCAGTGGTGCGAGCTCGAGCACCACCACGCTGCGGTCGGCCGGGAGCGCCGCGGCGACCGCCTGCGCGAGCCGGGTCTTCCCGAGCCCGCCGGCACCGAGGACGGTCACCAGCCGTTCGTGGGACAGGAGGTCCGTGACGGCGGCGAGGTCGGCCTCCCGTCCGACCAGCGCGTTCGGCGCGGCACGCAGGCCGATCCGTCGGACGCTGCCGGAGGCGGACGCCGTCCGGCGGAGCAGGTCGGCGTTCAGCCGCACCAGGTCGGCGGACGGATCGGCGCCGAGACCGTCCGCCAGGCGCTCCCGGTGGGCCGCGAAGACCGCGAGCGCCTCGGTGGTCCGGCCGGCCGCGGCGAGGGCGCGCATCGATCCGGACACCGCGACCTCGTCGAACGGGTCGGCCGCCGCTTCTTCGTGCCACAACCCGACGGCCGCGTCGGCGTCTCCGGCGTCGAGCATCGCCGTGCCGAGCGCCCGGCGGAGCGCACGTCGAGCGGCCTCGGCGCGTTCCGCGAGCGCCGTGCCGAGGTCGCCCTCGACATCGGCGCCCGGATCGCCCCGCCAGAGCGCGAGCGCCGCCCGACTCGTGTCGTCGGACGTGTGCCGGGCCCCGGCGACGCGTTCGGCACGGACCAGGTCGACGTCGTCCGGTCGGACGTCGAGCGCGTACCCGGTGCTCGTCGACACCACGAGCCCCTCGGCCGTGCTCCGTCGGAGCCGGGACACCAGGGTCTGCAGGGCCGCTCGCGCACCCTTCGGCGGTGCGTCGGTCCAGAGCTCGTCGATGAGCGCGTCCGTCGTCATCGCATGCCCGCGGGCGAGCACGAGGGCCGTCAGGAACGCCCGCGGGAGCGCCCCGGGGACGGGCACCGGTGCGCCGGACGGGTCCTCGACGAGGACCGGTCCGAGGACGGCGATGCGGGGGTGCTGCGGCACGCAGTGAGTCTACGGACGGTGTTGTGCGATCGTGATGCGCGCACCGATCGGCCGTCACCACGGAGCCCTAGCCTGAACGCATGCACATCTTCACGAGGGGGGTCGTGGCCGTCGCGCTCGCGACCACGGCGGTCGTCACCGTCGCCGGTTGTTCCACCGCGTCGTCCGCAGGGCCGACACCGGCGCCGTCGCGCAGCGTCGCACCGTCGGCCACACCCACAGAGACGGACGCCCGCGTCGACTTCGGGCCGTCGCCGGAGTCGGACGGCGTGCCGACCTGTGCGCAGCTGCTGCCGTCGGACCTCGTCACCCGAGCGGTCCCCGGCACCACCGTGCTCGACCCGATGACGACGCAGGACCACGTCCTCGGCGCCTGGACGACCGCGCGGACCAACGGCGGTGCCGTCTGCTGGAGCACCAACGGTGTCTCGCTGCTCGACGACGTCAGCCCCGGCAAGCAGGGCGATCCGATGTACGAGGGCGTCCGGCTGTCGGTGCTGCCGGACGCGGCCCCCGAGTACGCCGACGCCACCGAGCACGTCGATCCGTCGGTGGACCCCACGCCGGTGTACTGCGGGGCCTCCGATGCCGCCCGGGTGAGCTGCAGCGGGCGTGTGCTCGCCGGGAATGCCTGGATCGACCTCTCCCTGACCCGCCTGCAGACCACGACGGACGCCACCTCGGAGCAGGTGCAGCCGGCGTTCCAGGCGCTCCTGGACCACGTGGAGGAGACCGTCGCCGCAGCACCGGTCGCAGGCGTGCAGACCGAGCACGCGGCAGCGTCCTGGAAGCCGAGTACCTGCACGGCTGACCGCGTGAACGCCGTGACGGCCGTCGCACTCGTCGACCCGTGGTCACTCGGCTCCGACGTCGGCGCCGAGCCGACCTACTACTCGCTCAACCGTCTCGAGGCCGCGGCGTGCTCGTTCGGTCACGCTGATCAGCCCTTCTCGCGGACCGGGGCCTCGTACTCGTCGATGCCCGACTCGGGATGGGTCGTGAGCGCGCGTCTCGGCGCAGGGCTCATCGACCGGCACGACCGGCTCGAGCTCGACGGTCTCGCCGAGGACGCCGCCGCCTGGCGCACGTGCGACGAGGCCGCGTGCTCCGTCGACGTCGTGCAGGACGGCACCTGGACGCACTTCGTCCTGTTCTCCTGGGCCGCTCCGAACACGAGCTCGGCGATCGAGCGCTGGGCGGAGTCGTCCCTCACCGCGTGACGTCGCGCCGGTGACCGAACGCGGACGGACCCGTCGACGTGTCGAGGTCGGCCGTCGCCCGGCGCTCGGACTCCACGATCCCCCGGAGCGACACCAGCGCCGCCGACGTCACCGCGACGTGCGACGGGTCCTCCTTGCTCGCGTCCAACGCCCGCTCGACCTCGGCGATCGCCTCGTCCCCTGCGCTCTCCGGGCACTCACCGCGGATCATGCACGCGAGTTCGCGGAACGCCTTCGCGAGCGGTTCGGCGAACGCCGGGTCCGGGCGACCGAGCCCGTCGGACACCGGGCCCGAGCGGGCGACGAGTTCGGTGAGGTCCGTCGTGTACCAAGCGGCTCGCTCGAGCGCCCGGAACCGTGCGCCGTCCTGCTGCAGGCGCGCCCGTGATCCGCGGAGCGCCCCGCGGGGGTTCAGCTTCCGGCTCTCGTGCGCGATCGAGACCCGGGACCGGACGTCGGCGATGGCCCGGTCGAGCCGGTCCTGCTGCCTGTCCCAGGCCTTCTCGTCGCGCTCGTCGGCGTCGAGCACCGCGGCGAGACCGTCGAGGTGGTCCGCGAGCACGTCGTTGACCGCGTCGATGCGCTGTTCGGCGTCCCAGAAGCGCAGCGGTGGGAAGACCAGGAAGTTCACGAGCAGGCCGATCACCACGCCCACGGCCATCTGCACGAGGTACCCGAGCGAGTAGCCCTCCGCGTGCGCACCGCCGACGAGCAGGACGAACAGCGCCGCGGTGGACACCCACGAGCTGCCCTCACCCAGGATGCGGAAGCCGCCGACCAGCACGCCGATACCCACGGCGAGGGCGATCGCGATGAACCCGGGGTCGCCGATCCACATCGTGAAGCCGGCGATCACGATGCCGAGGCCGATGCCCACGAGGGTCTGGATCCCGCTCCTGAGGCCCGCGAACACCGTCGTCTGCATCGCGACCACGGCCCCGAGCGGTGCGTAGTACGGGTAGTCCGACGCGACGCCTGGCACGTGTCTCGCGATGAACCAGGCGAGGCACGCGGCGAACGCGGCCTTCCCGGCGTGCAGCAGGCGCGGTTGTGTGCCCGAGGTCCGGCTCCAGCGCCAGACCCTCGTTCCCACCCCCGCGATGTGTTCGAATCCCATGGACCCCTCCGAGTCGATCCGCACCCGATGCGGAAGGCCCCCACAGCGCATGCTGCGGGGGCCTTCCGTGGTGGTGCTGGACTTACTTGTCGTCCGACTTCGTGTCGTCCGACTTCTCGGCGGCGTCGGCCTCGACCTCGGCGGCAGCCTCGGTGTCGGTCTCGTCCGCGACGGGAGCCGACTCCTCGGTGGTCTCGGTCGACTCGACCGGGGCCTCCTCGGTGGTCTCCTCCGCTGCGGGCTCCTCGACGGGCGCGGCGGCGGCCGGAGCCGACTTGCGCGAGACGGGGGCCGGCGTGCCCGAGACGGGCTCGAGGACGAGCTCGATCGACGCGAGGGGAGCGTTGTCGCCCTTGCGGAAGCCGAGCTTGGTGATGCGGGTGTAGCCACCCTGGCGGTCCTCGACCTGCGGCGCGATCTCGGTGAACAGCGTGTGCACGACGGTCTTGTCGCGCAGGATGCTGATCACACGACGACGCGCGTGCAGGTCGCCACGCTTCGCGAACGTGATGAGACGCTCGGCGACCGGGCGGAGGCGCTTGGCCTTCGTCTCGGTGGTCGTGATGCGACCGTGCGTGAAGAGGGCGTTGGCGAGGTTGCTCAGGAGCAGGCGCTCGTGGGCGGGGCCGCCACCGAGGCGGGGGCCCTTGGTGGGCTTCGGCATGTCAGTTCTCCAGTGGTGAAAGTGGTGCGCGCTGCGTCAGCGGCACGCGTGCGCGTGAGCGCGAGGTCAGTTGTTGGACTCGTCCTCGTCGTACCCGCTGTAGAAGTGGGCGCCGTCGAATCCGGGGACGGTGTCCTTGAGGGACAGGCCGAGCTCGGTGAGCTTGTCCTTGACCTCGTCCACCGACTTCTGACCGAAGTTGCGGATGTTCATGAGCTGCGTCTCCGACAGGGCGACGAGCTCGGACACCGTGTTGATGCCCTCCCGCTTGAGGCAGTTGTAGCTGCGGACCGACAGGTCGAGGTCCTCGATCGGGGTCTGCAGCTCGTTCGAGAGCACCGCGTCGACCGGCGCGGGGCCGATCTCGATGCCCTCTGCCGCCGTGTTGAGCTCACGGGCGAGGCCGAAGAGCTCGACGAGCGTCCGACCGGCCGACGCGATGGCGTCGCGCGGCGTGATGGCCGGCTTCGACTCGACGTCGACGACCAGGCGGTCGAAGTCCGTGCGCTCACCGGCACGCGTCGCCTCGACGCGGTAGGTGACCTTGAGGACGGGCGAGTAGATCGAGTCGATCGGGATCTGCCCGGCCTCGCTGAACTCCGAGCGGTTCTGCGTCGCCGAGACGTAGCCGCGGCCACGCTCGATGGTGAGCTCGAGCTCGAAGCGCGCGGTGTCGTTCAGGGTCGCGATGACGAGGTCCGGGTTGTGGATCTCGACGCCGGCCGGTGCGGAGATGTCCGCAGCGGTGACCTGACCGGCACCCTGCTTGCGCAGGTACGCCGTGATGGGCTCGTCGTGCTCGCTGGAGACGACCAGGCTCTTGATGTTGAGGATGATCTCCGTGACGTCTTCCTTCACACCGGGAACGGTGCTGAATTCGTGGAGGACGCCGTCGATACGGATGCTCGTGACCGCAGCACCGGGGATCGAGGAGAGGAGCGTGCGGCGCAGCGAGTTCCCGAGGGTGTAGCCGAAGCCAGGCTCGAGCGGCTCGATGACGAAGCGCGAGCGGTGCTCGGAGATCGACTCCTCGGTGAGGGTGGGGCGCTGTGCAATGAGCACTGTGGGATTCCTTTCGGCGAAGTGTCCGCTATATGACACTTGGCGGTACGACGGGGCCGGCGAGGCCCCGACGGGTCTGTTGAGTTGTGATCACGCGCACCGGGGTGCGCGATCGAACGACCAGGAATGGCCGTCCCCGCTCGCTCCCGTCAGACGGGTCTTCCCCGTCAGGGACCGAGCAGGGGACGGCCGGTTGCTCCTCGCGTCAGACGCGACGGCGCTTGGGCGGGCGGCACCCGTTGTGCGCCTGCGGCGTGACGTCGTTGATCGAACCGACCTCGAGGCCAGCGGCCTGGAGGGAGCGGATCGCGGTCTCGCGGCCCGAACCCGGACCCTTCACGAAGACGTCGACCTTCTTGACGCCGTGCTCCTGCGCCTGACGCGCAGCGGACTCGGCGGCGAGCTGCGCCGCGAACGGCGTCGACTTGCGCGAGCCCTTGAAGCCGACGGCCCCGGAGGACGCCCAGCTGAGGACGGCACCCGACGGGTCGGTGATGCTGACGATCGTGTTGTTGAACGTGCTCTTGATGTGAGCCTGGCCCACTGCGACGTTCTTCTTCTCCTTGCGGCGCGGCTTGCGCGCGGCAGTCTTGGGGGTAGCCATCGGGGTCTCCTATCGAGCCTTCTTCTTGCCTGCCACGGTGCGCTTCGGGCCCTTGCGGGTACGAGCGTTGGTCTTGGTGCGCTGACCGCGCACCGGGAGACCACGACGGTGGCGAAGACCCTCGTAGCTACCGATCTCGACCTTGCGGCGGATGTCGGCGGCCACCTCGCGGCGGAGGTCACCCTCCACCTTGAAGTTGCCCTCGATGTAGTCGCGGAGGGCGACGAGCTGGTCGTCGGTGAGGTCCTTGACGCGGATGTCACCGGAGATACCGGTGTCCGCGAGCGTCTTGACCGCGCGAGTGCGGCCGACGCCGTAGATGTACGTGAGTGCGATCTCCACGCGCTTCTCGCGCGGGATGTCGACGCCTGCTAGACGTGCCATGTGCTGGCTGCTCCTGTTGTCGATGGAGGTGTGGCGCAGTGCCGGTGCTCGGGCCTCCGACCCGAGGTGTCCCCCTGTGCACGGCCGGAGCCGGACCAGGGTTCTGGTACTGCGTTTGCGGTGTTCAGTTGTGGATCCTGCTCAGGCCGCCTGTCGGCGTCCGGTCAGGCAGTTCCGGGGACTAGCCCTGGCGCTGCTTGTGACGCGGGTTGCTCTTGCAGATCACCATGACGCGTCCCTTGCGGCGAATCACACGGCAGTGCTCGCAGATGGGCTTGACGCTGGGGTTGACCTTCATTGCTGTTTCCTCGTGCTCGCTGGCTTCGTGCCCGGCAGGGTTGCCGAGTCGTTCCTTTCCAGCTCGCGGATCACTTGTAGCGGTAGACGATCCGGCCGCGGGTCAGGTCGTACGGGCTCAGCTCCACGATCACGCGGTCCTCGGGGAGGATGCGGATGTAGTGCTGGCGCATCTTCCCGGAGATGTGCGCGAGGACCTTGTGCCCATTGGTCAGCTCAACGCGGAACATCGCGTTGGGCAGAGCTTCGAGCACCGAGCCTTCGATCTCGATGACGCCGTCTTTCTTGGCCATAGCCTCACTGTCGCTTGGTTGGATTACCGGTGTGATCCCCGAGCCGGTCTGCGGGTCGGTCGCCACGCCGAGAGGGCATGACACACCAAAGATCGATCTTATGGGAAAGTGGTCTGATTGCCAAGTGCGGACGGCGCGCCCCCAGAGCTGGGGTGTTCCTGAGGGACGGGCCAGCGTTCCACAGTGGTTCCACGGCGCGTTCGAGGGGACGGACATGGGTCCGGTCCTACGGTGACGTTGCAGCCATCCGAACGGAGACCACGTGCCCGACGCCTCTCGGCCCTTCGCTCGTCACGGACGACTCCCGCGACGACGAGCCTGGACGACCCTCGTGTCGATCGTCGCCTCCACCCTCGCGGTGGTGCTCGTCAGCGGGACGAGCGTCGCGGCGATCGCCGGCGCGCAGCTCGCCAGTGCGCCGAAGTCCGTCCAGCTGAGCACCGACGACCAGAGCACCGCCAAGACCGCCGACATCACGGCGATCAAGGGCGGTGCGAACATCCTGCTCATCGGGAGCGACACCCGCGTCGGGCAGTTCGACTCGAACGAAGACGTCGAGGGCGCACGCAACGACGTGACGATGCTCATCCACGTGTCACAGGACCACAGCCAGCTGACCGCGGTGAGCTTCCCCCGCGACCTCATGGTGCCGATCCCCGCGTGCACCAACCCGGAGACGGGCACGAGCTACCCCGCGGCGACCTCGGCGCAGTTCAACACCGCACTCGGCAACGGCGGCGTCTCCTGCGTGGTGGACACCGTCGAGAACCTCACCGGACTGAGCATCCCGTACGCGGGGCTCATCACCTTCGACGGCGTGATCGAGATGTCGAACGCGCTCGGTGGCGTGGACGTCTGCGTCGCGAAGGACATCGACGACACCTACACGGGGCTGCACCTCACCGCGGGGTCGCACTCGCTCGAGGGCTCCGACGCGCTCGCCTTCCTGCGGACCCGACACGGCGTCGGCGACGGCAGCGACCTCGCCCGCATCAGCTCGCAGCAGGTCTTCCTGTCGGCGCTGCTCCGCAAGGTCACGTCGGACGGCACCCTCTCGAACCCCATCACGCTCTACAAGCTCGCCGGGGCTGCCCTGAGCAACATGGTCCTGTCCGACGGGCTCAACCAACCGAAGACGCTGGTGGGCCTCGCGGGCATGCTCCGCGGGATGAGCACGTCGAGCATGCTGTTCGTCCAGTACCCCGTGGTCGACGACCCGGCCGACAGCGCACGCGTCATCGTGGACCAGGCGACGGCCCACACGCTCAACGTCGCGCTGCAGACCGACGAGAAGACGACGCTGAGCGACTCGTCGACCGGTCGCGCCTCAGAGGACCAGAGCGGATCCTCCAGCGCCGCCCCGTCGACGGCTGCGACGCCGTCGACGGCTGCGACGCCGTCGAGCGAACCGACCGGGACGAGCACCAGTACGAGCGCAGCGAGTCCGTCCTCGACGCCGTTGCCGTCGTCGATCACGGGACAGAGCGCAGCGGAGGAGACCTGTTCCGTCGGCAACTGACGCCGACGGGGCGGGGCCGCCCCGAGCCTCCCGGCCCTGGAGGCCCGTCCTACGGGATCGGGACCGGCGTCACTCCCAGCGGGGCCAGGGCAGCAGCCCCACCGTCGCTGGCCGTGAGGACCCAGATGCCGTCCGCGTGGACCGCGACGCTGTGCTCCCAGTGCGCCGCGTCGGCGCCGTCCAGGGTCCGGACCGTCCACTCGTCGTCGTCCGTCGCGCTGTCGATCGTGCCGGCGGTGACCATCGGCTCGATCGCGACCACCAGGCCGGGACGGACGGCGGGGCCCGCGCCACGGACGCGGTAGTTGAAGACCGGGGGCTCCTCGTGCATGGAGCGGCCGATGCCGTGACCGGTGTAGTCCTCGACGATGCCCCAGGCGCCGGTCTCGTCGATGGCGTCCTCCACCGCATCGCCGACCTCGTTGAGGTTCTTGGCGTGCGCCAGCGCGGCGATGCCGTGCCAGAGCGACCGCTCGGTCGTGTCGCAGAGCGTCTGCCGCGCAGCGGTCACGCCGGCGTCACCACCGGGGACCACCGTGGTGAAGGCGCTGTCGCCGTTCCAGCCGTCGACCTCGGCGCCGGCGTCCACCGACACGATGTCGCCTGGGTGCAGGACACGGTCACCGGGGATGCCGTGCACGATCTCGTCGTTCACGGACACGCACAGCGTGTGTCGGTACCCGGGCACCAGCTGGAAGTTCGGGATGCCGCCGCCGTCACGGATCGTCCGCTCGGCGATGGCGTCGAGTTCGCCCGTGGTGACCCCCGGTCGGATCGCCGAACGGACCGCGTTCAGCGCCGCCTCGGTGAGGAGCCCTGGGCGCACCATGGCGCGGAGCTCCTCGGGGGTCTTGTAGATCGAGGGCTTGCGGAACCGGACCACGCTGGCGTCAGACGCCGGCGGTGAGCCCGCGCGACGCGAGCGCTGCCTGGATGCGGTCGCCGACCTCGTCGATGGCACCGAGGCCGTCGACCTCGACCACGAGACCGCGCTGCTGGTACGCCGCGACGATCGGGGCGGTCTGCTCGACGTAGACCTGCTGGCGACGACGGATCGTCTCCTCGTTGTCGTCGCTGCGGCCCTGGTCCTCGGCACGCTTCAGGAGGCGCCCGACGAGCTCGTCCTGGTCGGCGACGAGCTGCACGACGGCGTCGAGGCCGGTGCCCTGCTCGGCGAGCAGTGCGTCGAGGTACTCGACCTGCCCGACAGTACGGGGGTAGCCGTCGAGCAGGAAGCCGCTCTCGGCGTCGGTCTCGCCGAGGCGGGACTTCACGAGCTCGTTCGTCAGCGAGTCCGGGACGTAGTCGCCCGCGTCCATGATCGCCTTCGCCTGGACCCCGAGCGGCGTGCCTTCCGAGACGTTCTTCCGGAAGATGTCACCGGTGGAGACGGCGGGGATCCCGAAGGACTCGGCGATGCGGCCGGCCTGGGTTCCCTTTCCCGCTCCGGGAGGTCCGACGATGATGAGACGTGCGCTCAACGGAGAAGCCCTTCGTAGTGACGTTGCTGCAGCTGCGAGTCGATCTGCTTCACGGTCTCGAGACCGACACCCACGATGATGAGGATGCTCGCGCCACCGAACGGGAAGTTCTGGTTCGCGCCGAACAGCGCCAGTGCTGCCAGCGGGATGAGCGCGATGAGACCGAGGTAGAGCGAGCCGGGCAACGTCACCCGGGTCAGGACGTAGTCGAGGTACTCGGCGGTGGGACGACCGGCACGGATGCCGGGGATGAACCCGCCGTACTTCTTCATGTTGTCGGCGACCTCTTCGGGGTTGAAGGTGATCGCGACGTAGAAGTAGGTGAACCCGACGATGAGCAGGAAGTACAGGACCATGTAGAACCAGTTGTCACCCGAGGTCAGGTTGTTCTGGATCCAGGTCACCCACGCGGCCGGCTCCGAGCCGTCGGAGGGCTGGTTGAACTGCGCGATGAGCGCCGGCAGGTAGAGCAGCGACGAGGCGAAGATGACGGGCACGACGCCTGCCATGTTCACCTTGATCGGGATGTACGTGTTGTTGCCGCCGTAGGTCCGACGGCCGACCATGCGCTTGGCGTACTGCACGGGGATGCGCCGCTGTGACTGCTCGACGAACACGACGGCCATCATGATCACCAGGCCGACGAGGATCACGAAGAGGAAGAGTTCGAAGGACTGCGACTGCTCGATCGCCCAGAGCGCCGACGGGAACTGCGCTGCGATGGACGTGAAGATGAGGAGCGACATGCCGTTGCCGATGCCGCGCTCGGTGACGAGCTCGCCCATCCACATGATGAGGCCGGTGCCGGCGGTCAGGGTGACGACCATGAGCATGATCGCGTACCAGCTGTCGTTCGAGATGATCGACGAGCAGGAGGCGCTGGCGTTCGTGCCGAAGAGCTGACCCGAGCGGGCCACCGTGATCAGCGTGGTGGACTGCAGCACACCGAGCGCGATCGTCAGGTAACGCGTGTACTGCGTCAGCTTCGCCTGGCCGGTCTGGCCCTCCTTGTAGAGGGCGTCGAAGTGCGGGATCACGACGCGCAGGAGCTGCACGATGATCGACGACGTGATGTACGGCATGATGCCGAGTGCGAAGACCGAGAGCTTCAGCAGCGCGCCACCGGAGAACAGGTTGATCAGGTCGTAGAGACCGCCGGAGGACGATGCGCTCGCGAGGCAGGTCTGGACGGCTGCGTAGTCCACGTACGGCGCGGGGATGTACGACCCGAGCCGGAACAGCGCGATGATCGCCAGGGTGAAGCCGATCTTCTTGCGAAGATCGGGGGTGCGCATGATGCGCGCGACCGCTCTGAACACGAGAACTCTCCGAACTACTGGGACCGGTCTTGCCGATCGAGCCGGGCGAGGCCGCCCGTGGCCGGGACGCCGACCGCGCGACCCGGGACCGTCGGCACGTGGCCGACCAGCTCCGGGTCTGTCATCAAGGAAACCGTAACGGCGGCCCGTGCGCAAACGCACGGGCCGCCGACGGGACTACTGGGAGACGGTGCCGCCCGCAGCCACGATCTTGTCCTGGGCGGAGCCCGAGACCTTGTCGACCGTGACGGTGAGCTTCACGCTGATGTCACCCTGACCGAGAACCTTGACCTTCTCGTTCTTGCGGACGGCGCCCTTGGCGACCAGGTCCGCAACGGTGACGTCGCCACCGTTCGGGTAGAGCTCCGCGAGCTTGTCCAGGTTCACGACCTGGTACTCGACGCGGAACGGGTTCTTGAACCCGCGGAGCTTCGGGGTGCGCATGTGCAGCGGCATCTGCCCACCCTCGAAGCCGACGCGGACCTGGTAACGGGCCTTCGTGCCCTTGGTACCGCGGCCCGCGGTCTTGCCCTTCGAGCCCTCACCGCGACCCACACGGGTGCGGTCCTTCTTCGAGCCAGCGGCCGGACGAAGGTGGTGCACCTTCAGGATCTGGACGCGCTCGTTCTTCTCGTCGCTCATGCGTCGACCTCCTCGACCTTCACGAGGTGCGCCACCGTCGCGATGTACCCGCGGTTCTGGGAGTTGTCCTCGCGCAGGACCGTACGGCCGATGCGCTTGAGACCCAGGCTGCGGAGCGTGTCGCGCTGGTACTGCTTCTCGCTGATGACGGACTTCGTCTGCGTGATCTTCAGCATGGCCATCAGGCACCTGCCTTCTCGGTCGCTGCGGCACGTGCTGCCGCCTCGGCCTTCAGGAGGCGAGCCGGCACGACGTGGTCCACGTCGAGGCCACGACGTGCGGCGACGGCGCGGGGTTCCTCGAGCTGCTTGAGGGCCTCGACCGTGGCGTGCACGATGTTGATGGTGTTCGACGACCCGAGCGACTTGCTCAGGACGTCGTGGATGCCGGCGCACTCGAGCACGGCGCGGACCGGACCACCGGCGATGACACCGGTACCGGCAGCGGCCGGGCGCAGGAGGACGACGCCAGCGGCGGCTTCACCCTGCACCGGGTGCGGGATCGTGTTGCCGACGCGGGGGACGCGGAAGAAGTTCTTCTTCGCCTCTTCGACACCCTTGGAGATCGCCGTGGGGACCTCCTTGGCCTTGCCGTAGCCGACGCCCACGAGGCCGTTGCCGTCACCCACGACGACGAGCGCCGTGAAGCTGAAGCGACGACCACCCTTGACGACCTTCGAGACGCGGTTGATGGTCACCACGCGCTCGAGGAACTGGCTGTCGCCACCGCGGTTGTTGCGGTCGCGGCCCTGCTGACGGTCACGACCGCCACCACGACGGCCACGGTTGTCGGCCGAGTCGCGGTTGTTGGACGCGGAGCCGGCAGCGGTCTCGACCGGACGCTCGGCGACGGGGGCAGCCGCCTCCGCCTTGGCGTCGGTCGACTTGGTCTCCTCGGCGCTGGTGGCCTCGGTGGTCTCCTCAGCGCTGGTGGCCTCGGTCGTCTCCTCGACGGCCGGGGTCTCCTCGGCGTTGCTGTTGTTCGCGATGTCGCTCACAGGTTCAGCCCTCCTTCACGGGCACCATCGGCGATCGCGGCGACGCGACCGGCGTACTTGCTACCACCGCGGTCGAACACGACGGCTTCGACACCGGCGGTCTTCGCACGCTCGGCGAGGAGCTCGCCGACGCGACGCGCCTTGGCGGTCTTGTCGCCGTCGAACGAGCGGAGGTCGGCCTCCATCGTCGACGCGCTGGCAAGGGTGTGACCCTTGGAGTCGTCGATGACCTGCACGAACACGTGACGTGCCGAGCGGGTGACGGCGAGACGCGGACGTGCCTCGGTGCCGGTGATCTTCTTGCGGAGGCGGTTGTGGCGACGGGCCTTGGCAGCCGCCTTGCTCTTGCCTCGGGTACGAGTTCCGATAGCCATGATCACTTACCTGACTTTCCGGCCTTGCGGCGCACGTTCTCGCCCGCGTAACGGACACCCTTGCCCTTGTAGGGCTCGGGCTTCCGCAGCTTGCGGATGTTCGCAGCGACCTCGCCGACGGCCTGCTTGTCGATGCCGTTGACGGTGACCTTGTTGTTGCCCTCGACGGCGAAGCTGATGCCCGCCGGCGGCTCGACCGTGATCGAGTGGGAGTAGCCGAGCGCGAACTCGAGGTTCGAGCCCTTCGCCTGGACGCGGTAACCGGTGCCGACGACCTCGAGGCCCTTGGAGTAGCCCTGGGTGACGCCGATGATCTGGTTCGCGATGAGCGTGCGGGTCAGGCCGTGGAGCGACCGGGACTCACGCTCGTCGTCCGGGCGGGTGACGAGGACCTGGTTCTCCTCGACGTTCGCCTGGATGGGCTCCGCGACGACGAGCGCGAGCTCGCCCTTCGGGCCCTTGACCGCGACGTTCTGACCGTCGATGGAGACGGTCACGCCAGCGGGGATGTCAATGGGAAGACGTCCGATTCGTGACATGTTCGATCACCAAACGTAGGCGAGGACTTCCCCACCCACGCCCTTCTGCTCGGCTTCGCGGTCGGTCAGGAGACCCGACGAGGTGGACAGGATCGCCACGCCGAGGCCACCGAGGACCTGGGGGATCTCCGTCGACTTCGCGTAGACCCGGAGGCCGGGCTTCGACACGCGCTTGATGCCGGCGATCGAACGCTCGCGCTCGGGGCCGTACTTCAGCTCGATGGTGAGGGTCTTGCCCACGCGGGCGTCCTCGACCTTCCACTCGGTGATGTAACCCTCGCGCTTGAGGATGTCAGCGATGGTGGTCTTGAGCTTGCTGCTCGGAAGCGAGACGGCGTCGTGGTGCGCCGAGTTCGCGTTCCGCAATCTGGTCAGCATGTCTGCGACCGGATCGGTCATCGTCATGATGTGATTCCGTTTCTCGCCTGGTTTCGACACCCGTTCCACGAATGCCGACCTGAGCGATCGAGTGACTCCAGGGCGATTCCCCGGAGTCTGTGTTCGTGCGTGCGGGCCGGAGGACTCGAGAGTCCTTCGGCCCGCAGCGCCCGAAGTAGTTTAGACCGTCTGCTCGGCAGAGCGGAACGGGAAGCCGAGCTGCTTGAGCAGCGCGCGCCCCTCGTCGTCCGTCTTCGCGGTGGTCACGACGGTGATGTCGAAGCCGCGGACACGGTCGATGCGGTCCTGGTCGATCTCGTGGAACATGCTCTGCTCCGTGAGACCGAAGGTGTAGTTGCCGTTGCCGTCGAACTGGCGGTCGCTGAGACCACGGAAGTCGCGGATACGGGGAAGCGCCAGCGAGAGCAGGCGGTCCAGGAACTCCCACGCACGGTCGCCACGGAGGGTGACGTGCGCGCCGATGGCCTGGCCCTCACGCAGCTTGAACTGCGCGATGGACTTGCGGGCCATCGTGACCTGCGGCTTCTGACCGGTGATCGCCGTGAGGTCCTTGATGGCCCCCTCGATGATCTTCGAGTCGCGAGCTGCCTCGCCGACACCGGTGTTCACGACGACCTTGACCAGGCCGGGGACCTGGTGGACGTTCGCGTAGCCGAACTGCTCGGTCAGCGCCGCCTTGATCTCGTTCTTGTACTTCTGCTTCAGGCGCGGCTGGACCTTGTCAGCCGTCGCGGCAGTCGTGTCAGTCATCAGAGCTTCTCACCAGACTTCTTGGCGTAGCGGACTCGGACGGTCTTCTTGACACCGTCCTTCTCCACCTCTTCGGTGCGGAAGCCGACGCGGGTCGGCTTCTTCGTCTTGGGGTCGACGATCGCGACGTTCGACACGTGGATCGGGGCCTCGTGCTGCTCGATGCCGCCGGTCTTCGAACCACGCTGCGTCTGGCCGACGCGGACGTGCTTCGTGACGAAGTTCACGCCCTCGACGACGACGCGGTTCTTGTCCGTGAGGACCTCGATGACCTTGCCCTGCTTGCCACGGTCGCCGCCACGCTCCTGCGTCGCGCCCGTGATGACCTGGACCAGGTCACCCTTCTTGATGTTCGCCATGGCTTACAGCACCTCCGGCGCGAGCGAGATGATCTTCATGAACTTCTTGTCACGAAGCTCGCGACCGACCGGACCGAAGATGCGCGTGCCGCGCGGGTCGCCGTCAGCCTTGAGGATCACTGCCGCGTTCTCGTCGAACTTGATGTAGGAGCCGTCGTTGCGACGGGTCTCCTTCTTGGTGCGAACGATGACCGCCTTGACGACGTCACCCTTCTTCACGTTGCCGCCGGGGATGGCGTCCTTCACCGTGGCGACGATGACGTCACCGAGACCGGCGTAGCGACGACCCGAGCCACCGAGCACGCGGATGGTCAAGATCTCCTTGGCACCCGTGTTGTCGGCGACCTTCAGGCGGGATTCCTGCTGAATCACTGCTGTCTCCTATTTCCGCAAGCGGGCCGCGAGGCCTACTTGGCCTTCTCGAGGATCTCGACCAGGCGCCAGCGCTTGGAGGCGCTGAGGGGACGGGTCTCGCTGATCACGACGAGGTCGCCGACACCGGCCGAGCCGGCCTCGTCGTGTGCCTTCACCTTGGAGGTGCGGCGGATGACCTTGCCGTAGAGGGCGTGCTTCACGCGGTCCTCGACCTCGACGACGATGGTCTTGTCCATCTTGTCGCTGGTCACGTAACCACGGCGCGTCTTGCGGTAGCCGCGGGTGAGGGCGGCGGAGTCCTTCTCTTCGTTCGCCATCAGTTCTCCTCGGCGGTCTCGGCCTCGGTCGACTCGACCGGCTTGTCAGCCTTCTTCGTCGACTTCTTGGCCTTGGTTGCGGTCTCGACGGGCGCGGGGGTGGCACGGATGCCGAGCTCGCGCTCGCGGAGGACGGTGTAGATCCGGGCGATGTCGCGCTTGACGGCACGAAGACGACCGTGGCTCTCCAGCTGGCCGGTGGCCGACTGGAAGCGGAGGTTGAAGAGCTCCTCCTTGGCCTTCTTCAGCTCGTCAGCAAGACGCTCGTTCTCGAACGTGTCGAGCTCCGTCGGACGGAGCTCCTTGGAACCGATCGCCATTATGCGTCGCCCTCCTCGCGCTTGATGATGCGTGCCTTGAGGGGCAGCTTGTGAATTGCACGGGTCAACGCCTCACGGGCGATGTCCTCGCTGACGCCGGAGAGCTCGAAGAGCACGCGGCCCGGCTTGACGTTCGCGATCCACCACTCGGGCGAACCCTTACCGGAACCCATGCGGGTCTCGGCAGGCTTCTTCGTGAGCGGGCGGTCCGGGTAGATGTTGATCCACACCTTGCCGCCACGCTTGATGTGACGCGTCATGGCGATACGAGCGGACTCGATCTGACGGTTGGTCACGTAAGCGGGGGTCAGGGCCTGGATGCCGTAGTCACCGAAGGAGACCTTGGTGCCACCGGTCGCCTGACCCGAACGCTTCGGGTGGTGCTGCTTGCGGTGCTTGACTCGACGGGGGATAAGCATGGTTACGCCTCAACTCCTGCGCCGGCCGGCGCGTCCTGCGGGGCCTGCTGCTCGCGGCCGCCACGGTCGCCGCGGTCGCCGCCACGACGGTCACCGCGGTCGCCACGCGGGCCTCCACGACGCTCGGGGCGCGACGAACGCTGGTTCGCCTGCTCGCGAGCGAGCTCCTTGTTCGTGATGTCGCCCTTGTAGATCCACACCTTCACGCCGATGCGACCGAACGTCGTCCGGGCCTCGTAGAAGCCGTAGTCGATGTTGGCGCGGAGCGTGTGCAGGGGCACGCGGCCCTCGCGGTAGAACTCCGAGCGCGACATCTCGGCGCCGCCGAGACGGCCGGCGACCTGGATGCGGACACCCTTGGCACCGGCGCGCTGTGCACCCTGGAGGCCCTTGCGCATGGCGCGACGGAACGCGACACGAGCGGAGAGCTGCTCCGCGATGCCCTGCGCGACGAGCTGGGCCTCGGTCTCGGGGTTCTTGACCTCGAGGATGTTGAGCTGGATCTGCTTCTTGGTGAGCTTCTCGAGCTCGCCACGGATGCGCTCCGCCTCGGCGCCGCGGCGGCCGATGACGATGCCCGGACGCGCCGTGTGGATGTCCACGCGGACACGGTCACGGGTGCGCTCGAGCTCGATGCGGGCGACGCCGGCACGGTCGAGGGTCTTCTTCAGGTACTGACGCACCTTGATGTCCTCGGCGACGTAGTCGGCGTAGCGCTGACCCGGCTTCGTGCTGTCGGTGAACCAGTGCGAGACGTGGTCCGTCGTGATCCCGAGGCGGAAGCCGTACGGGTTGACCTTCTGGCCCATTACTTGCTCGCCTTCTTGCTCGTCGCGGCAGCAGCCTCGGCCTCGTCAGGGGTCGCGAGGACCACCGTGATGTGGCTGGTGCGCTTGTTGATCCGGAAGGCCCGGCCCTGAGCACGCGGCTGGAACCGCTTGAGGGTCGTGCCTTCGTCGACGAAGACGCGGCTCACGTAGAGGTCGCGCTCGTCGAGGAAGCTGTTCGTCGAGTCCGCCTTGACACGTGCGTTGGCGATCGCCGAGGCGACCAGCTTGTACACGGGCTCCGAAGCGCCCTGGGGGGCGAACTTCAGGATGGCGAGCGCCTCGTGGGCCTGCTTGCCGCGGATCAGCTCGATGACGCGACGGGCCTTCTGAGGCGTGACGCGGATGTGTCGCACGCGTGCGATCGACTCCACCATTTCGTTCCTCCTCTGCGTCGCCGCCTTAGCGGCGACGGCCCTTCTTGTCGTCCTTCACGTGACCGCGGAAGGTACGGGTCGGCGCGAACTCGCCGAGCTTGTGACCGACCATCGATTCGGTGACGAACACCGGGATGTGCTTGCGTCCGTCGTGCACCGCGATGGTGTGCCCGAGCATGTTCGGGACGATCATCGAACGGCGCGACCACGTACGGATCACGTTCTTCGTGTTGGCCTCGTTCTGCGTGACGACCTTGCGAAGCAGGTGCTCGTCGACGAAGGGGCCCTTCTTCAGACTGCGTGGCATCTTCTGAACTCCTACTTGCGCTTCTTGCCGGCGTTACGGCGACGGACGATGAGCTTGTCGCTCGGCTTGTTCGGCTTGCGCGTGCGACCCTCGGCCTGGCCCCAGGGGCTGACCGGGTGACGACCACCGGACGTCTTGCCCTCACCACCACCGTGCGGGTGGTCGATCGGGTTCATCGCGACACCACGCACGGTCGGGCGGACGCCCTTCCAGCGCATGCGGCCGGCCTTGCCCCAGTTGATGTTCGACTGCTCGGCGTTGCCGACCTCGCCGATGGTGGCGCGGCAACGGGCGTCGACGTTGCGAACCTCGCCCGACGGCAGACGGAGCTGCGCGTAGGGGCCGTCCTTGGCGACGAGACGCACCGAGGCGCCGGCCGAACGCGCGAGCTTGGCGCCGCCACCGGGGCGGAGCTCGATCGCGTGGATGACCGTACCCACGGGGATGTTGCGGAGCGGCAGGTTGTTGCCGGGCTTGATGTCAGCACCGGGGCCCTGCTCGACGACGTCGCCCTGCTTGAGCTTGTTCGGCGCGAGGATGTAGCGCTTGGTGCCGTCCACGAAGTGCAGGAGCGCGATGCGCGCCGTGCGGTTCGGGTCGTACTCGATGTGCGCGACCTTGGCGTCGACGCCGTCCTTGTCGTGACGACGGAAGTCGATCACGCGGTACTGGCGCTTGTGGCCACCACCGATGTGACGGGTCGTGATGCGGCCCGAGCTGTTCCGGCCACCGGTCTTCGGCAGCGGACGAAGCAGGGACTTCTCCGGCGTCGAACGGGTGATCTCGGCGAAGTCGGCGACCGACGAGCCGCGACGACCCGGGGTCGTCGGCTTGTAGTTACGAATAGCCATGATTTATCCCTCTGGTCCTCAGCCGACAGCCGTGAAGATGTCGATCGAACCGGACTTGAGCGTCACGATGGCGCGCTTGGTGTCCTTGCGCTTGCCGATGCCGAAACGCGTGCGACGGGTCTTGCCAGGACGGTTCAGCGTGTTGATGCCGGCGACCTTGACCTCGAAGATCTTCTCGATGGCGAGCTTGATCTCGGTCTTGTTCGCGCGGGGGTCCACGAGGAACGTGTACTTGCCCTGGTCGATGAGGCTGTAGCTCTTCTCCGACACGACGGGCGCGATGATGATGTCGCGCGGGTCCTTGTTGAAGCCGCTCATGCGGAGATCTCCTTCGCGGTCTTCGACGCGATGAAGGCGTCGAGGGCGCTCTTGCTGAAGACGATGGCGTCCGACACGAGGACGTCGTATGCGTTCAGCTGGCCGTACGAGAGCGCGTGGACGTTCGGCAGGTTGCGGATCGACTTGAGCGTGAGCTCGTCGTCCGACTCGAGCACGACGAGCACGTTCTTGACGGGCGCGACCTTCTCGAGGAGCGTGCGGGCGGTCTTGGTCGACGGCACCTCGGCCGCGACGAAGCCCTCCACAGCGGAGATACGGCCACCGCGGGCGCGGTCCGAGAGCGAGCCGAGCAGAGCAGCGGCGATCATCTTCTTCGGGGTGCGCTGCGAGTAGTCGCGCGGGGTCGGTCCGTGGACGACGCCACCGCCGGTGTGCTCAGGAGCACGCACCGATCCCTGACGGGCGCGGCCGGTGCCCTTCTGCTTGAACGGCTTGCGACCGGCACCGCGGACCTCGCCGCGGTTCTTGGTCTTGTGGGTGCCCTGACGCGAAGCGGCGCGCTGCGCGGTGACGACCTGGTGGATCAGCGGGACGTTGGTCTCGACGTCGAAGAGCTCGGCGGGGAGCTCGACGGAGCCGGACTTGACGCCAGAGACGTCGAGGACGTCGATCGTGGTTGCAGTCGTGGTGGCCATGATCACTTACCCTTCACGGCGGTGCGGACGAAGACGGAGCGACCGCGAGCACCGGGGACGGCGCCCTTGACGAGCAGCAGACCCTTCTCGGCGTCGACGGCGTGCACCGTGAGGTTGAGGACGGTCACGCGCTCTCCACCCATGCGACCGGCCATGCGCATGCCCTTGAAGACACGCGACGGGGTCGAGGAAGCACCGATCGAGCCGGGCTTGCGGTGGTTGCGGTGGGCACCGTGCGATGCGGAGACGCCGGCGAAGCCGTGGCGCTTCATGACACCCGCGAAGCCCTTGCCCTTGCTCGTGCCGACGACGTCGACCTTCGCGCCGGCTTCGAACGTGGCGTCGACGGTGAGCTCCTGGCCCAGCGTGTACTCGCCCGCGTCCGACGTGCGGATCTCGGTGAGGGTGCGGCGCGGGGTGACCCCGGCGGCCTCGAAGTGGCCAGCGGCCGGCTTGTTCACCTTGCGGGGGTCGATCTGGCCCGCGGCGATCTGGATCGCCTCGTAGCCGTCGCGCTCCACGTTGCGGATCTGGGTGACCACGTTCGGGCCGACCTCGATCACGGTGACGGGGATGAACTTGTTGTTCTCGTCCCACACCTGGGTCATCCCGAGCTTCTTGCCGAGGAGGCCCTTGACGGTCTTGGTTGTGTTCGCCATCAGTTCAGCCCCCTTACAGCTTGATCTCGATGTTGACGTCGGCCGGGAGGTCGAGACGCATGAGCGAGTCGACGGCCTTCGGCGTCGGGTCGACGATGTCGATGACCCGCTTGTGCGTGCGCTTCTCGAAGTGCTCGCGCGAGTCCTTGTACTTGTGGGGAGAACGGATCACTGCGATCACGTTCTTCTCGGTGGGGAGCGGCACCGGGCCGACCACGGTCGCACCGGCACGGGTCACCGTGTCGACGATCTTCCGGGCCGACGTGTCGATGACCTCGTGGTCGTACGACTTGAGCCGGATGCGGATCTTCTGTCCCGCCATGTGTTCTCTGTCCTCTCTGCGCCGCGCACCCTCGGGCCGCCTGACGCCGCCGGGTTCCGCCCTGTGCGGACCTGGCTGTTTGCGTGAATCACCGGACGCATCCGCTGGGGATGACCGCTGTTCTCCTGTCAACCGCGCGGACGGTCATGCCGTGGTGCACACGACGGCCCGCGTGGACGTATCGCCACCCCGGCTCCGGACACGGGTGTCCGTCACGTTGTGGGGCTTCGATGTGTTCTGCTGCCTGCGGCCCAACCCAGCCCTGCTGAACAGGGGGGTTGTGCACTGCCAGTGCAGTGATCCTTCGGGGCGCGAACGCCCCAGGAATTTCGGAACCGGACAAGTCTCCCATAGCCCGGGGTTCCGTGCAACCCGGGCGTGTCGCGCTCCCCCGGGCGTGTCGAGACCAGCGTACTTCCCCGGTCTGCCGCGGATCCACCGGCCTGGAGGCCCGGCTCGCGTCCGCCGCGCAGCGCACGTCCCGAGGGGGGGCACGGACGCCCCCGCCGAACCGCGAAACGGACACAGCACCACGCAGTCGCGCGGTGCTGTGTCCGTTCTGGGGTTCTGTGTTCGGGTCAGTCCTCGTCGGGGACGACCGGCGGCACGAACCACGGCGGGAAGACCGCGACACGCGGGACGTGCCCACCGTGCTCGGAGAGGATGTCCTTCACCGCGTGGCGTGCGCGGTCGTTCGGCACGCCGATGACCGCGACCGAGGAGAACGGCACGCTCGGCCCGGCGAGGACCTCCACACCGTGCATCTCCGGGTCGGTGAGGTCCGTGCGGCGCAGCAGGTTCGCCGCGGCCTCCGGACCGACCGCGAACCGGACGTCCTCGGCGTCGGCGTCCGTGTCAGCCAGGATCACCGAGGCGCCGAAGGCCGCGGTGGGGACGACGAGCACGACGTAGTCGACGCCACGGGCGTGCCGGGCGGCGTCGGACCAGCGCTCGGTGTCGTGCGCCCCGCGTCGGACCTCGTCCCAGCGCGCGCCGTCGGGCGAGAGCGAGAACGGCACGTGGCTGGCGACGCTCGACCCGTCGGGCGCGGTCGCCGCCGCGCGGGCCTCGCGGGCAGCAGGGGCGCTGATGTCGTAGGACGGCGTGACGGCGTCGGACGCGAGGATCGCCCCGTCCGCGACGATCCCGTCAAAGTTGTCGATGTGGGTCACGTGGTGTGCGCGCAGGGCGCCGAAGACCCGGGCGGCCGGCATGTCCGGCTCAGCGGTACGCAGCGCGGTCGCCTTCGCGCGGGCGGGCGAACCGCCGGGGGTCGACCGCAGCGAGGTGCTGACGCGGGTGCGCCGCGGCGCAGGGGCCTTGGGGACGTCGGGCACCTCGCGCTGTCGAGGCGCGCAGATGTCGCAGAGTTCGGTGGGGAATCCGTGGATGCACTCGTCGGTCACGACTGATGTGGGTCCTTCCGTGCCGCGTGGGGGTGGGACGGCACGAGGGTCAACGGTACGTCATCGCGGACGTGTCGCGGCACCGATGGAGGTCATTGGCGGTAGAGCAGTGCCCGGACCTCGGACTCCGCGGCGTGCTCGCGCTTCGGATCGATGGTCTCGCCGTGCTCGTACGCGTCGAGCAGACGGGGATCGACGTAGCTCTGTCTGGCCACCGTCGGGGTGTTGCCGAGGACCTCGCTCGCCGCCTTGACCGCGTGTGACACCGCATGCTTCCGCTTCGTCTCGCTGGACTGCGGTCCGGTCTCCGCCAGGTCGATCGCCGCCGCGACCGTGCCGTGCAGCGTCCGGAAGTCCTTCGCGGTGAACTCGTCGCCTGCGCGCTCCTTGACGTAGGCGTTGATGTCCTCGGCCGACAGCGGCTCCCAGTCGGCGCCCCTGGTCGCACGGAAGGACAGCAGCCGCGCCGTGGGCCCGCGGCGCTTCATCCCGGCGATCACGCTCGACAGGTCGGCGTCGTGGATGGACGACGACCACTCCTGCCCGCTCTTGCCGGGGAAGGAGAGCTCGATGTCGTCACCGGACACGTGCGCGTGCGCGCAGAGCAACGTGGAGAGGCCCCGGCTGCCGTGCTCGGACGCGTACCGTTCCGACCCGACTCGCAGCGATCCCTGGTCGAGCATCCGGAACGCTGCAGCGAGCGCACGACGCCGATCCGGCTCGGGGCGTCGCAGGTCGAGCGTGACGCCGCGGCGTGCGCTCGGGAGCGACTCCGCGAGGGCGAGCGCCCGGTCGTACTTGATGCGGTCCATCCGCTCTCGCCAGGACGGGTGGTACATGTACTGCCGCCGTCCGACCGCGTCGATGCCGGTGGCGAGGACGTGGCCGTTGTCGTACGGCGAGATCCAGACGTCCTCCCACGCCGGCGGCACGACGAGGTCCTCGAGGCGCTTCCGGACGTCCGGGTCCGTGACGGTCTGCCCGTCGGGGTCACGGTACGAGAATCCCTTGCCCGAGCGGACGCGGTGGTAGCCACGACCGTTGGTCGCGGATCTGCGGAGGCGTGTCACCCCTCCGAGCAAACACGTCCCGCCTCAGCGGGGCAGCAGCAAGCGACGGATCGCGCACCGCGAACCGGTGGAACCGGCCGGCCGACGGGGTGGTGCCGACCGACGACGGACGGGAGGACCGGTGCGGGCGTGCACCGGTCCTCCCGTCCGTCAGGCGGTCACCGCAGGCCGCTCGGTCACCGTGCGTCGCGTCGGCGGCGGACCAGGAGCAGGAGCAGACCGACCGAGAGCGCGAGCAACGCGAGCGCTCCACCGAGCCCGAGGCCCGCCGCACCGGTGAACGCCAGCGCACGGGGCTGCGGGTCGGCGCGGACCGGCGCCGGGTCGCTCGCGCGGAGCGGGTCCATCGCGACCGCGCCGGTCACCTGCGTCGTCGCGGACCGGACGGTCGCGACGTTGGTGATGCGGTCGGGGGCGTCCGCGGTGACCCGGACGGTCAGCTGGATCGCGATCCGGTCACCGCTGGCGAGCGGCTCGTCGAGCGTGCAGGACACCGTCGAGCCGGTCGTGCAGGTGGCGGCGCGGTCGTCGACGCTCACGAACGACAGGCCCGCCGGCAGTGCGTCGGTGACCACGACGGGACCAGGGTCCTCGGTGGGTCCGGCGTTGCTGACCGTGATCGTGTACCCGACCGTGCTCCCGCGGACGAGCTCGCCGGTGTGCGACTTCGTCACGGACAGGCTCGAGAGCGGCTGGACCGCGAGCTCGTCGTCGGCGTCGTTGTCCGCCAGCGTCGTCTCGGTGGTCGTCGTCGCGACCGTGGCCGTCGGCGTCACGCCGGGGTAGGCAGCAGCGGTGGGCGTCTGGTGCACCGTGATCGCCGGCGCCAGCGTGCCGGCCGGCAGCGTGCCGCTCAGCGCGAACGACACCGTCGTGCTGCCGTCGGGGTTCGCGACGACCCCGGTGACCGTCCACGCCGGGTCCGCCTCGGTGGAGACGTACGTCAGGCCCTTCGGCAACGTGTACGTCGCGGTGACGGCCGCTGCGTCGGAGAGCCCGGCGTTCCGGATCTGCACCGTCTCGGGCAGGTCCTTCCCGATCACGGCCTTCCCGGTGTGCCCGATGCTGATCTGCACGTTCGCGACGGCGGCGACCGGCAGCGGGGCCGTTGCCGTCCCGCCGTTGGTGCCGACCGGCTCCGGGGTGCCCTGCGCGGTGATCGCCGCACGGTTCTCGATCGCGCCGGCAGTGTAGCCCGACGCGATCGCCGTGGTCAGCCAGAGTCCCGGCGCATCCGTGCCCGCGACGACGGTCGATCCCAGCGTGCACGTCACGACGGTCGTGTCCGTCGTGCCGTCGCAGGTCCAGACGGCGCCGTCGGACTGCGCGGCCACGAACCGCATGCCCTCCGGCAGCTGGTCGGTGACGACGGTGTCCGGCTGCTCGTCGGACGGTCCCTCGTTGCGCACCTGCAGGTACCAGACCTGCTGGCCGCCGGCGGTGGTCGTCGTGGAACGGTCCGTCGACCCGGCCCGGTCGACCGGGGTCTTCGACAGCGTCAGCGCGGCGTGCGTGGTCACGTCGACGTCGGCACCCGCGGTGTCGTCCGAGGGATCCGGGTCGTCCGTCGCCGAGGAGACCGTCGCCGTGTTCCGGAGCGTGCCGGCCGGCGTCCCCGAGGCGATCGCCGCCGTCACGTGGAACGTGGCGGACGCACCGGACGCGAGCGTGCCGGTGGACCAGGTGGTCGGGTCGACGCCCTGTTCCCACGCGGCGTCGTCCGTGGTGACCGCGGTCACGGTCATCCCGGCCGGGGCGGTGTCGGTCCACGTGACGCGCTGGGCGTCCGAGGGGCCGGCGTTCGTCACGGTCACGTCGTACGTCACGTCCGTCCCGGCGTCGGCCGAGGCCGCGCTGGTCCTGGTCTTCGTGATCGACAGGTCCGCGGAGGTGGTGACGCCGACGGTCGCGTCGTCGTGCGCCGTCTCCCCCTTCGCGGTGACCGGCGCGGCGGTCGCGGTGTTCACGATGGACGAGCCACGGAACGAGGCCGGGACGTGCACCACGACGCCGATGGTGTCCGGATCGGTGGCACCCGCGGCGATGCCGTCGGTGCTCACGAGGGTCAGGACGCCGTCGACGTTCGACTCCACGGTCCAGTGCGCGGCGGTCCCGTCGGTCAGCCCGACGTACTCGACGCCGACCGGCAGCGTGTCCTGCACGCGGACGCTCGGGGTGGTCGCGTCGCCCGCCGGCAGGTCGGACGGCCCGTCCGGGTTCGCGACCTGGATCGTGTAGGTGACGTCCTCCCCTGCGTCGACCGACTGGACGTCCGCGGTCTTCGTGACCCGCAGTCCGACCGTCTGCGTCGCAGCGCTGGAGGTGCTCGCCGTCTGCGTCGCCGCGTTGTCCGAGCGCACCACGGCGGTGTTCGCGAGGGTGCCGGAGAGGTCGGCAGGCGTCGTCACCGTGATGGTGAACGACGACATTGTCCCGGCACGCAGGGTGCCGTCGAGCACGCAGGAGACCGTGTCGTCCGACGTGCACGTCCAGTCGCCGTCGGCCTGCGACCCGCCCTGGAGGCTCGTCCCCGACTCGAGCGCGTCGGTCACGACGACCTTCCGCGCGTCGGCCGTACCGGTGTTCCGGACCGTGATGGTCCAGTCCGCCGGCTCGCCCGCCACGAGGCGGTCGCTCGAGAACGCCTTCGCGATCGTCAGCGAGGTGGTGTCGTCGACCGGGGTGCTCGTGTTGCTGACGTCGTTCGACGCCTTCGGGTCGGTCGTCGACGGGTCGACGGCGACGCGGGCGGTGTTCGCGATCGTCTGCGACGCCGTCGTGTCCGGCTGCACAGTCGCCGTGACGGTGATCGGCGGTGCGGTCGTCCCGTTCGCCAGACCGTCACGGGTGCAGGTGAGGGTGTTGCCGTCGGTGTCGCACGTCCACCCGCTGTCGGCCGCGACGGTCGCCTGCTCGAGCCGTACGGTGCTCGGCAGCGTGTCGGTCACGGTGACGGTGCCGCGGGCGTCGGAGACGCTCTGCTCGGCAGGGTCACGGATGTTCTGCACCGAGAGGGTCCACGAAGCCGTCCCACCGGCGGTGAAGCGATCGGCAGCGGCCGTCTTCGTGATGGCGAGGTCCGCGATCGCGACCGGGGTGGTGCTCGCCGAGTCCGAGTCGTTCCCGTCGTTCGGGTCGAACGTCTGGCCGGTGCCCTGGTGGATCGTCGCGCTGTTGCGGATCGCGGTGAGCGGTGCGTCGGCGGGCAGCGTCAGTGCGACGTCGAGCTCCGGGAACGCCGAGCCCGACGCGACCACGGCACCGTTGGCGCAGGTCTGCTCGTCCGTGCCCGTCGTCGTGCACGTCCAGCCCGACCCGGTGAACCGCAGCGTGGCGCCGTCCGGGAGCCCGGCGACGGTGTCCACCACGGTCGTGCCGTGTGCGGCGTCCCCGCCGGTGTTCGTGACCACGATCGTCCAGGCCTTCGCCGTGGTCGCGCCGGCCACCACGTCCGCGGTCGTCGCCTTCTTGGCGATCGACAGGTCGGCCGCGGCGATCGCGGCGGTCGCGGTCGCGTCGGTCCCCGCGGTGCCGTCCTGCTGCTTCGGGTAGGTGGTGAACGAGCCGGCGCCGCCGTCGTACCCGGTGCCGCCGGAGGCGTCCGTGATCGTCGCGGTGACGTGGTTCGTGTGCTTCGTCGCCGTGCCGGCCGCCGTGGCAGCGGCCGTCGTCGGGGTCGCGCGGTAGTGCAGCGTCAGGGTCTCGTTGGTCCCGAGCGTCCCGAGGTCGGCCCAGGTGAGCGTGGTCCCGGCCGCTGACGGGTCGGGAGCGGCCGCGCTGGCGCCACCGTTCCTGGTGGTCGTCGAGCTGCCGGCGTCGTAGGTCCACCCGTCGGGCAGGACGTCCCGCGCGGCGACGGAGGTCGCGGCGCTGCCGGTGTTCGTGAACGTCACCGTGAAGTCGGACGGGACGCCGACGTAGGACAGCCCGCCGGCGGTGTCGTTGGACTTCGCCACGGCGACCGACGGGAACGACGGAGTCACCGACGCGCTCGCGGTGGTGGGGCCGTACGAGCCGCCGTCACCGTCCGGGAGCGAGGTGTACGTGCCCGTCGAGGCGGTGTTCACCAGGGCGTCGCCGGTCAGCTTCGTGTCCTCGTCGAGCACGGCGTGGTACGTGTACGTGGTCGTGGAACCGGTGCCGAAGGTCGTGCTGGGCCAGGTGATGACACCGCCGCCGCACTTCGCGTCGGTGCTGAGCGTGCCGCCGCCGGAGATCCGTGCGGGGTCGACCACGATGCCGTCCGGCACGCAGTCGGTGACGCTCGTGCCGTACGCGGGCGAACCGGAGCTCGAGACCGTCACCGCGTAGGTGATGTCCTGGCCCGGCTCGGCCTTCGCGGTCGTCGTGGTCTGCCCGGCGACCGTCGCCGACTTCGCGATCGCGAGGGACGGGGTCACCGCGGTGGCGTTCGCCTGGTTCGACGTCGTCGATGCGTCGGTCGGCTCGGCCCCCTTCGCCGTCCGGTCGTAGGCGAGCTTCGCGGTGTTCGAGTACGCGGTGCCCGACAGCTGACCCGCACCGAGCTGCACGGGGACGTCGACCGTGATCGTCAGCGGTGCGGCGAGCCCCGACGCGATGTCGGAGATCCGCACCGTGACGGTCCCGGAGGTGACCGACGGGGTGACGGTGACCGAGGAGTCGCTCGCGGTCGCGGTCGGGGTCCCGACCGCGGTCATGCCCTTCGGCAGGGTGTCCGTGATCCGGCCGTCGTACATCGCGACGTTCGCCGGGACGGTCGCGGTGATGCGGTAGGTCGCGGTGTCGCCGGCGCGGATCGGGAGCGCGTTCTTGTTCGCGGGGTTCGTCGTCGCGGTGCCCGTGCCGGCACCGGTCGTGGCGTTCCACGTCGGCGCCGTGAGCGTCTTCGCGATGGACGGTCCGGTCACGGTCACCGAGTTCGTCGTGGTCGCGACCTGCACGAAGGACGTGTTCGCCGTGGCGTAGTCGGTGTCGAGGCTGGACGCGAGGACCCTGGCGGTGTTCACGTACTGCCGTCCGGCGGGGGCGGCCGTCCCCACCGTCGCGGTGACGGTGATCGTCGCGGAGGCGCCGGCGGCCAGGGTGCCCACCGACCACGTGTGCAGCGTGGTGCCGGTCGGGCAGCTGCCCAGTGCGGTCTGCTGCGCGCTCGTCGGCGTGCTCTCGGCACGCGAGCTGCTCGTGAGGGTGAGTTCGTCGGGGAAGCAGTCCGCGATCACGGTCGACCGTGCGTCCGCGGTGGACGCGGTGTTCTTCGCCGTCAGCGTCCACGTCACCGTGTCCCGACCGGCGACGGTCCGGCCGCCCAGGTTGTTGGTCTTCGAGATGCCGACCTGCGGCGGCTGGACCGCGATCGTCTTCGCCGCGGAGCTCGTCGACGGGGTCCCGTCGGCCGGCTTCGACGAGAACGTCGCCGTGTTCGTGACGGCGCCGGGTGCGGTGCCGGACGCGTCGTACTTCCCGACCCCCTTCGTCACCACGAGCCCGGATGCGGTGACGGAGAAGACCGCGGTCGAGTCCCCGGCGTTGTCGAAGGTCGTGGGGAAGACCACGGCGCCGGCGCCGAGCGTGTTCCCCGTCCCGGTCAGCGTGAAGGTCTGCCCGGCGTAGGTCCCGTCGACGTCGGTCGACCGGGCCGAAGCCGGCACGGTGATCGTGCTGCCGTCCGGGAAGGTCAGGGTCCAGCTGCTCGCGGACGTCGTCGAGACACCGGTCGGCAACGGGTCGCTGAGCGTACCGTTGCCGACGCTCGTGTGCGCCGGGACGGTGGCCGAGTAGGTGTACGTCACGCCCTGGCCGGGCGCCGCGGTGTCCCCGGAGAGGTTCGTCGTGGAGCCGGCGACCGAGCCGCCGCGCTTCTCGACCGCCACGGCCGGGATCGACACGGATCGTGCAGCGTCGGCGTTCGGCGCCGTCCCCTGCCCCGGCGCCGGCGTCGCGGTGAAGGTGCTCCCAGCAGCCTTCGCCGGGATCCAGGTGGTCGTCGTGTCCGCGTTCGTCGTGGTCGTGAAGCTGGTGACCGACGCGGTGTTGGCGTACGCCGTGCCGACGTACCCGGGGGTCGGCACGGTCAGGTCGTACGTCAGCGCCTTCGTGGCAGCGGCGTCGATCGAGGGGATCGTCCAGCGGAGGTAGCGCGAGGACGCGTACTGCGACGCGGCGCCGGTCGGAGCCGGACCGCAGGCACCGTCGTCCGAGATCGCCGAGACCGCAGCACAATCGACTCCGGCGGGGAGCGCATCCCACACCGTGACGTCACCGATGGCCGCGCTGGAGCCCGTCGCCGGTCGGTTGCCGACGGTCAGGCGGTAGTGCAGCGTCGCGCCCTCGGTCGTCGTCGGCGGGTTCGTGACCGAACCGCTGGCGTCGACGATGTCCTTCGCGAGGGTCGCGGTGGGCGTCCCGGCGACGGCGTAGCCGACCGAGGTGCGGAGACTCGTCACGGCGCCGGCGGTGTTCTGCTGGGCGACCTTCATGAGGTTGTCGGCGAGGTCGACCTTCGTCGCGCTCGAGCCCTGCGAGGTGATGCGCGCGGCGACGTAGAGCACGACCCGTGCACCGTCGGCGTCGCCGTCCACGTACGTGCCGCTCGCGCCGGAGACCGTGTGCCCGATCGCGAACGCGCCCGTCGTCGACGACGAGGACGTCAGGGCGACGTCCGACTCCGGGACCGTGCTCTCCGTCCCGTAGGACCAGTCGGTGTCCTCGGCCCAGCTGCTGCCGGCCGTGGTGTGCACGGGGAGCATGTCGGTGATCGTCGCGTTGCGGCTCTGGACGCCGGCCGGGAAGTCCACCTGCAGCTTGAAGCAGACCAGGTCCCCGAGCTGGAAGGCGTCGCTCGGGGTGGTCGTCACGTAGGAGCCGGGCCGGCCGGCCGCGGAGCAGTCGGCGGAGCTCGTCACGCCGTCGCTCGCGCTCCGCGGCAGGACGGACTTCGTGATCGTCGGGGCCTTCGACGTGATGGACGCCCGGGAGTCGTCGACCACCTTCGTGGCACCGCTGTCGCCGTGGACGCCGGTGGAGGTGCCCGTCATCGCGACCGTGTTGTCGAACGAGTCACCGGCGGACGTCGGCCCGCCTGAGCCCGTGACCGAGTAGGCGGTCCGCATGAGCGCCTGGTACCGGACGGTCGTCGCGCCGTCTGCTGCCAGGTCCGCGATGTGGAACGAGATCGTGAACTTCCCCGTCGCGGCGTCGTAGGCGACACGGTCCACGGTGGCGTTCGTCATCTGCTGGTCCAGCGACGCGTTCATCGCGAGCGTGCAGTCCGCGGGGAAGGTCCCCGTGGTGGGCGTGCCCGCAGGGTACGCGGGGCAGAGTCCGTCGCCGAGCGTGTCGGTGAACGTGATGCCCGCCGACGACTCGTACTCGCTCGCCCGCACGTCCAACGAGTAGGTCGCGAACTTCCCGGCCGCGAACGAGCCGTCCGCCGGCGTGGTGACCGACTTCGCCACGGCGAGGTCCATCGCCTCGACGGTGAGTGCGGCGCTGGCGGACTGCGCCGAGGTCGCCGTCCCGCCGACCTTGCCCGTGTAGGTCCCGGCGGCGACGACGGTGTTCTCCTGTCCGCGGCCGTTCGAGGTGGTGTCGGCAGTGTCCTGCCGGGTCGAGGGGCCGTTGTTGTTGTCGAGGTTCGCCTCGTCGTGCAGCCCCGTGGCGGCGGGTGCCGACACGGCCCCGGCGGGCTTGTCCGTGCCCTGCCCGCTGAACGCCATGGTGTTCTCGAAGAGCGGCACCGCGGCGAGGTACTTGATGGTGACCGCGGTGTTCGTCAGCGTCGGGATCGACCAGACGACCTTCGTGAAGACCGCGCCGCCCTGTCCCGGGACGTCGTCCACCGTCGTGACGCTGTCCGGCGTCAGGCAGGCGCTCTGGTCCCACGAACCCGTGGCGCCGGCCGCCGTGGCGGACTGCAGCGACGGAGCGCCCGCGTACTCGGGTCCCGAGGTCGTGTTGTCGATCGCGCCGCAGCCGAGGAACTCCAGGCCCGCCGGCAGGAGGTCCGTCACCGTGACGTTCGTGCTCGGAGCCGTGGCGGTGTTCTGGACGGTCAGCGTGTACACCGTCGGGTGGTCGTGGACGCCGCGGACGAGCTCGTTCTCCGGGCTGCCCTCGGCCTTCGTGATGCGGATCGCGGAGATCGACGTCGGGTTCGACGTCGCCGTGGCCGAGTTCGACGTGTTCGTCGCCGGAGCCCCGGTGGCGTCGAACGTCGGGATGTTGCGTGCGTCGTCGTTCACGGCGATCTGTGCCGTGCCGGTGAACGACGTGCCCACCGGGAAGACGGCGTCGGACGCGGTGACCTGGAACGCGATCGACTTCTGGTCACCCGAGACCAGGTCGGACACGTTCGAGAAGACGAGGAGCGTGCCACCGTCCGCGAGGGTCGTCGTGGTCGGATCGGGGAGCGCCATTCCGTCCGCCGTCGCCTTGCCCGCGACGTAGCTCACGCCGGCCGGCAGCGTGTACGAGTACCCGAGGTTGTAGAGGTCCGTGCCACCGGATGCATCCGCGGTGTTCTTCGCCGTGAGCGTCACCGTCGCCGGTGCCCCGCTCAGGACCGAGTCGTCCGCCTTCGCCGTGACGCTGACCGTCGAGGCCGCCGCCGCGGGCTGCGCGATCGCGAACACCGCGAGGAGACCGGTCACGAGGGCGATCACCACCGCCATCGCCACGGATCGGGGGCGCGCGGGCAGCAGGGACAGTCGCATCGGAGAGTGCTCTCGAGTCGTCGTCGGATGACGCGAGGCACAGCAGACCGCGCCGTCGGCCGGGCAGGGTCGAGCAGCGAGGAGGGGGTGTTCGGGTCACCGCGGCACCCAGGGCGGTCCCGCGACTCCACGGTATCGAGCACACTGACGGACCGATGCACCCAGATCGGGGTACACCGTTGTCGGTCTTCCGAGGGACGCGAACACCCGCCCGGCGCATGCCGGACGGGTGTGGGATCGCAGGAGTCGGAGCGGGGCTACTCGTTGCCGACGTGCTTGTCGACGTTCGCGGCGGCGTCGTCGATCTTGTCGTCGAACTTCCCGCCGGTGACCTTCTTGATGCCGTCGGCGAGCCCGTGGATGATCTTGTCCGAGACCTCTTCCGCCTTCTCGCTCTTGACGGCCTCCTCGATCTTGTCCCTGTTCTGGTCGACGAAGGCCTTCGCCTTGTCGGTGACCTCCTGCGCCTTCGCGGAGACGTTCTTCTGGATGTCGTCGAAGCCGGCCATGGTGCCTCCCTGTCGGCCGGGGTCCCGGCCATCCGGTGGCCGGGTGGTCCGGCCGCTTGCGACACATGTTGCCCGACCGGCCACGGTCTGTCCGCAGAACGCAGCCGAGTCGTAGCCGCAGCCGCCGCGCCCGCCCCCACCGCAACGACGAAAGCGGGGCCGGACCCGAAGGTCCGACCCCGCTGACGCAAGGAACGAGCGTTACTTGATGATCTTCTCGACCGTACCGGCGCCGACCGTACGACCACCCTCACGGATGGCGAAGCGGAGGCCCTCTTCCATGGCGATCGGCTGGATCAGCTCGACCGTCATCGCGACGGTGTCGCCGGGCATGACCATCTCGGTGCCCTCGGGCAGCGTGATGACGCCGGTGACGTCCGTGGTGCGGAAGTAGAACTGCGGACGGTAGTTCGCGTAGAACGGGTTGTGACGGCCGCCCTCTTCCTTGTTCAGGATGTACGCGTTCGCGGTGAACTCGGTGTGCGGCGTGACCGAACCCGGCTTCACGACGACCTGGCCGCGCTCCACGTCCTCACGCTTGAGGCCACGGATGAGCAGACCGGTGTTGTCACCGGCGACTGCCTTGTCGAGCAGCTTGCGGAACATCTCGATGCCCGTGACCGTGGTCTTCTGGGTCGGCTTGATGCCGACGATCTCGACCTCGGAGTTGAGGTCCAGCTCGCCGCGCTCGACGCGACCGGTGACGACGGTGCCACGACCGGTGATCGTGAAGACGTCCTCGATCGGCATGAGGAAGGGCTGGTCGGTGGCGCGCACCGGGTCCGGCACGTGCTCGTCGACCTGGGCCATGAGGTCCTGGACGGACTTGACCCACTTCTCGTCGCCCTCGAGCGCCTTGAGCGCCGAGACCTGCACGACGGGGGCGTCCTCGTCGAACTCCTGCGAGCCGAGGAGCTCACGGACCTCGAGCTCGACGAGCTCCAGGATCTCCTCGTCGTCGACCATGTCGGACTTGTTCAGCGCGACGACGATGTACGGCACGCCGACCTGGCGGGCGAGCAGCACGTGCTCACGCGTCTGGGGCATGGGACCGTCGGTGGCGGCGACCACGAGGATCGCGCCGTCCATCTGGGCCGCACCGGTGATCATGTTCTTCACGTAGTCGGCGTGACCAGGAGCGTCGACGTGCGCGTAGTGGCGCTTGTCGGTCTGGTACTCGACGTGCGAGATGTTGATCGTGATGCCGCGCTGGCGCTCTTCGGGAGCGTTGTCGATCTGAGCGAAGTCACGGGCCTCGTTGAGGTCCGGGTACTGGTCGTGCAGAACCTTGGTGATCGCCGCCGTGAGCGTGGTCTTGCCGTGGTCGACGTGACCGATGGTTCCGATGTTGACGTGCGGCTTGGTGCGCTCGAACTTGGCCTTGGCCACTGTGGGTCCTCCTCAGGACTCGGATGCGAGACCCCCGGGAGCACCCCTGTCAGGGATGCCGAACCGTTGGCACGCGGTGTGTGTGTCTTTACTTTACTTGGTGGCGAGGGGCCCGTCGCCGGGCGCCCCCGCCTGTGGAGAGCACGCTCGGGAGAGCGTCACTCCCCCTTGGACTTCGCGACGATCTCCTCGGCGACGTTGGACGGGACCTGGTTGTAGGTCTCGAACGTCATCGAGTAGACGGCACGACCGGAGGTCTTCGAACGAAGGTCCCCGACGTAGCCGAACATCTCGGACAGCGGCACGCTCGCGCGAACCACCTTGACGCCGGAAGCGTCCTCCATCGCGGCGATGTTGCCACGACGCGAGCTCAGGTCACCGATGACGTCGCCCATGTACTCCTCGGGCGTACGGACCTCGACGGCCATGATCGGCTCGAGGATGACCGGACCGGCCTTGCGAGCCGCTTCCTTGTAGGCCATCGAGCCGGCGATCTTGAACGCCATCTCGGACGAGTCGACGTCGTGCGCCTGGCCGTCCTTGAGGATGGCCTTCACACCGACGGTCGGGTACCCGGCGAGGATACCGACCTGCATGGCGTCCTGGATACCGGCGTCGACCGACGGGATGTACTCACGAGGCACGCGACCACCGGTGACAGCGTTCTCGAACTCGTAGACCTTCTCCGCCGTGACCTCCATCGGCTCGAGCGCGATCTGCACCTTCGCGAACTGACCGGAACCACCGGTCTGCTTCTTGTGGGTGTAGTCGTAGCGCTCGACGGTCTTGGTGAGGGTCTCGCGGTAGGCCACCTGGGGCTTGCCGACGTTCGCCTCGACCTTGAACTCGCGCTTCATGCGGTCGACCAGGATGTCGAGGTGGAGCTCGCCCATGCCCTTGATCGTCGTCTGACCGGTCTCGGCGTTGAGCTCGACGCGGAACGTCGGGTCCTCTTCGGCGAGCTTCTGGATGGCCGTGGAGAGCTTCTCCTGGTCAGCCTTGGTCTTCGGCTCGATCGCCACCTCGATGACGGGCTCCGGGAAGGTCATCGACTCGAGGACGACCTGGTCCTGCGGGTCGCACAGGGTGTCACCGGTGGTGGTGTCCTTCAGGCCGATGACCGCGTAGATGTGACCGGCGGTGACCGCGTCGACCGGGTTCTCCTTGTTGGAGTGCATCTGGAAGATCTTCCCGATGCGCTCCTTCTTGCCCTTGGTCGAGTTGATGACCTGTGCACCGGACTCGATGTGGCCGGAGTACACGCGGACGTAGGTGAGGCGACCGAAGAACGGGTGCACCGCGACCTTGAACGCGAGCGCCGAGAAGGGCTCGGAGGCATCCGGCTTGCGGATGATCTCCTTCTCCTCGTCCTTGACGTCGTGGCCGATCATCGGCGGGACGTCGAGCGGCGACGGCAGGTAGTCGATGACCGCGTCGAGCATCGGCTGGACGCCACGGTTCTTGAAGGCAGAACCGCAGAGCACCGGGTAGAGCTCGCTGTTGACGGTGAGCTTGCGGATCGCAGCCTTGATCTCGGCCACCGAGAAGTCGGTGTCGCCCTCGAGGTAGCGCTCCATGAGCTCGTCGTCCGCCTCGGCCACGCGCTCGATGAGCTTCTCGCGGTACTCGGCGGCGCGGTCGGCCAGGTCGGCCGGGATCTCTTCGATCTCGTACTTGGCGCCCATCTGGACGTCACCCTTGGCGTCGCCGCGCCAGGTGAGGGCACGCATCTCGACCAGGTCGACGACGCCCTCGAAGGAGGACTCCGCACCGATCGGGAGCTGCAGCACGAGGGGCTCGGCGCCGAGGCGCTTCACGATCGTGTCGACGGTGAAGTAGAAGTCCGCACCGAGCTTGTCCATCTTGTTGACGAAGCAGATGCGCGGGACGTTGTACTTGTCCGCCTGACGCCACACGGTCTCGGACTGGGGCTCGACGCCCTCCTTGCCGTCGAAGACGGCGACGGCACCGTCGAGGACGCGGAGCGAGCGCTCCACCTCGACCGTGAAGTCCACGTGACCGGGGGTGTCGATGATGTTGATCTGGTTGTTGTCCCAGAAGCAGGTCGTCGCGGCCGACGTGATCGTGATGCCGCGTTCCTGCTCCTGCGCCATCCAGTCCATCGTGGCGGCGCCGTCGTGGACCTCACCGATCTTGTGCGTGATGCCCGTGTAGAACAGGATGCGCTCGGTGGTCGTGGTCTTGCCGGCGTCGATGTGCGCCATGATGCCGATGTTGCGGACCTTGTTCAGGTCGGTGAGCACGTCCTGTGCCACAGGGTTCCTCCGGAAGAGTTGTAGGAGATGGTGGTCGGCCGGGCGCCGTGGGTCTTGCCCTGACGGCGCCCGAACCGATCAGCCAGGTACGCCGGGATTACCAGCGGTAGTGCGCGAAGGCCTTGTTCGACTCGGCCATCTTGTGGGTGTCCTCGCGGCGCTTGACAGCGGCGCCGAGACCGTTCGACGCGTCGAGGATCTCGTTCATGAGACGCTCGGTCATCGTCTTCTCGCGGCGAGCCTTGGCGTACGAGGTCAGCCAGCGCAGGGCCAGCGTGTTCGCACGGTGCGGCTTGACCTCGACCGGGACCTGGTAGGTCGAGCCACCGACGCGGCGGCTGCGGACCTCGAGGGTCGGACGGACGTTGTCGAGCGCCTTCTTCAGCGTGACGACGGCGTCCTGGCCGTTCTTGGAAGAGACACCTTCGAGTGCGTCGTAGACGATGCGCTCGGCGAGGCCCTTCTTGCCGTCAAGCAGGATCTTGTTGACGAGCTGGCTGACGATCGGTGCGCCGTAGACGGGGTCTGCGACGACGGGACGCTTGGGGGCGGGACCCTTACGAGGCATCTAACTCAACCCTTCTTCGCGCCGTAGCGGCTACGCGCCTGCTTACGGTTCTTGACGGCCTGGGTGTCCAGTGCGCCACGGATGATCTTGTAGCGGACACCCGGGAGGTCCTTCACACGACCGCCGCGGACGAGCACCATCGAGTGCTCCTGCAGGTTGTGGCCCTCACCGGGGATGTAGGCCGTGACCTCGGTACCGTTCGAGAGCTTCACACGAGCGACCTTGCGCAGTGCCGAGTTCGGCTTCTTCGGGGTGGTGGTGTAGACGCGGGTGCACACACCACGCTGCTGGGGGTTCGCCTTGAGGGCCGGTGCCTTGGTCTTGACGACCTTGGGCGTACGACCCTTGCGAACCAGCTGCTGGATAGTAGGCAACTGTTCTCCTGGTTCTTCGCTCGTGTTCTCTGGCCGACGTGGTCCGTCGGCATCCTCGCCCACGCGAACGGCCGCCTGTCAGGCGGACGTGGTTTGGGGGCGGACTGTCCGGATCAGGTCGTCGACCTGCCGAACTTTTCGGGCGCGCCCGAGGGCGCACACCCGGAAGAGCCTACCTGCGTAACCTCGCGAAATCAATCCGGGCGCGTCGCCCTGGAGGCCCGTGGAATCGGCCGTCGGCGAACACCCGTCCGCCGGCCGGTCGCGCCGGGCGCGGGGCGCGCCCTGGAGCCCGCCACGCGTTCCGGCGAGCCGCCGTCGGGGAGGTGGGCCGGGCCTCCCGTCCGGGACGGAACCGACCACCCGTGATCAGGAGCCGGTGTCCGACGACCCGTTGCCGATCGACGACTCGAACGTCGCGCCCGCGTCGGTGAACCCCGTGATGTAGCCGGAGGCGTTCACGTTGATCGGACCGGCCGTCGCCGTGCCGGAGCCCGCCGGCCCCGTGAAGTTCGCCGTGAACGTCGCCGAGCCGTACGACGACGTGGTGACCATCCAGCCGTCCGCGAGCCAGCCGTCCACCTGCACGGTCGGGCGGGCGTCGAGCGTCCACTTCTGGTCCGTGTAGGTGTTCGCCGGGTTCTCGCCGTACGCGTAGAAGCTGCAGCCGTCCGGGGTGGTCGACGTCGAGGCGATGCAGCCGTCCACCCAGGCGTTCACCGCGTCCGTCGCAGCCGCCCTCCCGTCGTCGGTGAGCGTCGTCGTGATCGACACCGGCGTCGACTCCGCTGCGCTGAACCCGCGGACGTCCGCCGTCGTGGCGTCGGCCGTGAACCACTTGCCGCCGTCGACCGCGACGTCGTACGAACCCGGGAGTGCACGCAGGGTGAGCCCGCCGGTCTTGTCCGTGGTCGCCTTCTGGCCGGCGACCGCGACCGTGGTGCCCGCCGGCGCCTGGACGACGACGTCCACCGATCCGAGGTCGGGTGCCTGGAGCTCCCACTTCGGGAAGACGCCCCAGTCGGTGCCGGTCTTGTCGAGGGTGAACGTGGCGGCGACCTGGCGCCCGCTCTGCGTCAGGTACGCACCGACCGTCGCGGTGTCGCCGTCGGTCTTCGTGGCGGCGATGCGGTACCCCGTGACCCGTGACTTCGCCTTCGCGTACGCGGCGTCGGTCAGCAGGACGTCGTCCTTCGAGTGCTTGATGCCGGCGTCGGTCAGGGCCGCGTCGACCTTGCCGGACCGCAGGTGGTCGAGGAACGCCTCGACCTGGCGTTCCGGCGCGTGGGTGTTCGAGCCGACCGAGTACCCGACCCCGCCCGCGACGGCCAGCAGCACCACGGCTGCTCCGCCCGCGATGATGCCGATGAGTGCGCCGCGGCGCATCCGCTTGCGCGGCCGCGGTGCCGGAGCCGCTGCCGCGCCCGCCGGCGCTTCGCGCGTGCCGCTGATGTCCGCGACCCGTGGGACGGATCCCCATCCGTCCTGCGGTGCGGTGTCGTCCGTGCTCATCGGTCCCCCGTGGTCTCGCTGCCGCGCTGTTCCGGCGGCACCGAGATCCTACCGGCGACCGCCGTCAGTTCGACTGCTTGGTCTGGTGCCTCGCCATCGTGATCCCGCCGATCACGCAGAGCAGCGCGATCACGACCGAGCCGACCACGAACGGACCGAGCGCGTAGCCCGCCGGGAACACCAGGAGCTCGGTGACGTCCCGGCGGATCAGCGCGTAGCCGACCGACCCGACGCCGAGCATCACGAGGTAGCTCGTCGCGGCCGCGACCAGGCCCGTGACGCCGGGGTTGCCGTCCGGGATGCCGAACGCCGTCGCGAGGAACACCACCACCGCGCCGCCGAGGACCATCGCCGGGCCGAGGTAGGGCGTCGCGTCGGTCTGGGAGATGATCGCGATGTCGGCGAGGAGGGACTCGAACCCGCTCACGGCGACGACGAGCGCGATGAAGAGGATCGACGTCATCGTCGCCACCAACCACCGGGACATGGACCGATGGTAGCGCCGGTGGTGTGCGACGTGGGTTCCCGCACCGGACCGCGGGACGGACACAGCACCACGGCGATGCGTGGTGCTGTGTTCGTTGCGTGGTTCGGCGAGGTCAGCTCGCGTGCTGCTCGTGCTGCTCGCGGTCGTGCTGCTCGTTGCGCTCGGCGCGGCGCTGCTCTTGCGCGGCGTTCACGAGGGCGATGGCGATCGCGGCGGTGATGACCGGGACGCTCTCGGTCATGGGGGCGGCAGGGGCGGTCGTGTCGGGCTGGTCGGTCGTGTCGGCCGTTGCGGCCGTTGCCGCCTGGCCGGCCGTTGCGGTCGTGTCGGCCGTTGCGGCCGTTGCGGCCTGGAGGCTCGGGGGCGCGTCCGGCTGCTCCGTCGCGTCCGGCTCGTGGTGCCGGACGGCGGGGCCGATCACGGGCAGCACCGCGGTCGTGGCCGCCGGCTCCGTCGAGCGCTCGTGGTGCGTCTCGAGACCGGCCCGCTTCGCCGCGCGACGCGCCCTGGCCATGCGGACCAGGACGACGACCGCGACGACGGCCCAGATGCCGTTGACGATGGTCGAGGGGACGGCGTGGTGGGCGGCGACGTTGACCGCCACCGCGAGCCCGCCGACGAGGTTGAACAGCTGGTAGGCCGGGCCGTTCGGGAGCTTGCCCGTTGAGAACAAGATGTAACCAGCGAGGACGGTTACGGCTCCGAACCAGCCGAGGAATTCCACGATTCCAGACAACACGCGCGACTCCGGGCACGACGAGGAACGGCCGGTTCGAGCGGACCGTTCGAGAGGGTGTGACGAGCCGCAGAACGCGGCATCGGGAGCATCGTACGCACAGCGGGAGCCGCCACGGAAGAGGCTTCGGCGTGGCGGCTCCTCCCCCAGTTGGCGGGGGTGCTGGTCAGCCCTTCGCGGGGGTCGTTCCGGAGTCGGCGAGCACGTAGATCGTGCCGGTCAACGACCACGACTGCGCCTCCATCGGGGGCTTCTCATCCGTGCTGGTCGCGGCGATCCCGCTGACGAGGAACAACCGCGACCCGCTCTGCGCCGCCTGCGTGAATGCGAGCGCTTGATCGTACGAACCATCGACTGCAACGGTGACCGAGATGACGGAGAAGTTGGAGCTGGTGATCAGCGGATCGCTGTGCGGATCCGCCGCCTGCGGAGTGGCGGCAGCAGTCGGCGCCGCGGTGGACGCGGGTGCCGGTGTCGCACTCGCCGAAGCCGTCGGACCGGCCGTCGCGGTACCGGCCGGTGAGGTCGAGACGGGGACGTAGGGTTCGGGGTCGCCGATCGTCACGCTCGTGATCGTCACGCCGGACGACGTGGCGAACCCGTTCAGTGACTCCACGAACGGGTCGGTGTTGGCAGTGGACGGGAGCGATGCCTGGAGCTTCGCGAGTTCCGCCTTCGTCGAGTCGAGGCTCTCGTTCGCTTTGGCAAGACGCTCCAGCTCCGCGCGGTTCCTGTCGTTGGTGGCGTCGATGGTCTCCTGTTGCGTACCGTTGCTCGCCGCTTGTGCGAGCTGCGGCTGGACGCCGAGGAACCAGCCACCGGCGAGAACTGCCACGGTGACGACGAGTGCGATGACGAGGGAGAGACGGTTCTTGCTCATCGGTCTGCGTCCTTCGTGTACTTGCCGTCGTAGGCCTTGTCGTTGAGTTCGATGTCGATCACCGAGCTGTAGCGGGCCGTCTCCTTCTCGTACGAGATCGAGGAGATCGTGGACCCGACGTACCCGCGCAGCGACGAGAGCCGGCCATTCCAGTCCGAGACCGACGGGATCTCGGAAGACTTCACGGTGATCGAGACGGTGGCGACACGCGACTTCGAGAGCGCAGCGGTTGATTGCGAGAACGGTTCAACCGAGTCGGCAGAGGCGATGCGCATCGCACTGATCTCGACGCCGTCCGGGAGGACGCGCTCGACCTCGGACAGCGTGTCGTGCCAATCGATCTCGGACGCGCCGCCGACGGCCTGCCCAGCCTGGAGCAGCTGCGTCTGCTGTTCCGCGGTCCGAACATCGGCGAAGCGCTGCTGCTGCGCGAGCAGCGTGGACGTCTCGGCTTGCGCGGAAGCGAGTTCCGCCGCTGTACCCAACTGGTGCGCGACGGCAGCGCCGGTGCCGAGCACTACGACGGCTCCGGCGACCACCACGCCGAACCAAGCCCGGCGAGCGATGCCGCGCTCCCGACGGTCGGCACGGACCTCTTGGGGCAGGAGGTCGACACGGGGCTCCAGGCCGACGGCCGCAGCGTGATCCGAAGCGCGGTCACGATGCCCGCGGCGTTTCGCATCGTCCGCTTTCAGAGTGGGCGTCGGGCGAACCTCTGTGCTGGTCATGCTGCTTTGCCTCCTACCGCGAGCCCGTAGGCGACCGCGATCGTGTCGCCGTGGGCGGCGATGTCTTCCTCACGGATCGACCGGCCGACGCCGGCGGCCGCGAACGCGGAGCCGATCTCGACGGGCAGGTGCGTGTAGTCCGCAAGAGCTTCACGGAAGCCGATGAGACGCGAACCCCCGCCGACGAGCACGACACTCGCCACGGATTCGCCCGGACGCGTGTTCACGAAGTAGTTGATCGTGTTCCGGAGACTCGCCATGAGTTCGTTCACGGTGTCGAACGTCGCCGCAACCGCTCGGGCGTCGTCCGGTGTCTGTGCGACTCGGCCGATCCCGAGGTGACGCTTCACTGCTTCTGCCTGCTCGAACGAGATTTCGAGCCGCGCAGCCAACGCCTTCGTCAGGTCGTTGCCGCCGGTCGGGATGATGCGGACGAACTGCGGGACGCCGTCTGTTGCGAGGACGACGCTCGTGGTGTCGGCTCCGAGTTGGACGAGCGCCGTCGTTCCCTTGCGCTGCTGCCGACCGACCACGACCCGCGTGAGGGCGAACGGGATCAAGTCGACACCGACCGGGTTGAGCCCGGCGAGCTGGACGGCCTTCACGTTGGCGAGGACCGCGTCCTTGATCGCTGCGATCAGGAGACCGTGCAGCACCGGGCCGGACTCACTCACGCCTTCGGCAGTCGGGTAGAAGTCGAGGATGGCGTCGCCGACCGGGACCGGGAGCATGTCCTGGACCTGGAAGGGCAGGCTCTCACGGATCTGTGCGAGCGGAGCCCGCGGAACGGTCAGGTCCCGCGAGAGCACACGCTGGTTCCCCATTCCGAGCATGACGTCGCGAGAGCGGAACCTGCCGATCGACCAGAGCTGCTTGAGTGCGGCCGCGATGGTGTTCTGCTCGAGTACCTCGCCGCGGCTCACCGCCCCCGCCGGGGTGGGGACCTCCGCAAAACGCACGACGGTCGGGCGAGGACGATCTGCGTCCGCTACCTCGACTGCACGGATCGATGACCCCGCGATGTCGAGGCCGACGATGCTCTTGCCCATGATGCTGCTTTCGTTGGTGGAGGTGGACAGTCGGGTCAGGCGACGCCGAGTACGGAGAGGTACGCACCCATGAGCCGGTCACCCACGAGGATTCCGAGCCAGGCGCCGACGAGCATCGACGGACCGAACGGCAACCCGCCGCGCCACCGCGCTCGACGGAGGATGATCAGGCTGATCGCGACCGTACCTCCGACGACGAACGCCCCGAAAGCTCCCACTGCGAGGGGTCCCCATCCGAGGTACGCGAGGACGAGACCGAGCACGACGGCGAGCTTCACGTCACCGAGCCCCATCCCACCCGGCACGGCGACGGCGAGCGCCAAGTACCCACCACCGAGGACGACCGCACCCAGTAGCCCGCGGGCGAGGGCACCCCAGTCACCGGTGAGTGCCGAGGCAACGGCGAACAGCACGAGGAGGACAACCGCCGACGGGTACACGATCGCGTTCGGGAGACGGTGGGTGTCGAGATCGATCAGCGCGAGCGCAACGCTGATCGCCATCAGGTACAGGAACGCGACGAGGAGCACCGCACGGCCGACGGCATCGCGCGGTGCGATCGCCTCGAGCGGAGACAGCGCGATGAGCCCGACGACCGCGAAGAGGATGCCTGTGGCGAGCTCCACGATCGGGTACCGGGCCGAGATGGACACATCGCAGTCGCGACAGCGCCCGCCGAGGACGATCCACGACACCACCGGGATGTTGTCGCGCCGTCGGATCGCGTGCCCGCAGTTCGGACACGCGCTCGCCGGAGCGACGACCGACAGACCGGCGGGCACCCGGTAGACCACGACGTTGAGGAACGAGCCGATGACCAGCCCGAAGGCACCGGCGAGCACTGCCGTGAAAATCGACGAGGTCATCGGCACACCCCCGCCGTGGTCTTCGCGCACGAACCGTCCACCTGGTACGCGGATTGCACCTCGATCTGCGTGGTCACTCCGTACGACGTCGAGACCGGTTGGAGGAACTTCGGTGGCGCGGTCGTCAGGAGTCGCTGGTCGTACACGTAGTTCTTCGAGAATCCGGTGCCGCCTGTGGTCGCCACCGGACCTCGCCAGTTCTGCGCGATCGAACCGACGACCTTCAGCACACCGAGCTGCGAACCGATGTCGTAGTTCTGGTTCCAGAACGTCCCGGCGTTGCTCGCGATCGCTGCGCTCACCGTGATGCCGGCGCCCCGTGCCCGGTTGAGCAGTCCGACGCCCGCGTTGTTGCAGCGCGAGTAGTCGGTCACGTAGCCTGCCCACCAGGAGCCCGTCGTCGGGTACGAGGTGCACTTCGCGGGGTTCCAGATCTCGACGGCGTTCTGCCCGACGAGCCCGAGGATGTCGCTCGTCCCGTCGACGTAGGTGATGTCACCGGTCACCCAGATCGTCCCCGACGAGGCGATGGTCATGGCTCCGGAGAACGCGCCGCTGACGAAGACGTCTCCGGCCGTGCAGGAGTAGGTGTCCGACGCCGACCCGGTTTGGTAGGTGGATCCGGACCCCGAGCTCCCGCCGTTGATCCACTCTCCGGACGCCGGGTACCCCTGGCCGTTGCTGAAGGTCTGGTTCCCCGAGGTGCTGGACGAGCCGTTGCTGCGCACGGTGACGGTGGTCGTGCAGTACGTGTTCGTGTACTTGGACGGGTAGCTGCCGGCGGTCCAGGTGTTCACGTTGTTCGCCGCCGACGGAATGTCCTGGACGTACATGAGGTTCGAGGGGAGGGTGGAGATCGTCGCACCTGCGGCGCTCTGGAGGTCTCCGACGGCACCGCACAAGGCCGCGGCCTTCGCCGTGTCGTTCGTTTCCGTCACCGCACCGGACGCGCTGTCGACCTTGACCTGCGTCGCCTTCGACCACGGCGACCAGACCGTCATCTTGCCGTTCCCGAGGAAGCTGACCCGAGTCGGCCCTGTGTACAGGCAGCCGGGACGGGGGACCGTCGCCGGGATGTCGGTCCGCGTCTCCTGGGACATGTTGGAGTTCAGCGCTGGCAAGCCGAGGTACGGCACCGCACTCGCCGCACCACCGTTGAACGCGCCGTTGCACGTGCCGCTCGACGCGCGGACCGAGGTGTCGTGCTGCTCGACCGCGCCGTTGAACGTCGTCGCGCACGCAGCGGTGAAGACGTCGTTCGTGCGGATCGGGCCGTTGAGGACGTCCGTACCCGCGAACTGGACAGCCTGGCACTTGTTGCTGACGCCTGACTGCCATTGGTACGCGGTCGTGCAGGAGCTGCCCGAGATCGCCGGGTTCGACGACTCGTAGTTCGTGAAGTACAGGTAGTTGATGAAGCCGTCGCCCTTGAGGTTCGCGACGAGTGACCGCACACTGCCGCCGGACTTCCCGGTGACGCGCACGCGGAGGATGCCCTTGGACGAGTAGTTCGAGTTGTCGACCTCGTACCGGTACCACTGGTCCGATGACCCGACGACCGGTGCCCACGTCGAACCGCTGTTGGTGAACGCTGCGTTGTTGTCGTTGCCGGTGAAGGTCGACCCGCTCGACTTGCTGAACTGTGCCGCCGCGTTGCCGTAGAGCGCGTAGCCGTTGTCGTTCGAGAGCTTGGCCTGGTAGTCCGCCAAGCCGGCGTACGCAGCGGTGATGGCGTTCTGGAAGTTCCTGTCGGCTGCCGACTTGATCGCGCCCGAGGTGGACACCGCCACCATCGTCGCGACGAGCAGGAGCATCACGGTGCCGAAGATGACCACGTTCGCGAGGATCATGCCGCGTTCGTCGCCGTGTCCTCTCCCGAGGCGTTCGCCGATCCACCGGATCATGGGGTCGCTCCGCTCGTTGTGCCGTACGCCACGTTGAAGAGGTACAGGGTGTTCTGGATGCGGGTGTTCCCGGATGCGCCGGCCGTGGTGGACCCGAGCTCGAGGTTGGTGCGCACGGCCCGGATCTTCCCGAGTTGTGCCGCCGCGAGCGAACCGTCGGCTTGCGTCGGGAGGACGCCACCGTCGGCCCCGAGATAGGTGAACAACGGGTCACCCTCGACCGTCGGGGATGCGATGGGGCCACCGAGGACGGCTGACGTGTTCGGGGTCTGGGTCGGGGCCGGGAACGAGTAGAAACCTCCGGACGCCGTGCCGGCCCATTGGTCCTGGACGAGCTGCTTCGATGCGTTCAGTGAGTAGCGCACCTGGACCGGGTTGTCGGTGCTGCTGCCATCGAGGTTGATGTAGGCGTAGAACGTGAGCTGTGTGCCGCTGGCCTGTGTGACCGCCGATGCGTACGTCCCGTCCGACTTCGGTAACAGGCTCGCAGCGTGGACGTACCTGGTGACGGAGTTCATCACGATCGACGCCGACCGGGCGTTCTGATCCGACGTCGTGTTCGTCGTGCCGGCGCGGAGGGTCGCGGTGAAGAACCCACCGACCGCGACGAGGACGATCATCGACACGCTCAGAGCGATGATCAGCTCGGAGAGACTCACCCCGGACTGGTCGCGGTGGAACCGGGTCGTCGCGCGCATCATGATGTCTGCCCTCGCGGATCGAGCGTCAGCGTGTTGTCGTAGTTGATGACCACGAGGGCGGTCTTCTGGTTGACGTTGCCCGGGGTGACCGGCTTGACGTTCGATGCGTTCGACGCGATCTCGTTCTTGGTGGTCGCACCGAAGCTCGTCCCCGAGTAGAGCGTCCAGGTACCGAACGGGAGGGCGATCGTCGCGGAGTCACCGGTCGCGACGGGGAACTTCATCGTCATGCCCGCCGAGCACCCAGGATCGCCTGCGCCGGGGTTCGCTGACGAGACGGCGGTGATGTAGCGGTTCTTCACGCCGCTGACCGTGGCCACGCCCATCATCACCGACGCGTTCGAGGGCGATCCGGGGCTGACGTTGACGGTCTGTGGACTCACGCCGATCGCACCGCTCTGACTCGGCGTCGACCATGAGGACGGATTCGGGCTGAGGCAGCTCGTGCTGGCACTCGTGCTGTTCGAGTACGGCCCCGCGTAGACGGTGTAGCCGGAGGTGAACGGAAACACGGGGAGGTTCGGGGTGGACGCCGAGTTCACGACGAGCGAGCTGCTCGTGACGTCCCAGGGCTTGATCGTGTCGAGGCCGCCAGCGGAGCTCGAGAGCACCGTGACCATGTTCGTCGGGAGCGTCGCTCCGTAGGTCTGCGCGTACCGCAGCGTCAGCTGGCTCGCCTTGTCGTAGACGAACGGCACCGGAGAGCTTGCTCCAGCACTCACCGTGATCGGAGACTGGGTCGACGGCTGGGCCTGGTTGGTGTCGATCCCGCCGGAGACGTTCGCCGTCACGGAGTAGTCCCCCGGCACGACGTTCACGGCGTAGGAGCATCCCTGTGCGTCCGTCGGCAGCGGCGCGGTCGAGAGCGCCGCTCCACCGCTCACCGGAGTGATCTGCACCGAGACGCCCTGGAACGGTGCGCCCGACGCGTTGACGGCGGAGACGATGACCGTCCCGTAACCCGGGTCGGTCACCGCATCGCTTGGTGCGATCGCAGAGGTGACCGTTGTCGAGGCCGTCCCACTGCCCTGCTTGGGCCAGGACACGGTCTCGACGACGCTCTTGTACGCGAGCTTGCCGTTCGAGGTGCCGCAAGCGCCGCTGGCACCGTCACTCTGGACCCACGAGACCGTCCGGTCGATCTGGTAGGTGACCCCGCCGATCGTCTTGGTGTTGCTTGCACCCGCCTTGCTGACGACGTTGAAGATCCCGGCGGTGGACGCTGCAGCCGTCTGTCGCAGCATGTCGATGTCCTGCGAAGCCAAAGCAACCGCGGTCTCTCGTCCTCGACTGCTCTGCGTGAGTTGGAGCGTGTTCGCGATCCCGTAGGCGATGCCCACGGACATCACGGCGAACACCATCATCGCGACCATGACCTCGATGATCGACAGGCCCGCGTCGCGGTCGGTCGGCTCGATCGGACGCAGGACGCGCTGCAGCCGTCGGAACATGGTCACCTCCTCCTGTCGGGGTGTTCGTACGAAGGGCGGTCCGTCCGCAGACGAACCGCCCCTCGGGAACTCACTCAGATCAGCTGCAGGTACCGGCGGTGGCCGCTGCGGTGTCGGTGATCTTGAAGGCGGTGCCGGTCGCACCCTTTGCCGAGATGCAGAACGAGGAGCCGGTTGCTGCGGGAACATAGGTGAACACGGTGTCGGTGCTCTGCGTCCAGCCGTACGGCGTCATCGTGGCCGAAGTACTGAAGTCCGTCGTCGTCGGCAGCTTGCCGTTCTTGTCCGTCTGGAACGCGATGACCGCGGTCTTGGCGTTGGCGAGGTCGGACTTGACGGTCGCGTCCTTGGCGTTGTTCTGGACGTTCAGGTACACCGGGATCGCGATGGCCGCGAGGATGCCGATGATGATGACGACGACGAGGAGCTCGATGAGCGTGAAGCCCTTCTCCTCTTCGGCCAGGAGGCCCTTGCGGCGAGCGTCGAGCTTGCCCATGAGAGCGAAGTACATGGTTGTTTCCATTCGTTCAGGAATGTCGGGTGGAGTTATCGGGGCTTTGCTCGCCGCCGATGGCAAGCGTATTCGGGGCAGTTTCTGGGCATAATCCCGAGAACGGGGGTCACCGGCAAACAAAATGCCCCCAGTAACGGGGGCACTCGTCGACCAAACCACCCCCGAACGGAGGTGGCGCGGTCACGCTCGTCAGTGGACGAGCGACGTGATCTGGAAGATCGGGAGGTACAGGGCGATGATCATGCCCCCCACGACCACGCCGAGGAAGGCGATGAGCAGCGGCTCGATGAGCGAGGTCAGTGCCTCCGTCGTCGATTCGACTTCGGAGTCGTAGAAAATGGCAATCTTCTCGAGCATCACTTCCAGCGAGCCCGCGTCTTCCCCGACAGCGACCATCTGCGAGACCATGCTGGGGAAGACCTTTTCCTTCGCCAGTGGATCTGCAATAGATTCACCTTTTCGGACGCTTTCCGAAACGCGTTCGAGAGCACGCTGCACGACGAAGTTGTTCGAGACCTCGCCGACGATCTTCAGTGCCTGCAGAATCGGAACGCCAGCACCGATCATGTTCGAGAAGTTCCGCGCGAACCTCGCGATCACGATCTTCTTCGTCAGCCCACCGAAGACCGGCATCCTGAGGAGGAGCGGATCACGGAAACTACGGAAACGATCGGTGTTCTTGTTCGCGCGGTACCAGACCCACCCGACGACGATGGCGACGGCGAGGATCGGCGCCACCCACCGCATGGCGTGGGACAGCGTGACGAGGATCTGGGTCGGAAGCGGGAGCTTGCCCCCCAGGCTCGAGAACATGTCCTGGAAGATCGGCACGATGAAGACGAGCATCACCACGACGGCGACGAGTGACATCACCAGCACGACCACGGGGTAGGTCATCGCCGACTTGATCGTCGAGCGGAGCTTGTGCTCCTTCTCGAAGTTCGTGGCGATGGAGTCCATGGCCTGGTCGAGGAAGCCGCCGGTCTCGCCGGCGCGGATCATGTTGATCATGATCGGCGGGAAGTCGACCGGGTACTTGGCGACGGCGTCGGAGAAGGAGACACCGCGCTCGACGTCATCACGGACCTTGCCGATGATGTCCTTGAGCTTCTTGTTCTCGGTCTGGTCAGCGAGGATCGTCAGCGCGCGGAGCAGAGAGAGCCCCGACGACAGCATCGTAGATGCTTGCCGCGACATGATCGCCAGGTCCTTGAGCCCCACACCCTTCGAGAACCCGGGGATCTTGATCTCGGTCTGCAGCCCCGTGCCGGCCTTCGCCTCGGTGATGGCGATCGGCGAGACCCCCATCGTGCGCAGGCGCTGGACGACAGCACCTTCCGACGCGGCGTCGAGCCGCCCCTTGACGAGCTTGCCGCCGCCGTCGCGGCCCCGGTAGTCGAACGCGAGTGACATCAGTGGCCTCCGGAGAACTTGTCGCCGAAGTCGATCCCGCTCGCGGCGATGGCCGCTGCGGACGAGTCGGACGGCGATTCGACGCGCTGCACGAGCCGGTCGAACCCTTCGTGGTCGTGGACCTTCTCCATGGCCGCACGACGCGTGATGGTGCCGACGTTGACGAGTTCGGCGAGGTCCTGGTCCATCGTGTGCATGCCCGAGTCACGGCCGGCCTGCATGGCGGAGGTGATCTGGTAGGTCTTGCCCTCACGGATGAGGTTGCCGATGGCGGGGGTCGTGGTCATGATCTCGGTCGCGACGACCCGGCCGACCCCGCTGGCCTTCGGCACGAGCGTCTGGCAGACGACGCCTTCGAGCGTGGAGGCGAGCTGCGTCCGGATCTGTCCCTGCTGGTGCGGCGGGAACACGTCGATGACACGGTCGATGGTGCCGGGGGCGCTCTGCGTGTGCAGGGTGGCGAACACCAGGTGGCCGGTCTCGGCGGCGGTCAGCGCGACGGAGATCGTCTCGAGGTCGCGGAGCTCGCCGATCAGGATGACGTCGGGGTCCTGACGCAGAACGTGCTTGAGCGCCTTCGCGAAGGAGTGCGTGTCCGCACCGACCTCACGCTGGTTGATGATCGCCTTCTTGTGGTCGTGCATGAACTCGATCGGGTCCTCGACCGTGACGATGTGGTCGGCACGGGTCTCGTTGACCAGGTCGATGAGCGCGGCGAGGGTGGTCGACTTGCCGGAACCGGTGGGCCCGGTGACGAGCACGAGCCCACGCGGCAGCTTGGCGAAGTCGCCGACGTGCTCGGGGATGCCGAGCTGCTTGAGCGTCTTGATCTTGGTGGGGATGATGCGGAAGGCCGCTCCCCAGTTGCCGCGCTGCTGGTAGTAGTTCACGCGGAAGCGGTACTCCGGCGAGAGCGAGTACGCGAAGTCGAGCTCCTGCTCGTGGTCGAACTGCCCGGCCTGCTCGACGGTCATCAGGGTCTTCAGCGCTGCGATGACCTTGTTCCGCGCCCAGGGTCCACCGGGAACAGCGGGGCGGAGACCGCCGTCGACGCGGACGGTCGGCGGGGCGTCGGCGGTGACGTGGAGGTCGGATGCACCCTGGTAGACGACCTGGGCGAGCGCGGTGATGAGGTCGGGGTCCGCGACTTCACGCGCGTGGCGCGTGAAGCCGATCTCGGGCAGCGGCTCGGCACCCGGTGCGACGGCGGGCGTCGCGAAGACGGTGGGTGCGTGCACGGCCGGGAGGACCGTGGTCGGGTCAGCAGGGACGACCGGCAGGTGTTGGGTCGCCTGGTCCGCGTACCCGTACGACGCCGTCGAGGGCGGGACCGCGGCCGGCGGCGTGGCCGGACGCGCCTGCGGCTGGGCGACCGGCACGGCGACGGGCGAACCGGACGGTGCGGGCCAGCCGGCGAGGTCGTCGGACAGGTCGTAGACGGGGATGGCTGGCGCGGGCGCGGCAGAAGGGGCCGGCGCGGCAGCGGTCGCCTCCGACTGCGACGCCAAGCGTGCGGCACGTCGGCCTCCGACCTCGGTGCCAGGACGGCCGGGGTGCCAGCCGTCGATGGGGTCGTTGACGTCGGGGATGTCGTACACGGAATCGGTCATCGGTTCGTGCCCTTCGCCTACGCCACCACGCGCAGGATCTCGTCGACGCTCGTCAGCCCGAGCTTCACCTTTTCCCAGCCGTCCTGGCGGAGCGTGAGCATGCCCTGCTCCTGCGCGACGCGGCTGATCTCGGCGCTGGACGCCCGTGCGACGGCGAGGCGCTCGATCTCCTCGGAGACGGTCATGACCTCGTGCAGGGCGATGCGGCCGCGGTACCCGGTGTTCGAGCAGACGGCACAGCCCACCGGTGCGAAGAACGGCGGGATCGTGGCGTCGTCGTCACCGACGAAGCCCATCACCCGGAGCTGGTCGAACGTGTACTCGGCCGGGGCCTTGCAGCGGTCGCAGAGCTTGCGGGCGAGACGCTGCGCGACGACGCAGTCGAGCGCCGACCCGACGAGGAAGGGCTCGATGTCCATCTCGGTGAGACGGGTGATCGCCGAGGGGGCGTCGTTCGTGTGCAGCGTGGAGAGCACGAGGTGGCCGGTGAGCGATGCCTCGATCGCGATCTGGGCGGTTTCGTGGTCGCGGATCTCACCGAGGAGCACGACGTCGGGGTCGGAACGCAGGATCGACCGGAGCGCGGACGCGAAGGTCAGGCCGGCCTTCGGGTTGACCTGCACCTGGTTGATGCCCGCCATCCGGTACTCGACCGGGTCCTCGACCGTGATCACGTTGATCTCGGGTCGGGCGACGGCGTTGAGGGTCGTGTACAGGGTGGTCGACTTGCCCGAGCCGGTGGGGCCGGTGACGAGGATCATGCCGTACGGCTTGGAGTAGGACCGCTGGTACGCGTCGAAGTTCTGCTCGAGCAGGTTGAGGTCCTTGAGGGACATCGACGTGTTCGTGTTGTCGAGGATTCGCATGACGACCTTCTCGCCCCACACGGTGGGCAGGGTCGCCACGCGGAGGTCGATCTGGCGGCCACCGTGGCGGACCGACATGCGGCCGTCCTGCGGCTTGCGACGCTCGGCGATGTCGATGTCGCTCATGATCTTCAGACGGCTGATGACGCCGTTCTGGATGTTCTTGGGCGCAGGGGCCATCTCGTGCAGCACGCCGTCGATGCGGTAGCGCACCCGGACCTCGTGCTCGCCGGGCTCGATGTGGATGTCGGACGCGTGGTCCTGGATCGCCTGCGAGACGAGCAGGTTCACGAAACGGACGATCGGGACGTCGTCGAGCGAGCCCTCGCCGATGTCGACCTGCTGCTGGGCGTTCGCCGTCGCCTCTTCTTCGAGGGAGGACGTCAGGTCGTTGAGCTCGTCGTCGGCACGCAGGTAGCGGTCGAGCGCTGCGGCGAGGTCGCGTTCCTCGACCTGGAGCGGCTTGATGGCCCGGCCGGAGGCGGCACGGGCGTCGTCGACCGCGAGCACGTTCGTCGGGTTCACCATCGCGAGCACGAGCACGTCGCCCTCGAAGCCGATGCCGAGCACCTGGTGCCGCCGGCAGAGCGCCGCTGGGAGCATCGACACGGCGGTGCCGTCGACCGGGTAGTCGGTCAGGGGGACGGTCTTGGAGTTGTTCGACGCCGCACGTGCGGTGATGAACTGCGCCTCGCTGACGACGCCACGATCGACGAGTGAGCGGATCGAGCGTTCGTCGATCTCCTCGTCGCCGGTGAGCGAGTCGAGGTGCTCGATCGGGAGTGCTCCGTTGAGGATCAGGATCTCGGAGAGCGTCGCCATGAGTCTCGCTGCCTCCTTCGGGTTGCGTGAGGACGTCGTGGTGCGTCGACAGGGTTCGACGCCTGTCCACGCTATGGCCGGGACCGGCGGGTACCGAAGTCCCAGAATGAGGGCCGGAGGGCGTCCGGGCGCACCCAGAACAGGGGACGGTGGACGGGCGCGGAATCGATCGTGCTGTGGAGGACAGGAAATCCCTCGACGAGCGCGGCAAGAGCAGGACATGATGAGTCATGGACATCACGAGCGTGACCGTGGGGCTGCCCGTCACCGACATCGAAGCGTCCTGCCTCTGGTACGGCGCGGTGTTCGAGCGCGTCGAGCCGGACCTCGAGCCGGCCGAGGGCATCGCCGAGTACGAGATCGGCGGCATCTGGATCCAGCTCGTCGAGGACGACCAGGCCGAGGAGAACGCGGTCATCGTCCGCTTCGGTGTCGACGACGTCGCCGCGCAGCACACCCGGATCGGCGCACTCGGCATCGACGTCGGTCCCGTCGAGCGCGTCGAGGGCGCCATCGACTGGTTCGACGTCCGCGACCCCGACGGCAACGTGCTCAGCCTCTACTCGCTCGCGGACGAGACGGGGCGCGGATCAGGCGGTCGCGACAGCGACGCCGGCCGCACGATCTAGACGCGACCGCAGACGGACGGGAGGCTCGGTGCCAGCTGGCACCGAGCCTCCCGTCCGTCATGGCAACTACTGGACAACCGTCAGAGGTAGTGCCAGCATGGCCGCCATGCAGAACACACGTATTTCAGATGTGGTACAGCGGCGTTGCGCCGCGGTGGTCGTCGCGGCAGCGTTGGTGCTCGGTTCGACGCTCGTCGCGTCTCCGGCACAGGCCGCGCAGTTCACCGCCAGGGTCGGCTCGATCGCGCACAACGCGGGTGACGTGACCCTGACGGGCACGGGCGACGCGGGTGATCTCGTCTCGATCACCCCCTCGGACGGTGCGCCCGTCGAGACCCGCGTCAAGCCGAACGGCTCGTGGCGGACCACGGCGCACGTCGACGGGTTCGGGGACCACACCTTCCGCGTCACCGACTCGATCGGTTCCCCGGTGGCGACCCTGCGAGCGAGCACCCACGAGGTGAGCTACCAGCGGATCGTCATCGCCCGCGAGAACTGGAACCGCTCCATGAAGATCGACGGCATCGGGTTCGAGCCGCGCAGCCGCATCGAGCTCACCCTCGACGGTGTGCCGACCGCCACGACGACCACCGACCGCGACGGCGCCTTCGCCCAACGGATCTCCGGCGTGCGGTTCGGCAACCACGTCCTCACGACCGTGGAGCGCTTCGACGGAGCGGAACAGATCCGCGTCAACTCATCGGCGAAGCTCGAGCCGTCGGCGTTCGTCGACACGGTCCGGGTCGACCCCGTCGCCCGCGTCGTACACGTCGAGGGGCGTGGCCCTGCCGGCACCGACATGCGGTTCGTCGACGAGTCCGGCGCTCCGTGGTCGCTCACCGACGGCCAGGACTGGACCACGAACACGGACGGCACGTGGAGCGCCGACCTCGCCTACCCGGCGGACGGCATCCGCTTCATGGGGATCGTCGCCGAGGTGTACGACGACGGCAAGCTCATCGGTTCGACGACGAGCGGGGCGACGATCCCGTTCCCGGTGACGGCCGACGTGACGAAGGCCACCGCCAAGAAGCTCGTCCTGTCCGGGACAGCCGAGCCGGGCGCCCGCCTGTCGTTCACCGACGCCGACGGCACGCTGGTGACCGACGCCGACGGCAACCGCGTCGAGCCGCCGGTGCCCGGCACGTCGAAGTGGACCGTGACGCTCGACCCGCGCCGCATGGCAGGCGGGACCGTGACCGTCTCGGCCACGGGCGATGACGGTCCCCTCGGCAGCGTCACACGGACGTACCGCTGACCGCACCCCGTCCCGCAACGAGCGAGGGCCCCGCATCCTGGTGGATGCGGGGCCCTCGTCAGTGGATCACTCGGCTCAGTTGTACGTGCCCGGCGTGAAGTCGTCCGACGAGAAGCTGTCGAAGTCGACGAAGCTCAGGTCGGCGTCCGAGAACGACGAGTCATCCGCGAAGATGCGGTTCGGGTACCGCTCCGCCTTCGCTTCTTCCGTCGCGTTCACGTCCACGTCGCGGTACCGGCTGAGGCCCGTCCCGGCGGGGATGAGCTTACCGATGATGACGTTCTCCTTGAGGCCGACGAGGTGGTCCTGCTTGCCCTCCATGGCCGCCTGCGTGAGCACGCGGGTGGTCTCCTGGAAGGACGCGGCGGACAGCCACGACTCGGTCGCGAGGGACGCCTTGGTGATGCCCATGACCTCCTGGCGAGCGGAAGCGGTCTTGCGACCCTCCTGCAGCGCCGCACGGTTGATCTCGTTGTACCGCGAACGGTCGACGAGCTCACCCGGGAGCAGGTCCGTGTCGGCGTGGTCGACGACCGTCACCTTGCGGAGCATCTGGCGGACGATGACCTCGATGTGCTTGTCGTGGATCGGCACACCCTGCGAGCCGTACACGTCCTGCACACCGTTGACCAGGTGCTTCTGGACCTCACGGACGCCCTTCACGCGGAGGACCTCCTTCGGGTCCACCGTGCCGGCGATGAACTGCTCGCCGAGCTCGACGTGCTGTCCGTCCTCGATGAGGAGGGTCGCACGCTTGAGCACCGGGTAGATGAACGGCTCGTCACCGTTGTCCGGCGTGAGGATGATCCGACGGCCCTTGTCCGTGTCCTCGACGACGACGCGGCCGGGGGCCTCGGCGATCGGGGACGCGCCCTTCGGGGTACGGGCCTCGAAGAGCTCGGTGACACGGGGCAGACCCTGGGTGATGTCGTCAGCGGACGCCGAACCACCCGTGTGGAAGGTACGCATCGTCAGCTGGGTACCGGGCTCACCGATGGACTGTGCGGCGATGATGCCGACGGCCTCGCCGATGTCGACCAGGTTGCCCGTGGCGAGCGACCGGCCGTAGCACTTCGCGCAGACACCGACGGCCGACTCGCAGGTCAGCACCGAGCGCACCTTGATGCTCTCGACACCGGCCGCGACCAGCTTGTCGATGAGGACGTCACCGACGTCCTCGCCTGCCTCGGCGACGACCGTGCCCTTCGCGTCCGTCGCCGGGGTGGCGAGGGTGCGCGAGTACACGGTGTTCTCGACGCGGGCGTCGCGGACGAGCTTGCCGTCGGCGTCGACCGTGGCGATCGGCAGCTCGAGGCCGCGCGTGGTGCCGCAGTCGTCCTCGCGGATGATGACGTCCTGCGAGACGTCCACGAGACGACGGGTGAGGTACCCGGAGTCCGCGGTCCGGAGCGCGGTGTCGGCAAGACCCTTTCGAGCACCGTGGGTGGCGATGAAGTACTCCGCCACGGTCAGGCCCTCGCGGTACGAGTTGATGATCGGGCGGGCGATGATCTCGCCCTTCGGGTTGTTCACCAGACCACGCATACCGGCGATGTTGCGGACCTGCAGCCAGTTACCACGGGCACCGGAGGACACCATGCGGTTGATCGTGTTGTCGATGGGGAAGTTGTCCCGCATCTCCTGCGCGATCTCGTTGGTCGCCTCGGTCCAGATCTTGATCAGGTCGGCGCGACGTTCCGCGTCGGTGATCAGACCCTTGTCGAACTCGCCCTGGACCTTGGCGGCCTGCGCCTCGTAGCCCGCGATGATCTCCTTCTTGCGAGGAGGCGTCACGACGTCGGAGAGCGCGACGGTCACACCGGAGCGCGTGCCCCAGTAGAAGCCGGCGTCCTTGATCCGGTCGAGCGCGGCGGCCGTCTCGGTCTTGGAGTAGCGCTCGGCGAGGTCGTTGACGATCGCGGAGAGCGTGCCCTTGTCGGTGACCCGCTGGACGAACGGGTAGTCCGCCGGCAGGGTCTCGTTGAAGAGCGCGCGACCCAGGGTCGTCTCGAGGAGGATCGGCTGACCGACCTCGTAGCCCTCGGGAGCTTCACCCTCGGCGAAGTGGACACCCGACATGCGGATCTTCACCTTGGCGTTCAGGTGCAGCGTGTTCTGGTCCTTCGCGAGGATCGCCTCGGCGACGGAGGAGAACGCACGACCCTCACCGACGGCGCCCTCACGGACGGTCGTCAGGTGGTGCAGACCGATGATCATGTCCTGCGCGGGCAGGGTGACCGGGCGGCCGTCCGACGGCTTGAGGATGTTGTTCGAGGCGAGCATCAGGATGCGTGCCTCGGCCTGGGCCTCGACCGACAGCGGCAGGTGCACGGCCATCTGGTCACCGTCGAAGTCCGCGTTGAACGCAGCACACACGAGCGGGTGGAGCTGGATGGCCTTGCCCTCGACGAGCTGCGGCTCGAACGCCTGGATGCCCAGACGGTGCAGCGTCGGCGCACGGTTCAGCAGGACGGGGCGCTCGCGGATGATCTCCTCGAGCACGTCCCACACCTGCGGACGCGAACGCTCGACCATGCGCTTGGCCGACTTGATGTTCTGCGCGTGCGACAGGTCGATCAGGCGCTTGATGACGAACGGCTTGAACAGCTCGAGGGCCATCTGCTTGGGCAGACCGCACTGGTGGAGCTTGAGCTGCGGGCCGACGATGATGACCGAACGACCCGAGTAGTCGACGCGCTTGCCGAGCAGGTTCTGGCGGAAACGACCCTGCTTGCCCTTGAGCATGTCGCTCAGGGACTTCAGGGCGCGGTTGCCGGTACCCGTGACGGGGCGACCACGACGACCGTTGTCGAACAGCGCGTCGACCGCTTCCTGCAGCATGCGCTTCTCGTTGTTCACGATGATCTCGGGGGCACCGAGGTCGAGCAGGCGGCGGAGACGGTTGTTGCGGTTGATCACACGACGGTAGAGGTCGTTGAGGTCCGAGGTGGCGAAGCGGCCACCGTCGAGCTGCACCATCGGGCGGAGCTCCGGCGGGATGACCGGGACGACGTCGAGGACCATCGCTGCCGGCGAGTTGCCGGTGGCGAGGAAGGAGGAGACGACGCGCAGACGCTTGATCGCGCGGATCTTCTTCTGGCCCTTGCCCTCGGCGATCTGCAGACGGAGCGACTCGGCCTCGGCGGCCAGGTCGAACGCCTCGAGACGGAGCTTGATCGCCTCGGCGCCCATGTAGGCGTCGAAGTAGATCCCGAACCGGTCCTGCAGCTCGTGGAAGACGGCGTCCTCGGGCTTGAGGTCGCCGACCTTGAGGTTGCGGAAGTCCTCCCACACGCGCTCGAGGCGGGTGATGTCCTCGTCGAACGACTTGCGGACCTGGGACATCTCCTTCTCGGCGGTGTCCTTGGTGCGGCGCTTGATGTCGGCCTTGGCGCCCTCTTCCTCGAGCGCTGCGAGGTCGTCCTCGAGCTTCTTGAGGCGGTCGGCGATGATCGAGTCGCGCTGGTTCTCGAGGTTCTTGATCTCGAGGCGCATCTCGTTCTCGAGACCCGGCATGTCAGCGTGCCGGCCCTCTTCGTCGATGCTGATGATCATGTACGCGGCGAAGTAGATGACCTTCTCGAGGTCCTTCGGCGCCATGTCCAGCAGGTAACCAAGGCGCGACGGGACGCCCTTGAAGTACCAGATGTGCGTGACGGGTGCGGCGAGCTCGATGTGGCCCATGCGCTCACGACGGACCGAGGACTTGGTGACCTCGACGCCGCAGCGCTCGCAGACGATGCCCTTGAAGCGGACACGCTTGTACTTGCCGCAGGCGCACTCCCAGTCGCGGGAAGGACCGAAGATCTGTTCGCCGAACAAACCGTCCTTCTCGGGCTTCAGGGTGCGGTAGTTGATGGTCTCCGGCTTCTTGACCTCGCCGTACGACCACTGGCGGATGTCCTCGGCCGTGGCCAGGCCGATCCGCAGTGCGTCAAAGGAAGTTGCTTCGAGCAATGTTCTTCTCTCTTGCTGAATTCGAAACGTTGTCGGGCGGGGCGGGATCAGATGTCGTCGACGGAGGACGACTCGAACCGCGAGGAGATGTTGATGCCGAGCTCTTCAGCGGCACGGAAGACCTCGTCGTCCGTGTCGCGGAGGCTGACCGCCTGGCCGTCGGCCGAGAGGACCTCGACGTTCAGGCAGAGCGACTGCATCTCCTTCATGAGGACCTTGAAGCTCTCCGGGATTCCGGGCTCCTGGATGTTCTCGCCCTTGACGATCGCCTCGTAGACCTTCACGCGGCCGAGGATGTCGTCGGACTTGATCGTCAGGAGCTCCTGGAGGGCGTACGCGGCACCGTATGCCTCGAGTGCCCACACCTCCATCTCGCCGAAACGCTGTCCACCGAACTGCGCCTTACCACCCAGCGGCTGCTGCGTGATCATCGAGTACGGGCCGGTCGAACGGGCGTGGATCTTGTCGTCGACCAGGTGGTGGAGCTTCAGGATGTACATGTACCCGACCGAGACCGGCTCCGGGAACGGTTCGCCGGAGCGACCGTCGAAGAGCTGGGCCTTGCCGGAGGAACCGATCAGGCGCTCGCCGTCGCGGTTCGGGAGCGTCGAGTCGAGGAGTCCCTCGATCTCACGCTCGTAAGCGCCGTCGAACACCGGGGTGGCGACCTTCGTGCCGGGTGCCGCGCTGCGCGCCGCCTCCGGAAGAGCCGATGCCCACTCCTGCACGCCCTCGACGTTCCAGCCCTGCTTGGCGAGCCACCCGAGGTGGATCTCGAGGACCTGGCCGAAGTTCATGCGGCCGGGGACGCCGAGCGGGTTGAGCACGATGTCGACCGGGGTGCCGTCCGCGAGGAACGGCATGTCCTCGACCGGCAGGATCGTCGAGATGACGCCCTTGTTGCCGTGACGACCGGCGAGCTTGTCACCGGCGGTGATCTTGCGCTTCTGGGCGATGTAGACGACCACGCGCTGGTTGACGCCCGAGCCGAGCTCGTCGTCGCCGTCCTGCGCGTCGAACACCTTGACGCCGATGATCGTGCCCTCTTCACCGTGGGGCACCTTCAGCGAGGTGTCGCGGACTTCGCGCGACTTCTCGTTGAAGATGGCGCGGAGGAGCCGCTCTTCTGCGCTGAGCTCGGTCTCGCCCTTCGGCGTGACCTTGCCGACGAGGATGTCGCCCGGGCGGACCTCGGCTCCGATGCGGATGATGCCGCGCTCGTCGAGGTCGGCCAGGAGGTCCGGGCTGACGTTCGGGAGGTCGCGGGTGATCTCCTCCTTGCCGAGCTTGGTGTCGCGGGCGTCGACCTCGTACTCCTCGATGTGGATCGAGGAGAGCGTGTCGTCCTTGATGAGGTTCTGCGACAGGATCATCGCGTCCTCGTAGTTGTAGCCCTCCCACGGCATGAACGCGACGAGGAGGTTCTTGCCGAGCGCGAGCTCGCCGTTCTCCGTCGCGGGGCCGTCGGCGATGACCTCGCCCTGCTCCACACGCTCACCGGCCGAGACGACGACGCGGTGGTTGTAGCTCGTGCCCTGGTTCGAGCGGTCGAACTTGCGCAGGTAGTACGTCTGCGTGCCGCCCTCGTCGAGCTGCAGGGTCACGGCGTCGGCCGAGACCTCGGAGACGACACCGGCCTTGTCGGCGGTGACGACGTCGCCGGCGTCGATGGCGGTGTAGCCCTCCATGCCGGTGCCGACGAGCGGCGACTCGGAGCGGAGGAGCGGCACTGCCTGACGCTGCATGTTCGCACCCATGAGGGCGCGGTTCGCGTCGTCGTGCTCGAGGAACGGGATGAGCGACGTCGCGACCGACACCATCTGGCGCGGGGAGACGTCCATGTAGTCGACCTCGTCCTTGGCGACGAGTTCGACCTCGCCGCCCTTCTTGCGGACGAGCACCTTGTCGTCGGCGAAGTGGAACGAGTCGGTCAGCGGGGCGTTGGCCTGCGCGACGACGAACTCGTCCTCTTCCGAGGCGGTGAGGTAGTCGATGGTCTTCGTGACCTCGCCGTTGACGACGCGACGGTACGGGGTCTCGATGAAGCCGAACGAGTTGATCCGACCGAACGACGCGAGCGAGCCGATCAGGCCGATGTTCGGGCCTTCCGGGGTCTCGATCGGGCACATGCGGCCGTAGTGCGACGGGTGGACGTCGCGGACCTCGACGCCGGCACGCTCACGGGACAGACCACCCGGGCCGAGGGCCGAGAGACGACGCTTGTGCGTCAGGCCCGCGAGCGGGTTGTTCTGGTCCATGAACTGCGACAGCTGGGACGTTCCGAAGAACTCCTTGATCGCGGCGACGACCGGACGCACGTTGATGAGCGTCTGCGGGGTGATCGCCTCGATGTCCTGCGTGGTCATGCGCTCGCGGACGACGCGCTCCATGCGGGACAGACCCGTGCGGACCTGGTTCTGGATGAGCTCGCCCACCGCGCGGATGCGACGGTTGCCGAAGTGGTCGATGTCGTCCACGTCGAGGCGGAGCTGCACCGGCTCGCCGTCGCGGACGCCGTCGATCGTGGTGCGCTCGGCGTGCAGCGAGACCAGGTACTTGATCGTCGCGACGATGTCCTGGACGGAGAGCACCGAGTCGGACAGCGGCGCGTCGATGCCGAGCTTGCGGTCCAGCTTGTAGCGGCCGACCTTCGCGAGGTCGTAGCGCTTCGGGTTGAAGTAGAAGTTGTCGAGGAGCGCACGCGCGGCCTCGGCAGCGACCTGCTCGCCCGGACGGAGCTTGCGGTAGATGTCCTTGAGCGCCTCTTCCTTGGTGAGGATGGCGTCCTTCTCGAGGGTCGACTCGATCGAGGCGAAGCCCTGGAACTCGTCGAGGATCTCCTCGCTCGTCAGGCCGAGGGCCTTGAGGAAGACCGTGACCGACTGCTTGCGCTTGCGGTCGATGCGCACGCCCACCTGGTCGCGCTTGTCGATCTCGAACTCGAGCCATGCGCCGCGCGACGGGATGATGCGAGCGGAGTAGATGTCCTTGTCGGACGTCTTCTCCTGCTGACGCTCGAAGTACACGCCCGGGGAGCGGACGAGCTGCGAGACGACGACACGCTCGGTGCCGTTGATGATGAAGGTGCCGCGCTCGGTCATGAGCGGGAAGTCGCCCATGAAGACCGTCTGCGTCTTGATCTCACCGGTCATGTGGTTCATGAACTCGGCGTTGACGTACAGCGGGGCGGCGTAGGTCTTGCCGCGTTCCTTGCAGTCGTCGATGGAGTACTTCGGGTCCTCGAGCTCCGGGGACGTGAACGAGAGCTGCATCGTCTCGCCGAGGTCCTCGATCGGGGAGATCTCCTCGAAGATCTCCTCGAGGCCGGAGTGCAGCGCGAGGTCGGTACGACCCTGCTCCTGCCCCTCGGCCAGTCGGGCCTTCCAGACGTCGTTGCCGACGAGCCAGTCGAAGCTCTCCGTCTGGAGAGCGAGCAGATCGGGAACCGTGAGGGTGTCCGTGATCTTGGCGAACGAGAGTCGCGAGTGGTTGCGACCGTTCTTGGGGTTGGTGGATGCGTTGGGCGCAGCAGCCAAGGGTGTGACCTCCGTAGGCCCCGTCGGGCCGGTACTGACGAGCAGCATGTAGGTGAGTGGATTGAACGCTCGGCGCAACCCTCGAAGACACGCGATCATGAGCCAGCCGCGTGAGCGGGAACACATGTGCGATGATCTGGGTGAGCGGTACCCGCCGACATATACGGGACCGAACTCACCAGGGCCTGTTCTCGAAGAACTCTGCGTCGACCGCAATATGACGACACGGATGCCAGGGAGCGCGAACTGCCATCATAGGCAGCGCTCGCGCACGATGTCCAGTCCTGGCTTGACCAAGATCAGGACTGCCGTGTATAAGCAGCGGCTACCGGTGCGTATTCCCGGCCGTTCCGTCAGCTGAGGCGCTCGCGCTCAGCCGCAGCCGAGCCTCCCGTCAGCCCCGCCAGCGCACGGAATGCGTCTTCCGGGCGCCGCGTGCGCACGAACGTGACGCGACCACGCTCGTCCGTGAGCTCGATGCCGAGCCCCGGGGTGAGCAGCAGCGCCCGGACGCCGCGGCCGAGCCGCAGGCCGATGCCGCCGTACGTCGCCGCGTCAGCCTCGACGAGACGGGCCTCCACGATCCGGTGCCGCGCGATCCGCCGGGGCGGGAGCGGGCGGAAGTGCAGGGTGACGTGCGTGTCGGTCACCGTGAACCCGGACCGCGCCAGCAGCAGGAGCAGGCCGACGACGACGCCGAGGAGACCGGGGACGAGGAGCGCCGCCTCCGGCGCCTCCCCCGGCCAGCCGAGCACGGCTGCGGTCAGCCCGGCACCCGCCGTGAGGAGCGCGCCACCGATCACACGCATCCAGACCGGCGCCGTCTCGCGGTCCGCGTGGAACGGACGGGAGGCTCGGGTCGCCACCGCAGTCCTGCTCGCCGTGGCGAAACGGTGCGTCTGGATGCTCATGGTGTCGGCGGACATGTCGGGTCTCCTGCGGGTCGTGGCCGGCGGATGCTGCATTCGTATTTTACATAACGAACGCAATGTACTCAATGGCCGGTGCGCGCGAGCGCGCCGACGAGCCGCAGGCGGGCTGCGGGTGACGGCGCGGGGTGCGCAGCACGGCGACGCGCGTCACGGTCGGCAGGTGTGCGGACCCGCGGGGAGGTGGGGACTCCAGGGGGTCGACGCACCCGGCGCGACGACGGTCGTCGACGCTACGTGACGACGCTTGGCGTTCACTGGCCGTTCATGTGTACGCATTCATCTGGGCGGCGGACCGCAGTCCTCGCGCGTCGGCTCGGCGGCTGCGTCAGCGCAGGGCGAGGGCGACGGCCTCCGCGCGGGTGCGGACGCCGAGTTTCTGGAACAGCTGGTTCACGTAGGACTTCACGGTCGGCACGGTGAGGAACAGCTCGGCGGCGATCTCGGGGTTCGTCCGGCCGTCGGCGATGCGCTCGAGCACGTCGGCCTCGCGCGGCGTGAGCTCGGGGAAGCGCTCTCGGAGGGGCTGGGGAGCCGTTCCGGTCAGCGGCGTTCCGGTCAGCTGTGCGACGAGTCGCGCTCCGACCGCTGCGTCGAACGTGGACTGTCCGGATGCGACGGCGCGGATGGCGGTGGCGATCTCCGCACGGCCGGCGTCCTTCGTCAGGTAGCCGCGGGCACCTGCTCGGAGCGCGGTGGTGATCGACTCGTCGTCGGCGAAGGTCGTCAGCACGAGCACGGCCACGTCGGGGTGCTCGGCCGTGATGCGCGCGGTGGCGGTCGGACCGTCGACGTCCGGCATCCGGAGGTCCATCAGCACGACGTCCGGGGACCACCGTTCGACCGCGGCGAGCGCCTCGGCTCCGTCGGCTGCTTCGCCGACGACCTCGAGGTCCGGCACCAGGGACAGCACCGTCACCAGACCGTCGCGAACGATGGCCTGGTCGTCGACGACGAGCACGCGGATGGTCATGCGTCCTGCGCGTCGGCTTCGTCGACGCGTGCGCCGGCCACGGGAACGTGCATCGCGACGACGAACTCGTCCTCGGAGCGTTCGGCCTCGACGGTGGCGCCGGCGTCCAGCTCTGCGAAGCGCTCGTGGATGCCGATGAGTCCGTGGCCGCCGCCGGAGAGCGGGTTCGCGACGACCACGTCGACGGCGTCGCCGTCCCGGATCACCGAGAGGGACACCGGTCGGCCGGGGGCGTGGCGGCGGGCGTTGCTCAGGGCCTCCCGGGTGCTCGCGACGACGACGGCGCGGTGGGCGTCGTCCAGGTCGGCGAGGGCGAGGTCGCCGGTGACGACGAGTTCGCCGCCGAAGTCGCGGTGGGCGGCGACGAGGGGGTGCAGGCCGGCGCCGGGTGCGTCGGGTGCTGCGGCTGCGTTGGGTGCTGCTGCGGCCGTGTCGGTGGCCGCGGCTGGGTCTGCGGCTGCGTGCGCGGTCGCGTCTGCATCTGCGTCTGTGTCCGCTTCTGCGTCGTCGCGGAGGGCGTGCACCGCCCGGCGGGCCTCGGCGAGACCGTCGGCCGCGAGGGTGCGCGCGGCACCGGCACGCTGCGTGGCCTCGTCGATCCGACCGGCCTCGAGCAGGGCCTCCACGGCGTCGAGCTGCAGCACCAGGCCGCCGAGGGAGTGCGCGAGGACGTCGTGGATGTCCCGGGCGGCCCGCGACCGGTCGGCCAGGAGCAGGGCACGCTGCTGGTCGCGTTCGGCCTGGCGCGCCTGCTGCTCGGCGAGGCGGTACTGCCGCCGACTGAACCCGACCAGGATCCCGAGGACGAGACCGGCGCACGACCCGAGCACGAACTGCACGGTGGCGCCCTCGAGGCTCGCGGACACGGCGATCTCGACGAGGGCGACCAGCGCGGCGACGACTCCGGTCCACACCGGGACCGCTGCACTCGCCTGCAGGACGACGATGCCGACGATGACCGCGGCGATCATCAGCGCGTCGGTCGGGGCGACCACCGCGGAGCCCGCGACGACCATGACCGCACCGGCTGCCGCCATCGTGCGGGGCGTCCTGACGAACTCCCGGAGCGTCCACGCCGCGATCGTCACGCCACCGACGACCCAGACCCAGAGCGGGAGCTGCTCGGCGATGCCGTTCCTGATGAACCAGAACGTGACCGCGACGATGCCGACGGCGCTCAGCACCCACCCGAGACGCGAACGCGACCGGCCCGCGGACGGGTCGGTCGGCTCGGGGACGGACAGCGGGGTCACCTGACCATCATGCCGCGGGTCCGTCCGGGGATGCGCTGGTCGATGACGAGCGCGCGGGCGGCACGGTTGATCGCGAGCATCAGCAGGATCGCCCCGGTGGAGGTGAGCAGGTGTGCGCCCATGTTCCCGCCGATGACGTCCAGCCCGACACGCACGGCGATGAGCACGAACCAGAGTCCGGCGCCGTACCAGCCCGTGCGGGACTGGATCGTGCGGCCCTTGTCGTCAGGGGTCGACACCGTCCGGAAGCGGGTCATGGTGCCCATCGCCAGACCCACGCCGACCGAGATGAGCGCCTCGATGCCGAGGAAGACGATGTCCGTCGTGGTGATCGTGGCCTTCGTCTGCGCCAGGACGACGACGCCGATGACCGCCATCACGAGCGGGGTGCGCCAGATCCGGGCCGGGTCGAGGTACCGCCAGGTCGCCTGCCGGTACGCCAGGAACCCGACGAGCGCGAGCCCGATGACGATGTTCGCGATGAGCTGGACCGACATGATGTGTGCCTTTCGGTGGGGTCCGGCGGGGGTTCCCGACCGGTGATCCCATCGTGGTTCGGGCGCTCCCCGGGCCACACCAACCACGGGTGGGGACGTGGGTGGTGATCGCGTGGTGTTCCATGGACCCATGGCTGATGCGTTCGACGGGTTCAAGCTCGGTGCCGGGTTCTCGGTGATCGAGCCCGACCGGCACCGGCCCGGTTCGTTCACGCTCGTCGTCGACGGCACGCCGCAGTCGCACGTCGACCTCGAGGACCCGACCCACCTGGCGTTCGAGTACATCCGCCGGATCGGCCACGCCATCGACCTGCTGCCGACCGGACCGATCACGGCGCTGCACCTCGGTGCCGGCGCCCTGACGCTCCCGCGCTACGTCGCGGTGACCCGGCCGGGCTCCCGGCAGCAGGTGATCGAGCTCGAGCGCGACCTGGTCGACCAGGTGCGCGAGGCGCTGCCGTTCCCCCGCGGCGCCTCGATCCGGGTCCGGTACGGCGACGCCCGCGAGGTCCTCGGCAAGCTCCCCCACGGGTTGCGCGGCACCGTCGACCTCGCCGTCGTGGACGTGTTCGGCGGCGCACGGATCCCGGCGCACGTGACGAGCGTCGAGTTCTATCGCGAGGTCGCCGAGTTCCTGTCCCCGACGGGCATCGTCGCGGTGAACGTCGCCGACGGTGCCGGTCTCGCCTTCGCCAGGGGCCAGGCGTCGACGCTGCAGTCGGTGCTGCCGTCCGTCGCGGCCGTCGCGGACACCGGCATGCTCAAGGGCCGCCGGTTCGGCAACATCGTGCTGCTCGGCTCCCCCACCGATCTGCCGGTCGCGGACATGCCCCGCCGGTACTCGTCCGACCCGATGCCCGCGAAGGTCGTGCACGGGGCGGAGCTCCGGTCGTTCATCGCCGGTGCGCCGATCGTCACCGACGCGACGGCCGTCGCGTCCCCGGAACCGAACCGGTCCGTCTTCGGCGCCTGACCCGGACCGACGCCCCGCGCCTGCTTGCGGGCAACCCGGTGGTGCCGCTGCCAGGATGGGTACTGAACGACCGCGCAGGTGCGTGGACGAACGAGACGGGGAAGCGCTCATGACGAACGACGACCGGAGCAACGAGGACCGGCCGGGCGACGGCCAGGCACCGAACTGGGGCGAGCCCGCTCCGCAGCAGCCGACGCACCAGCAGCCGGCTCCGCAGGACGATGCACCGCGCTACGGCGAGCGCATCATCCCGGCGTCCGCACCGCAGTACGGCGAGCAGGCCGCACCGCAGCAGCCGCAGTACGGCCAGCAGGCGGAGCAGCCGCAGTACGGGTCCGAGCAGTACGCGGAACAGCGCGGTCAGTACGGGCAGCCGCAGTACGGCCAGCAGCAGTACGACCAGCAGCAGGGCGCTCCGACGTGGGGCGGCCAGCAGCACGCAGCAGCGGCACCCGCGTCCGCCGGCGCCCCCGGGTGGCAGAGCTACGAAGAACCGAAGGCGAAGAAGAAGACCGTCGGTGTCATCGCGTTCGTCCTCGGGCTCGTCGCCCTCGTGGCCGGCGTCATCACCGGCTACCTCTTCGGCACCGCGATCGTCCAGAGCAGCGCGTTCGACCAGCTCCTGCAGAACGGCGGGAGCACGACCCCGGACCCGTCGCAGTTCCAGGACATGGAGAACGACCCCGCGCTCGCGGGTGCCGGTGTGCTGTTCCTCATGGGTACGGTGATCGGCCTCTGGGCCCTGGTGCAGGGCATCATCGCGATCGCCACCAAGCGCGGACGCGGGTGGGGCGTCTTCGCCGTCGTGCTCGCGATCGTCGCGGTAATCGCGGTGCTCGTCACGTACGCAGCAGTCGCGGCGGTCGCTGTCTCGAACGGCGTCTCCTGAGCAACCGCGTGTGGCACCGGCCGCTCCCGGGTGCGCACGGTTACCCTCGACCCTGATGTCCCCCGACGACCGCCAGCACCTCGACGACCAGGACGACCGCGCCCGGGAACCGCGCCACGCGGCTCCCGTCACCGCCGGTGTCAGCCCGGGCAGCACCTTCGCGCCCATCAGCCTCCGTCCGGCCGTGGACGTGCAGGTGGTCCAGGACCGCCTCCGTGCCCTCGGGCAGAGCCGCAGCACCGAGGCCCTCGCTGAGCGCGCGGAACTCCTGCGTCTGCTCGGTCGGCTGGACGAGGCCCTCGTCGTCGCGGAAGAGGTCTTCCGGCTGACGATGTTCACGGGCGAACGCGCCGACAAGGTCGCCGCGCGGATCCGGCGTGCGCACGTCCTGCACGACCTCGGCCGGTACGAGCGGGCCGCGACCGAGTCCGCCCTCGCCCGTGACACGGCGGCGACCGAGGAGTGGCCGGAGCTCGAGGGCGCCGCCGCCGAGCTCGAAGGCTGGTCGCTGTTCGAGCTCAACCGCTTCGAGGAGGCGCGCGAGGTCCTCGGCCGCTCGTACGAGGCGTTCCGTGCCGCCGGGGCACCGTCCGAACGCACCGACGCACTCCGCTCGGCCGTCGAGGCCGCGATGCGCGCGTCCATCGCCCAGCCGGCGGCAGCGCCCGACCGCGCGGCGTCGGACCGTCCCCGCACCGCTCGCGAAGCAGCGGTCCGTCGCGAGACCGACCCGGTCACGCGCGTCGCCGAGCCCGTGAAGGAGGTCCCGCCGGTCCGCCGCCGGGTCCTCGGCGCACCGGATGCCGCCCGCACCGAGGCGGACAGCCTCTGGGGCAAGCTCTCCGATCGCGCCGACCGCACGGACCGATCGCAGCGGCAGGGCCCAACCGACCGGTGACGTCGCTCGACCAGGTCCGCTCCCGCGCCACGGAGCTCATCGCGGCGCACCTCGGCTCCGGGTCGTGGTCGTTCGCCTTCGACAACGCCAAGACCCGTGCGGGCCAGTGCGACTTCGCCAAGCGCCGGATCACGGTGAGCAAGCACCTCGCCGTCCGGTTCTCGGACGAGGACGTCGAGCAGGTCCTGCTGCACGAGGTCGCCCACGCTCTGAGCGGTGCCCGCGCCGGGCACGGGCCGAAGTGGCGCCGGACGGCTGCCTCGATCGGGTACACCGGGTCCCGTCTGCACGACGGCCCGATCGCCAGCGAACTGGCCCCGTGGGTCGGCGAGTGCCCTGCGGGACACGAGCACTTCCGCTACCGCACGCCGACCAGACCGCTGGCGTGCGCGAAGTGCTCCCGCCGGTTCGACGAGCGCCACCTCATCACGTGGACCCGCCGGACGGACATCGCCCGGACCGAGCCCGCTCGTTCCGAACTCGGCACCGAGGCGCGCCGGTAACCCGTTAGCCTGGGCGGATGCAGACGGGGCAGCACATCCGCACGGACTCGGGGTCGTCGTGGTTCTTCGACGCCGGACGGATCGCCCTCGACTTCGCGCACACCGGCGGGTTCGCCGACGACCCCGACGGCCGACGCCCCCGCGCCCAGCTCGGTGAACTCCTCGTCACGCCGGCCGACCTCGACGAGTGGTTGAGCGACCACACCGAACCGATCGACGTCGGCGCGAGCGCCCGCGAGCTCCAGGACGCCCGTGAACTCCGCGCCGCCATCGGCCGTCTCGCGGTCGCGGCGGCGCCCGCGCCGGCGTCCACGGCTGCCGAGCGCACCGCGGTGGCCGCCGGCCTGCGTGCCGGGACCGGCCGCACGCGCCCCGCGCCCGACGACATCGACACCGTCAACCTGTTCGCTGCCCTGCCGGACGTGCCCCCGAGCCTCCCGGGTGGCCGTCGCCGGGCCGGAGCCAACCGTGTGCGGCTCGCACAGGCGCTCTCGAGCGTCGCTCGCGACGCCGTCGCCCTGTTCACCGAGGTCGGGTTCGACGACGTGGAGGCCGACGGCCGACCGACCCGCCTCAGCCGCTGCTCGGCGCCGGACTGCGGGCTCGTGTTCTACGACTCGTCCCGCGGCGGTACGCGCCGGTGGTGCGCGATGCAGCGCTGCGGGAACCGCGCGAAGGTGCGCGCGCACCGCGCTCGGCGCGCCGCAGCCTGACTGCGCGTCGCCCCCCCCCGCACGACAACGCCGCTGCAGAGCGAGCGAAGACCCGCCCGCCTACTCCGCGCGCCAGGTGATCGTCGAGTCGCCCTCGGGGGCCTCGTCCACGGGCGCCGCACGCATGTAGCTCACCGCGTCGACGGTGGAGTCCTTCGGCGCCAGCAGCACGGCGCAGACGTCCGCGGTCCCGGTGCCCGTCAGCGCCGACGTGATGGCCTTGCGGTCGAACGGGCACGCCTCCTGCAGGACGTCGTTCCGGTCGCTCGCGGCGAGCTCCGGCCCCGCCTGCAGCTTGTCGGCCGCACGGAGCCCCCACGCGTCGTTCGTCAGGTCTCCGACGGCGTCCGGGTCGAACGAGCCGGACACCCGCTTGACGGTGAAGTGCGCGAGGTACGCGTCGTCGCCCTTCGGGTTGAGGCCGAACTGGTCCATGGCCGCCGCGGTGACCCGCTCGACCTTCGTCGCTCGGATGTCGAGCTGCCCGTGGAACGCGGAGCCGTTGAGCTTCGTCGTCACGGAGTCACCCATGTCGTGGCCGCCCTGCGAGCACCCGCTGAGCATCGCGGCGGCGGCGATGGCGAGCACGCTCGCCGTGGTCAGTCGTCGTCTGGTCCCCTGCATGGTCGCCACGCTACGGACCCGGGAGGCTCGGGGCACGTCGTCGAATCACCCTCGCGTCTGGTGCGGGTCGGGACGGGCACCGTCAGCAGTCGGTGACGACGTGGTCGGGATCGCCGAGGTCCTGGGACTTCCCCCAGTCGGCGAAGGAGAGATCGACGGTGCCCGTGGTGTCCGACGCCCGGAACGAGTACGGCACGGGCTCCCCCACGGCGGAGACCACGAGCGACCCGATCGGGGAGGACCCGTTCGCGACGACGATCTGCACGCGGGCGTCGTCGCCCGTGCCGGTGACCGCGCCTGGATGCAGCGTGACGTCGGACCCGGTGCCGAGCATGCTCCGCAGCAGGTCGTCGGGCTCGGTGAACGGCGCCAGGTCCCGCACCGTGGCGGAGGTCGCCGGCACGCACACCCGCCCGCTGGTCACCTTCGCCAGGCCGGACTGCGCAGCGAACGCGGCGTTGCCGGACACCCACACGTCGTCGGCTCGGCGGCGGGCATCGAGGGACACGTCGCCGACGGACAGCTGTAGCGCGGAGTCCTCCGTCGTCCCGCGGTAGTCGATCCGCACGGTCCGGCCGGGCACCGTGTCGCCGGAGCCCTTCGCCGCGGCCGGGTCCGGGACCAGTTCGGTGACCGTGCCCGTCGCGACCACGGGCTCGGAGCGCATCGCGGCGAGGACGTCCTGCAGTGCGGTCGCCCCGTCGACGGTCTCGATGCCGTTCCTCGTGCCGTCCACCGGGGCCTGCCCGCCGAAGCCGGTGGCGGTCGGGGTGACCGCGATGTCCGTCGGAGCCTGTCCGGAGCACGCGGTCAGCGCGAGCGCCGTCGCGACGACGCCCGCTGCGACCGACCAGCGGCGCACCCGAGCGTCAGCCCGCATCGCCCACGCAGACCTGCTTCGCGCCCTGGTCGGACAGCGCACCGGCGTCCGTCGGCACGCTCTTGCCCTGGTTGTCGGCGGTCGCGCGGACGACGAAGCACGAGTCGGCGTCGTACAGGCCGGACGACTTCGGGATCCACACCTCGGTGCCGCGGACCAGTCGGCTGACGTCGACGGGCTTCGTGCCGGGTTCGACGACGAACACCGACCACGCGACGTCGTCGCCCTTCCAGGACACCCGGACGTTGCCGGAGCCGGACTGCACCGCGAGGCCGGACGGGGACGGCGGTCCCTCAGCGGTGACGGCGCGGACGACGAGCACGGCACCGATCACGACGGCGATCAGGGCGAGGGCCGCGGAGACGAGGAACGCCGGGTGCCGCCAGAGCGGGCGGCGGGTGGTCTCGGTGCGCTCGAGCTCGGGCAGGACGCCGATGTCCGACCCCATCGCGCGCTTCGGGGTCGGGCTCTGGACGCCCCACTGCTCGTAGAGCGCCGGCTGCCCCGGGTCCCAGCCGAGCCGGGTGCCCTGCCGCTGCTGGGACGGCGCGGCCGAGGTCGACGGCGACGGAGCGGACGGCACCGGGACGGAGGGGATCGGCGGGACGACGGGTGGTGACTCGCTCAACGGACCGGTTCCTCCCCACGACGGTGATGCGGACCCCACGGTGCGGATCGCACGGCAAGCATACGGACGACGACGGCCCCCGCGATCACGCGGGGGCCGTCGGCACGGATCAGAAGGTGAGCGAGCCCTCGACGTCCTTGGCCTTCATGCGGGCCAGCGCGAGGTTCGCCTTGGCGCGGTCGAGCACGAAGTAGATGAAGACCTCGGGGTGGCTCGCCAGCGGGCGGATGATGTGGAACTGCGTCGAGAGCGTGATGAGGATGTCGTCGATCGCGTCCCCGAGCCCGAGGGAGCGAGCGGTCTTGAGCTTCGCGCGGACGACCTCGGTGTTGCCCGCGGCGGCGAGCTCCAGGTCGATGCCGCTGCCGGCGCCGCCGAGCAGCATGCCGGAGCCGCTGTCGACCACGGCCGCGGCCATGGCGCCGTCGACGGAGACGAGTTCGTTGAGGGAGTCGGTGATGGTGGCCATTCGGGTTTCCTTGTCGTTCGGTACCGACGCGCAGGGACGCGCCGGGCCCCGCCGCGGTGGCGAGGAGCTTCGGTGCCGGGCTCGGATCAGGAGCCGACGGGGACGGGAGCGGGGACCGCGAGCGCCTCGGCGATGCGGCTGGCGCAGCGACGGGACACGGTCAGGGCCTTGCCGAGCATCTCGTCGGTGTCGAACAGTGCGGCGAGCACGATCGTCTGCCCGGGGATGCGCATCTGCACGACGTGCCCGCGCTCGGCGGCGATGATGACGTACTCGCTGGCGCCCATCGTGAGCTCGCGGGCGACGGCCTCGCTGAGCGCCTGGATGGAGCTCGCCATGCTGGCGAACCGGGCGCCGTCGGTCGGGGCGGACGCGCTGTCCGACAGCCGGACGATCTCGAAGCCGTCGTCGCTGAGGAGCGACGCGGTGATCAGCGACGTGGTCATGTCGCGCATCGCGGTGAGCTCGACGCGACCGAGGTCGATGACGACGGGGTCCTGGTGGGGGGCGAATGACATCAGTGCACTTCCTGCGCGGGAGCGGCAGCGGGAGCCGCTGGCGCCATGGCCGCGCGCATCTCGATGTTGGCGACGAGCGTCAGCAGGACCGTGGTCATCTGCTCCGGCTCGCGGGGGTCGACGGTGAAGACGGGCACGAGCATCTCGGGGTGCGCCTCGTACAGGGCGTCGGAGAACGCGTCGGTGGAGGTCCCGCCGACCACGTCCGCGCGGGTCACCCCGACCACGACACCGCCGCGGTCGTGCAGGTCGCGGAACTCCTCGATGAACTCGAGCATGCTCGCGACCGGGTCGGGTGCGTCGGCGTTCACGAGCACGACGAGCCCTCGCGCGCGGTCCTTCAGGATCTGCCACATGAAGTCGAACCGGCGCTGCCCCGGGATGCCGTACAGCCGGACTTTGTCGACGTCGCCGACGGTGATCTCGCCGTAGTCGAGCGCGACGGTGGTGGTGTCCTTGTCGGCGGTCGCGCGGTCGGTGTTCGCGGCCTCGGTCCGGACGACGGGGACCTCGCTGAGGGCCTCGATCGCGGTGGTCTTGCCGGCGCCCATCGGGCCGGCGAACAGGATGACGTGCTCGGCCATCAGCGTGCCAGCCGGTCGAGCAGGCGGCGGAACAGACCACCACGGGCGGGGGCGGCGGTGGTCGTCGCGGTGACGACCGGCCGGTCGAACGCCGGACGGGCCATCGCGACGTCGGGGGCCGTCGACCGGAGGATCCGCATCAGGCTGAAGGCGTTGACCACGCGACGGGCCTCCGCGGGTGCGACGTTCGCCTGCTCGGCGAGCTCGTCGATCGTGAGCGACGCGTACCCGAGCATGGACGTCATCCGCACGTGGTCGGGGGTGTGCGCGAGCGTGGTGAAGTTCGGCCAGCGCTGCAGCCGGTAGGTGTCGTCGCGCTGCAGCCACCAGGCGAGCTCACCGGGGAAGGAGTTGAGGCCGATGTGCCAGAGGAGCGACTGGAGCTCGTTCCCCGGCGTCGTCGTGACGGCGGAGTCCGCTTCGCGGGACTCGCGGCCGACCCGGAGCTCGAGCGGCTCGATCGGCATGTCGGCGAGGTCGGTGGACCACCAGTAGGCGTTCGCGGTGACGTCGATGAGCAGCGGCTCGTGTCCGGCGATCTCGACACGCAGCACGTCGTCCTGCGCGTCCCATATCGGCCGGAGCGCCATCGCGACCCGGGTCCAGCCGAAGCGCGGCATCGCTCCCGTGTCGTCGGACATGACGGGCACGCGGTCAACGGCCCCGTCCGGCAGTGCGGGCTCCATCGGTGCTGGCTCCATCGGTGGTGTCTCCTCCTGGCGCCGGTACCCCCGGCCGTCTCCCCTCGGGAGCCGGTGCGCACCCGTTCGGACCCTCCGATCCAAGCGGTCGCGCGGAGGTCCCCGGAAGCCCCCGTCTGGGCGGCACCTGTCGGGGAGGTACGCGCCGCCTATCATGAGGTCGTGCTCCGGGGGCGTGCGACGACGGCGGGACGAGGGCGGCTGGGTGCCGTGCTCGCGTCCGTCGCGCTCGCTGCGGTCGGCGTCGTCGCACTGACGGGAGGCCCGGCTCCGGCCGCGCGGGCGGCGAACGGCACGCAGACGGTCGGCACAGCGCGGGTCGGCACAGCGACGGTCGCCACAGCGGATGCCGGGGCGGCATCGGCGTCCGACCCGGTGCGGGTCGCCGTCCCGTACACCGGCAAGGCGGACGTGGCGCTCGGCGACGGGTGGACGGTCGCCGACTGCGGACGGGTGAACGTGCCGACGGGCGTCGCGATGGCGTGCTCCGGCGACTCCCTGTCGCTCACGTCGAAGGGCTACCGGACGGACTTCGGCACGGTGCTCATGACCGTGCCGCTGCGGTCCGCGTCGTTCGACCTCGACGTCACGTACCTCGTGTCGCTGGCACCGCCGACCGCCCCGACCCTCGACGGCCAGACCTACGACTACCCCTTCGCCGCGGGGACGACCGCGTCGATCCCGTGGTCGGACCTCGGCGTCCGCTGCGACGGCTGCGCGGCAGGGCCCCGGATGACCGTCGTCTCCACGAAGCCCGCCGGGTTCGTCGCCACGGTGACGAGCACCGGCCTGCTGGTCCGCGGCCCCGAGGACCGGACGGGCACCGCGACCGTGCGGCTCCGTGCGACCGACGACCAGGGGCACTCCGGCACCGCGAAGGTGAAGGCCGTGTTCGTGGCCCAGGGGAAGTCCGGCATCGCCGCGGACGACGTCGTGGGCCGACTCGGGGCCGACGGCTCCGTGACGATCGACCTGCACGACCTGGCCGACTCGACGAAGGGCACCGTGACGATCGACGGGTGCGGGACGCCGGTCGCGGGCACCGTCACCTGCGCCGACGACGGCACCGCCACGTACCGCCCAGACGGGACGATGCGCGCCGCCGACCAGTTCTCCTTCCACGTCCGCACCGCCTCCGGCGACCAGGCGACCGGTACCGTGACCGTGCTCCCACGCGAGGGCACACGGACGGACGCCACCGCGTCCGGGACGGTGGCGACGGACGACGACCGCGGCGTGCGGTACCCGGCCACGGGCCTCCAGGCCGATACCGGGGCAGCGACCGCGCACAGCGTCGTCCGCACCCTGCCGTCCGAGGACGACACCGCCGCAGGCGGCGGGTCCACCGGACTCCTCACCCCGCTCACGGCACCACTCGACCGCATCACGAACGGAAACCGATGACGCTCCGGCTCAGCCTGCAGGACGCGACCTTCGTGGTCGACGCGACCGACGTCACGAGCGTCGCCGAGGTGGCGGCCGGACTCGGGGTCGACCCGGCCTCGATCGCGCCTGGTGCCGCTCCGGAGACGTCGCTGGCCGACGCCGGGATCCTGAACGGGTCGACGCTCCCCGCCCGGGCACCGAGCGAACTGCCCCCGGGGCGACCGCGGCTCGAGGTCGTCGGCGGACCGTTCTCCGGCGAGACCGTGCCGCTGCCCCTCGACGGACCGCTGCGCATCGGCAGCTCCGGCGCCATGGAGCTCTGTGTCGCCGACCCGTTCCTGCGGCCGCACCACGCGACCATCGCGCTCGACCACGGTTCACCGGAGAGCACCCCCACGCCCGCGATGCCCGGTCCGCTGCGCGCCGTGCTCAGCGTGATGGACGAAGCCGACGGCGTCGTCGTGAACGGCCGGGCCGTCACGGGGACCGCGGACATCGTCCCCGCCGACGTCGTGCAGATCGGCAGCTCGGTGTTCCGCATCGGCATCGAGCCCTACGTCGACGCCGACCTGGCACCCGACGAGGTCGGCATGCGCGGCTTCAACCGGAGCTCCCGGATCATGCCGCCGGCGACCCCGCCGACCGTCGTGCTGCCCGGCGACCAGCCCGACGACGTCGACAAGACCCCGATGCCCTGGCTGTCCGCCGTGATCCCGGTGGTCCTCGGCGTGACGATGGCGTTCGTGTTCGCGCGGCCGATCATGCTCATGATGGCGGCGGCCTCGCCCGTGATGGTCGTCGGCACGTTCCTGACCCAGCGCTCGCGGGCGAAGAAGAAGGGCGTGAAGACGTTCGAGGAGTGGCGGCAGGACATCGCCGACACCCGGGTCCGCATCGCGCAGCTCGTCCGCGAACAGCGCCTCGACTCCTGGTACCGGAGCGTCGACCCCGTGGTGATCCGCGACATCGCCACCCGGCCCCTCGCGCGGCTGTGGGAGCGACGGAAGCGCGATGCGGACGCCCTGCACGTGCGGGTCGGCGTCGCCGAGGTCCCGCTGCAGGCGAACTTCCAGGGCGGCAAGGCGAAGAACGCCTCCCCGCACCACGTCGGCGTCGCACCGGCTCCGGTGGACGTCGACCTGGCGGCAGGGGTCGTCGGTATCGCGGGGCCCGGCGACGTGACCCGCGCACTCGTCCGGTCGATGCTCGCCGCGGTCGCCACCCTCCGTTCGCCCCGTGACACCCGCATCGTCGTGGTCTGCGGGGACGAGGACGCCAGCAGGTGGGAGTGGGCCCAGTGGCTCCCCCACACCCAGCAGGCCGAGGACGGCGCCTTCGCGCTCATCGGCAACACCGACGACGCCCGACGGGAGCGCATCCGCGAGCTCGCCGCGCTCGTGCAGACCCGCTCGCGTGCCGGTTCCACCGTCAGCGCACGGGACTTCGACACCGACGTGGTGCTCGTCGTCGACGGCGCCCGCGAGTACCGGACACTGCCGGGCATGGTGCAGGTGCTCGAGCAGGGGGCACTCGTCGGCGTGCACGTCGTCGCGATCGACAGCGACCGCGCCCGCCTGCCCGAGGAGTCCCGCACCGTCGTGGCCGTCGACCCCGACGACCGCTCGCTCGCGCGGCTGGAGTCGGACGCGGAGTACCACGCGTCCGTGCTCCTCGACGGGCTGTCCGTCCCCACCGCCGAGCGCATCGCCCGCAGCCTGTGCTCGATCCGCCACGTCTCCGGCGTCGGCGACGAGGGCATGCTGCCGACGAGCGTCCGCTACGTGGACCTGCTCGGCGTCGACCTCGACGACCCGGCGCCGATCGTCGCCAGGTGGCAGCGCTCGCCGCGGCGGACGCACGTCGTCGTCGGGGCGGGCGCGGACGGCGAGTTCGCGATCGACATCGCCGCGGACGGCCCGCACGCCCTCGTCGCCGGCACGACGGGCTCCGGCAAGTCGGAGTTCCTGCAGGCACTCGTCGTGTCGCTCGCGATGGCGAACCGCCCGGACGCACTCAACTTCGTGCTCGTCGACTACAAGGGCGCCTCGGCGTTCGCGGACTGCTCCCGCCTGCCGCACACCGTCGGCATGGTGACGAACCTCGACGCCCGTGAGACCGAGCGCGCCCTGACCTCGCTCGACGCCGAGCTGAAGCGCCGCGAGACGGTGCTGCGCCTGCCGGAGCTCGGCGTGAAGGACGTCGACGCCGCGTGGTCGAAGGACCCGGACGCCGCCGCCCGCAACGGCCTGGCGCGGCTGATGATCGTCATCGACGAGTTCGCCGAGCTGAAGACCGAGCACCCGGACTTCATCGACGGACTCGTGCGCATCGCCCGCGTCGGCCGGTCCCTCGGCGTGCACCTCGTCCTCGCGACGCAGCGTCCGTCCGGGGTGATCACGCCCGAGATGCAGTCGAACATCAACCTCCGCGTGGCGCTCCGCGTGACCGACCGCGCCGACTCCACCGACGTGCTCGGCTCCCCCGAAGCGGCGCTCATCAGCCAGGCCACCCCCGGTCGCGGCTTCGTGCGGGCCGGTCTCGGCGCCATGCCCAGCGGGTTCCAGACCGCCCGCGTCGCTGGCATCCGCCAGGGCGTGCAGCGGGTCCAGCGGCAGCTGCCGAAGATCGCCCCCGTGGACTGGGAGGGCGTCGGGTACGCCCCGCGTTTCCCGGTCCGCAGGCACGCGGCAGCGCCCGTCGACTACGACGACACGGACCTCCGCGCGCTCGTCGACGTCGTCACCAGGGCGACCGAGTCGCTCGGCATCCCGAAGAACTCCTCGCCCTGGCTGGTGCCGTTGCCGTCGCTCCTGCCGCTGTCGCAGGTCGCGGGCGGAGCGGGTGCGCCCACGACGATCACGCTCGGCATCGAGGATGTCCCCGGCCAGCAGACCCAGCGCCCGCTGACGTGGGAACTCGAGGCGGGGACACACCTGATGTTCCTCGGCGGGGCGCTGTCCGGCCGGACCACCGCGCTCCGGACCGTCCTCGCGCAGGCCGTCGAGCGGATGAGCCCGGACGACCTGCACCTGTACGTGATCGACCACGGCAACGGCGGGATGCTGCCCCTCGCGCAGGCCCCGCACACCGGCGCCGTCGTCACCCCGCTCGAACCCGCACGGCTCCCGCGCCTGATGGACCGGCTGATCGAGGAGCTCGCCCGCCGCCAGGGCGTGCTCTCCCGCGCGGCCGTCGGCACCATCGTCGAGCAGCGCCGGGCGCACCCCGAGGACGCACTGCCGTACGTCGTCGTCGCCGTCGACGGGTGGGACCGCGCCACGAGCTCGATGCAGCCGGAGGACCTGCTGCCGATCCGCGAGCAGATGACCCGGGTCCTGCGCGAAGGACCCGCAGCCGGCATCCGCGTCGTCGTCACCGGTGACAAGACCGTCGCCGCCGACCGGATCGCCGGGTTCATCAGCGACCAGTACGTGCTCCCGATGCGCGACGTGAACGACTACCGCGGCGCCGGGGTGATGGTCCGAGAACTCCCCGAGACCGTCCCCGCCGGGCGCGTGTTCTTCGGCGCGACCGTCCGTGAGGCCCAGCTCGCCGTCCTCGGCCAGGACGCCTCCGCCGAGGCCCAGGCGGCCGCGCTCCGCGGCACGGTCTCCGCCGCCGTCGAGCGGTGGACGGACACCGCCGGGCAGGACCCGTTCCGCGTCGACGCCCTGCCGTCCCGCATCTCCCTCGCCGAGGCGCAGGACCTCCCCGTCGCCACCGGCCACCCCGTCGACGGCCCCACCGCCGGCGTCGGCGGCGACGAGCTCGCCCGCATCACGCTGGACTGGCCGGTAGCCGGCGGGTTCCAGGTCGTCGGCGAGCGCGGCACCGGCCGGTCCACCGCGCTCACCTCGCTCGCGCACCAGCTCGTCTGGGCGGGCAAGCCCGTCATCGCGGTCGCGACGAAGCCCTCCGTGTTCCAGACCTGGGCGCAGGAGGCGGACGTGCCGCTCCTCACCGACCCGATGGGGTTCATGGACCTCGGGCCGGCGATCGGCCGGTACGAGGACCCGGCCGAACTCATCACCGTGCTCATCGACGACGCCGAGCTGGTGTCGAACACCCCGCTCGAGAACTCACTGATGGGCGACCGCGCACGCTTCGTGTTCGTCGTCGCGACCAACCCGGACGCCGCTGCGAAGACCTTCAGCGGCCCGTACGGGGAGGTCCGACGCACCCAGGAGGGCATGATCCTCTCGCCCTCCAGCGCCCTGCAGGGGACCCAGCTGTTCGGGCAGAAAGTGCCGAAGTGGATGGTCGGACGCCAGCCCGCCGGAGGCGGCGCGATCCACCGCCGCGGCGAGTGGACGCAGGTGCAGGTGCCCGACCCGGCCGCCTGACGGGCGTGGGCTGTCCGTGCCGGGTGATCGGAGCCTCCCGTAGGCTGTGACGCTGGAAGCGCGAGACGGGGGATGACGACGGATGGCTGCACGCTGCTCGTACTGCGGAGCCGAGCTCCGGCCGAACAGCATGTTCTGCCTGTCGTGCGGCCAGCTCGCCACCGGTGGACGGCGCTCGACGCCCGCCCCGGTGAGCGACACGTCCGAGGTGCCGCCGCAGCCGTCGGCGTCCGTCCCGCCGCCGCCCGCTGCTCCGTCCCGTCCGTCGCCGGGTCCCACCGACGGACTGGAGGCCCGGATCGCCGCCGCCCCGCCGGTCGCCGCACCCGGTCTGCCGCAGCTCGTCTTCACCACCGGACAGACGCTGGTGGTGCGGGAGGGCACCGTGCTGGTCGGTCGGCGTCCGGAGGACATCGCGGCTGCCGAAGGCGCTGCTGCGTTCGCGCTGGACGACCCGGACCGGTCGATGTCGCGGGTGCACGCGGCGGTGGTGTTCGGGCCGTCGGGGTTGCGCGTGGTTGATCGTGGATCGGGCAACGGGACCGTGCTCCGGCGAGGGGACCGGGAGGACCGGTGTCCGGAGGGGTTGCCCGTGGAGCTCGTGCCGGGGGACGAGCTGTGGTTCGGGTCGGTGGGGGCGCGGGTCCGGTGATGCCCCCGGAGGTCGAGCGCCAGTGGGTCGAGTTCTTCGCCGCGGACGGGCGCCAGACGGTGACCTCGGACCCCGACGCGTACGCGCGGATCCGTCGGAACACGACCATCTCGGTCGCGGTCTCCGCCGCGGTGGGAGCCGTGCTGGTGGTGCTGGCCCTGTGGGTCGGGCGCACGTCGTCGATCATCCTCGGGTCGGCGCTGGTCGTCGCCGGAGCCGTGTTCGTCGTCCTCACCCTCCGCAAGGCGCCGGCGCTCCTGCGGCAACAGGCCGGCGCGCCCGCTGCGACCTACGCGGTCGGCAACGACGGCATCACCCTGCCGGTCGCCCACCTGGAGTGGTCCTCGATCCGAGGCGTGTTCTCGATCGACGAGTCCCACGCGGTGGCGTGGTCGCGACGGCGGCGGGGCATCCCCGGCATCGCCGCCCGGTGGGCCGGGCACAACGGGCGGGCCGCGAAGCACCTCGTCCTCGTCGTCGAGGACGGACGAGCGCTCCGTGATCGCCTCGACCGTCGGTGGCGACGCATCGTCGAGACCTGGCCCGGTGGGCCCGAACCGGCCTTCGGCACGATCTGGCTCGACCTCGACACCGTGCTCGCACCCGACGACGTCGGCCGCCTGATCGCTGCGGTGACGGTCCAGGCCGAGGCGCGGGGCATCCAGACGTCCTGGTCCGACGGCTCTGCAGACTACGTCGAGTACATGGGACGGTTGTCCGGGGTGTTCGACGACACCGAGCGGCCGCCCGTGCCGCAGCGGCGGGACGGGAACCCCTTCGGCGACCGCGGGCGCTAGGCTGATCGGCGCGCGACGGGACCGCGCACTCGATCCGGGGAACCGAGGGGACGACGACGTGGCTGACGCTCTCGCCGAACGCTGCACGATGCTGGGTGGGCCGGTGATCGGCCTCATGCAGGCCGTGATGGGCAGCCAGGTCAACCCGGTCCGGTTCGTGGAGGTCATCGAGCGGACGCGGGAGATCCAGCGGATCGTCGCGCGCGGGACGGACGGCATCGACGACCCCGCGTACGAGCGATGGGCCGCGACCGCTCCGGTCGTGCTCGAGGAGATCATCGACGGCGCCGAGCACCGCGACCGCGAGCGTGTCTGGGCAGCGTTCTCGGACCCGGAGCGCGGGTTGAACGCGCTGGCCGCCGCATGCACCGGACAACCCGGCTGGTAACGAGAGGACGACAGTGGACGACGCCACCCGGCAGAGCTGGCAGGGATTCTTCGCGCAGGAGGGCCGTTTCGACGTGCACTACGACGCCGAACGGTTCCGCAAGATCGAACGCAAGAACCTACGGGATGCGGTGCTGCTCATCGTGCTCGTCGTCGTGGTGCTCGCGCTCGCGCTGTTCTGGGGCCGGCCCGGTCCGGTCGTCCTGGGCGCCTTGCTCTTCATCGTCGGGGGGATTCTCGCCCTCGTGCTCCTCCGGCGGCGGCTCTCGCTCCTGCGGCCTGCCGGAGGCTCCCCTGGCCTGCTCCTCGGTGTCTCGAACCTCGGTCTGCACACGCCGCTCGTGCCGCTCATCGACTGGACGAGCGTGCGGGCCGTCTTCGCAGTCGACGAGTCCGCACGGATGGCTGAAAAGCGCGGACAGCGGAACATGATGGGGACCGCTGAACAGTGGGCAACGGGCAACGGCAAGGCCAGCAGGCACCTGTGGTTCCTGCTCGAGGACGCCCCCGCCCTCCGCGCACAGGTCACCGACCAGCGCTGGGCGAAGGGATTCGAGACCTTCACGAACGTCAACGGGCCGGCGTTCGCGCAGTACATCCTCGACCTCGACTCGGTTCTGTCCGTGGACGACTCGAGGAAGATCATGGCAGCGGTCGTCGTCCAAGCGCAGGCACGTGGCATCCATGCCGTGGAGTCGCTCGGTGCGTCCGACTTCACCGAGTACGCGAGCATGCTGAGCGGCGTCACCGTCGACGGGGTCGTCCCGCCGAAGCCGGAAGGCGTCACCGGGAACCCGTTCGCCACCCGGTAGTCGTCGATGCATCCGCATTGATGGTCGACGGATCCTCACCGCACGGCGTACGCTCCGTTGCAGAGCAAAGCATCCGTTAGGCTGCTGCCGTCTGCCCCTCGGAAGAGGGACAGGACCAATCGGGGGGTAGGTCGTTCGATCGCCCCAGGACACACGTGTGTTTCTTGGAGGAACCATGGCGGACATCCGCGTCACTTCGGAGTCGCTCTCAGGCGTCTCGAACCAGCTCCAGTCCGGCTCGCAGTCGATCGAGTCGCAGCTGCAGAACCTCAAGTCGCTCGTCGACGGCCTCGTCGGCGGCGACTGGTCGGGCGCGGCGTCCGGCTCGTTCCAGGACCTCTACCAGCAGTGGGACCAGTCGGCAGTCCAGCTGAAGGAATCCCTCGCCGGCATCAGCCAGCTGCTCTCCCGCGCGGCGCTGTCGTACGAGGAGTCGGAGAACTCGATCTCGGGCACCTTCCGCTGATCGACGACCACTGACGGCGAGCCGTTCCCCCGGGAACGGCTCGCCGCTCCAGCAGGGGGAACGAAATGGTGCAGTACCGGGTCCGACCGGAGAGCCTCGGCGAAGTCGCCCAGATGCTCCGCTCCGTGGTCGCGACGTTCGACGGACACATCTCCGAGACGGACGCAGCGGTGCGGAACGTGGTCGACACCGCCTGGAAGGGCGAGGACGCGACCGCCTTCCAGAGCACCTGGGGCGAGTTCCAGGCGAGCTCGGCGGTGCTCCGGGGTGTCCTGGAGAGCCTCGCCGTCCGCCTCATGAGCGCGGAGACGGCGTACCACGGCAACGAGACCTCGCTCGGCGGCGCCTTCGCCGACACCCGGAGCCAGCTCACCCCGCAGACGGCGCGCGACAAAGCCGGTCTGTCTGACCGGGTCACGGCCGACGAACAGCGCGCTGAAGCGGTCTGGACCGACCTCGAGGAGGACCGCACGTGAGCGACCAGCAGGCGGACATGGAGAGCCTCCGCCACCTCGTCGACAGCATGCAACGGCTCCACGACTACTGCGCACTGCTCCAGCAGGGCGCGACCACGTTCGCGTACATCCTGCCGAACGAGTGGCAAGGACCGGCGATGAGCGCGTTCATCGCCAGCTTCGAGCAGTGGAACGCCGGCGCCGGGGCACTGACGTCGTCCGCGGGCGACCTGCACGAACGCGCCCGTGCGATCGAGGCCACGTACCAGGCCACCATCGACGCACTCGACCAGTCGTGGTCCAAGTTCCAGGGGGAGATCAGCGGATGACGATGGTCCGGCTCAACGCCTTCGGCCTCGCAGCCGACGGCGACGACGTCTCCGGCGTCGCACACGACATCTCGACCGCGTGGAGCACGCTCCACTCGGCGCTCCACGGAACCGCCGGGATGGCCGGTGATGACGAGAGCGCGGAGGAGTTCGCGCACGTCTACGACAGCCAGGCGAAGAGCGCCGCGACGTCTGCGAAGAACCTCGTCGGGATGCTCGCCGCGTTCGAGACGCTCCTCGCCGGCACCGGCTCGGCGTACAAGGACGCCGAGATCGCCAGTGCCGGGCAGCAGGGCGGGTCCGGGATCGCGATCCCGTCGAGCGACTTCGCGGTCGCCACCGATCTCCCGTCCTCGCTCGGAGCCGGCTGGCCGGGCGGTTGGGGCAAGGTCGAGGACGTCCTGCAGGACGCGCTCCGGGCCATCGGCGTGCAGCTCCCCCAGGGCGACCCCGACAAGCTCTCCTCCGCCGCGGAGTCGTGGAACTCGTACGAATCGTCCCTGCGAACCGCATCGAACCGCCTCAGCGGCGGGCTCGCGCAGGTCAACGCCGCTGACATCCCGCAGAAGGCGACGATCCTCGCCGCGAAGCAGACGATGTCCGGGCACATCGGCACCGCAGCCGACGCCGCGACGGGTGCAGCCGCGTCGCTGAAGCAGATCAAGGCGAACTACGACCAGGCCGCCGAGGAGATCCGCTCGATGATCGAGCAGCTCCTCGCCGAGCTCGCGCTCGACGTCGGCATCAGCATCGCGCTGTCCTTCGTGACGTTCGGACTCGGTGCGCTCGCCGGCGCCGCGAACGGCGCCCGACTCGTCGTCACCTGGGCGAACCGCATCGCCGGGGTCATCCGGAAGCTCGCGCTGCTCAACAAGATCCACGCGGAACAGTTCCTCAAGGCCGCGAACATGCTCCGCAAGCTCGAGCACGGGTCCTTCGTGACCCGGTTCACGTACGAGACCGTCAAGGGCACCATCACCGGTACTGCCGCGCCGATCATCGTCAACGCCCTGCACGGCAAGGGCACCTCGATGAACGACATCATCGCGACCGCAGCCGGATCCGTCGTCGGCGGCGCGTTCGGCGGCTTCGGTGGCGCCGCGCTGAGTCGCGTCGGCCGGGGTGCTGCGAGTGAAGCGGCCGGCACCGTCGCGCCGACGTTCTGGAAGGCCACCGCCGTCGAGGGCGCGAAGAGCGCCGCGACCGGCGCGGTCGGCGGAGCTGCCGGCGGCGTCACGCAGGACGGCCTCGCTGCGGTCATGGACCCGGAGAACCACCACTTCAACGTCCTGCAGTCGCTCGCCGGTGGCACGGTGCTCGGCACCGTCGGCGGTGCCACGATCGGCGCCGGGAGCCATGCCGTCTCCACCGGGTGGCACCACGTCACCGGTGGCGGACACTCCTCGGGCGACGGCACGACGGTGGACGTCGACGTGACGCCCGTCGACGCATCGACGAACGTGGACACGACTTCGTCGAGCGCGCCCGATGCTCCGGCGGCCGACACCGGGTCGCACGCTCCCAGCATCCAGCAGAGTGCGCCCGTCGCCGGTGGGAACACCGCGGGCGCGCCCGGTCATGCCGGTGGCGGCGATCGCCCGCACATCGACGGATCGCAGACACCGGTCGTGAACGAGTCCGCGCAGGCGAGCACGTCGGCGCACGGCGCGGGTGAGCGACCGCACATCGACGGGTCGCAGACGCCCGTGGTGAACGAGGCCGCGCACGCCGGGTCGACCGCGGACGGCACTGGGAGCCACGTGGCGGTCGACCACGTGGAGGCGCCGGCGCACGTGGACGCGCCCGCACACGACGGCTCGTCGGCGCACGCCGATGGCCCGACCGCTCCGCACGAGGCAGCGTCGTCCCACGGTGAACCGGGCGGTCACGACGCGCAGCCCGCACACGAGTCCGCGAGCCGCGAAGCGCTGTCCGGGCACGAGTCGAACGGTGCCCACGACGGTACGACCGGGCACACGACGGCCACCGCGGGCGAGCACTCCGGCGCAGCGGGCCAGAACACTGCGAACGCAGATGTCCCGATGTCCGACGCACACGCCGCGACGACACACGTCGATCCGTCGCAGACGCACGCGTCGGCCGAGTCCCCGGCGGTGGTGGAGCACGCGGGTCAGGCTGCTCACCCGGATGGAGATCCGGCGAGCGCGGGGACCCGCGAGCACCTGGACGCCGAGACCATCCGCTCGGGCGTCGCGGATTCGAGTGCGCCCTCGCACGCTGACATCGCATCAGCAGAGTCACACATCGTGCACGACCTGTCGGGGACCGCTCCCCATGAGGGCACCACAAGCCACGAGGTCGCCGCCCCGCACGAGGCAGTCGATGCCTCCGCATCCCATGACGCCCCGACCGGTCACGTCGAGGGCGCGGCGACAGCCGCCACCGCCGGCATCGCTGCGCACGCCGCTGCACCCGCACACACTCCGCATTCGCCCTCCCCCTCCAGCAGTTCCGAGCTTCCGCGGCGGCCCGGAGCACGCCGCCCGACCGCGACGACACCAGAGCGAGGAGGCGACCGTCCTCACGGCGGAGATGCGGCACGTGAGCGAGCCGCGCAGGCGCGCGAAGCACTTCGCCAGACGCGCGCGGCGGAGTCTCCCGACGCCCGCGACCCGTTCCGAGGACACCCATCCGGCCACAACCCGAGCATCGACGCGACGTCGGTCCCCGATCAGCACGGCATCGAGCGGAACGCATCCGGTGAACAGGTCGTGCGCGTGGAGTCGAAGGTGATCACAGGGCAGTCGGCTCGTGCCCTCCGCGCCGCGTACATCGAGCCGAACACCGTCTACGTCGTCGACGGTGGCCGCTGGCTCTTCCACACCGACGGGCTCGGACGGACGCAGCACTGGGAAGCGCACATCGACGAGGTCGTGCAGCAGACACCGAACAACCGGAGCGCATCCCAGCAGCGCCGGGCAGGCTTCGAAGACCGTCTGCCGTTCGACGAAGGCGGGCACCACATCGCGGCGATGTTCGGGGCTCCTCCCGAAGCCATCAACCTCTCCGCGATGCACGAGCGGGTGAACGGGGTCACGTATGCCCGGATGGAGACCGAGATGCGAGATCACGTCCTGCACATCGACGCACAAGGGGGCGCGACCACGATCGACGCCCACGGTCGCGTAAGGTATGTCGACGAGTCCAAGCGTCCGTCGCAGTACTTGGTCCGACTCCGGTTCCTGGGTGACGGATGGCGGCCTTGGCAGCGGTTCAACAACCCGGTGGAGGCGGCCGAATGAACTTCGGAACCGATCAGCTGACACAGGTGAGCGAATTGCAGCGATCGATCGCCTCTGCGTTGCGTGCCGAAGGGGGAGACGGCTCCACTGCCGTCTCTGTGTTCTACGGTCGGGTGAGCGAGATGGTCCTGACTGCGACGTACACCAGGTACGGAGACGGTCGAGACGAGCAACGCGAGACTTCCGATGAGGTGGTCGACCTGCTCGAGCAGCTCCGCGACGTCGAGGCATCCGACGGGAACGGGGCGTGGATCTCCGTGACGCTCACGCTCCAGGACGGGACGTTGAGCGCGGACGTCAACTGGGACCGTCGGATCTACCAGAACCCCGCCGATCCCTTCGCGCCGGGCGACGAAGCGTGGATGCGTGTCCCGGACGACGAAGACTGGCGCTCCGAGTTCCGGGCGCACCCACGGTCAGCGGATGCCGTCCCCGAATGGGCGGTCGACCTCGTCCCGACCGCCGCAGACGACGAAGCCACGAAAGCCGCGGCCGAGCGACTCCGTGCCGCCCTCACCGCCGCGAAAGGGACGTTTCCCGAGTCACTCGCCGCGCTCAAGTCAGCGTGGGGCTGGCCGGACATCTGGGAAGGCGTCCAGGAGCACCTCGACGGCGCCCTCTCCGTCGCGCGCACATCGGTGTTGAGCCGGCTTTCCTCCGACCGAGCAACCGAGCGCGAATCCGCCATCACGTCCCTGGCGCAGGACACCTGGGACCGTGCGTACACGGAGTTCTTCGACGAGCGGGAGAACCAGTTCCTGTTGGACGTCTTCGAGTCCCTGCCACTCGTGCGTCCGCAGGCCGCATCGCTCGACACGACCCGCATCGATCCCAAGGCGACGTTCGCGCTGAAGGGGAACGAGGACGTGTTCCGGGTGTTCGATGTCGTGGACTCGGTTCTCGGCGAGATGATCGACGCCGAGCTCGACCAACGCCTCGCGCAGGTCTGAGTCGCGGAGCGAGCCGGGACGGAAGGCAGCGGGTTTCGGTGCTGCGCCATACTGTCGACGGCGCGCCGACGATCCGGCGCGTCTACTCGGCGTCGCCGGATCGTCTCCTCGAATCCGAGATCCGATCGTTCTCCGGCTCGACGGCGCCACCGGAGCTCATCCAGCGCGACGTCACCGCGTGGTGGAGAGGGATCCCGGTCTCGGTCGCGTTCGACGAGGACACGATCACGCTCCGCGGTTGGGCAGACGACGCGTGGCTCGATGCGAACAGCATCCTGCCGCTCGACGACCGAGACGGGTGGTTCGCGATCCGCGTCCCCGACCTCTCGGCAGTCTCCGGGCTGCGCGCGGTGGTTTCCACATCGTCATGGGCGGACGAGTCAGGTGAGTACGGACCCTTCGCGGTGACCGGCGAGCGCCTCGCCGACTTCGATCCGCACCCGTCGGAAGACCTCGACGAGGTCGCCTGGACACGTGCCGACGGCGGCGAGCACGTCGGCTCGGTGGAGTGGAGGCGAGCGCTGGGGTACTTCCAGGACGAGCCCGTCGACGTCCTCGCGTCGAACGGCGAGCAGCTCTGGGTGACCGTCCCGGAGACGAGTCCGCTTGCAGCACGCGGGAAACGCATCACCGACGCACCGTTCACGGACCTGTACCGCGGCCGCTCCGCGCTCTGGCTGCCGCGCGGCGACGTCGGATCGGTCGCACCGTACACGATGACCGTCGAACAGGAAGGACCGCTGCAGTGCACCCGCGGGTCCTACGCGCGGGTCAACGGACTGTGGCGTCCGATCGACTCGACGAACGCCACCGTCGCCGCTGACCACCGGCTACCCCGTTTCGTCCAGACCCTGTCGCCACTGCCGGAACACCCCGACGACGCGTTCGTGTTCGCGTTCCGAGCGCCGACCGCGGCCGATGACTTCACGGCGGAACGAACGGCACCGGGTACGGTTCGCTTCGAAGGCGCAGAGCTCGAGCTCGCGGAGCCGTACTCGGCGTGGAACGGCTCCGATCGGCTTCGCGTGTACGCGCAGGATTCACTCGATGCGGTGGCCGCCGATGGCTTCGATCGGGACACCTCGTCCGTCGACGACCGTCCGATCGCGACCGTCCGGAGCTTCGAGATCAGGTCCTGACCCGCACCGGGGATCGACCGAGGGCGTCAGTGCCAGAACACCGCGTCTCGGACACGTCCGACCGGGATGTCCTCTCCCACCGCTGCCGCTACCCGGACAGCGGCCGCTATCGCGTCGGCTCGACCGGACGCATCCGCTTTCCAGTTGTCCGGGTAGCCCGCCTCTCCCGGCACGTGCGGCGCTGGCGGCTCGAGGTCGTAGCCGGCCGCTTGTCCGAGGAACGGTGCGTCGCCGTCAGGTGCCTCGTCCCATTCGGTCACGGTGCCGTTCGGGTGAGCCACCGCGACCTTCTCGTACAGCATCAGGGTCTTGTAGCCGTTCGGGATCCGAGTCCGAGCCTCCTCGAGCACGAGATCACGGTCCACGTGGCAGAGGCTGACGTAGTCCTTCCCGCGCACCCAGTACTGTCGGTCCGTCGAGAGGTCCGTGACGGGTCGTCCGCCCTCCGGCCACCGCGAGTTCGACAGATGTCGCTCGCCGTCCACGCGTGACCGCTCGAACTGGCCCCACCAACGCTTGATGTTCCATTGCCCAGCCATCAGGCCCACGCTACCGGCCGCGATGACCCGCACCGAGCCTCCAGTCCGACGCCCACCCAGCCACCTGCGCAATGCACCGAATCCCTGAATTCGGCACGCCGAATTCTCTGGCATGCTGGTCCCCATGACCGACACCGCCACCCCGCGCCTCGCCCCCACCGGCGAGGCCCCACGGAAGCGCGCTGCCAGCCTGACGCTCCTCGGTCCCGCCTTCGTCGCCGCCATCGCGTACGTGGACCCCGGCAACGTCGCCGCGAACCTCACGGCAGGGGCGAAGTACGGCTACCTGCTGCTCTGGGTCCTCGTTGCGGCGAACGCGAGCGCCGTGGTGGTGCAGTACCTCTCGGCGAAGCTCGGGGTGGTCACGGGGAAGTCGCTGCCGGAGCTCCTCGGCATGCGGATGAAGCGCACCCCGCGGCTGCTGTTCTGGGCGCAAGCCGAGGTCGTGGCGGCAGCGACAGACGTCGCCGAGGTGATCGGCGGCGCGCTCGCCCTGCACCTGCTGTTCGGGCTACCGCTCGTCGCGGGCGGGGTGATCACGGGCGTGGTGTCGATGGCGATCCTCGTGCTGCAGAACCGTCGCGGCGCCCGCACGTTCGAGGTCGTCGTCACGGCGATGCTCGCGATCCTGACGATCGGGTTCTGCGCTGGGCTCCTGTTCGCGCAGCTCTCCCCCGGCGAGCTCGTGTCCGGGCTGGTGCCGCGGTTCGAGGGCTCCGAGTCGGTGATGCTCGCGGCCTCCATGCTCGGTGCGACGGTGATGCCGCACGCGGTGTACCTGCACTCGGCGCTGGCCAGGGACCGGCACGGGGACACTCCGGCTGGGCCAGAGCGGCGACGGGTGCTCGTGATGACGCGGTGGGACGTGGCGCTCGCGCTGGTCGTGGCCGGCGGGGTGAACGTCTGCATGCTCGTCCTGGCCGCCGCGACGCTGCCGGGCGTGCCGGGGACGGACTCGATCCCGGGGGCGCAGGCGGCGATCGCGACGCACGTGGGGCCCGTCGTGGGCGTGCTGTTCGCGGTGGGGCTGCTGGCGTCGGGGCTCGCGTCGACGTCGGTGGGCTGCATGGCCGGCGCCGAGATCATGCACGGACTGCTGCACGTGCGGGTGCCGCTGCTGCTGCGGCGGATCGTGACGCTGGTGCCGGCGATCGTGCTGCTCGCGCTGAACGCCGACGCGACGATGCTGCTCGTGGTGAGCCAGGTCGTGCTGAGCTTCGGGATCGCGTTCGCGATCATCCCGCTGGTGACCTACACGTCCAGGCGGAGCGTGATGGGTGCCGACGTCAACGCCGTGGGGACCCGGGTGGTGGCGTGGGCGATCGCGGCGGTGATCGTGGCGCTCAACGTCGCGCTGGTGGCGCTGACGCTGGCCGGCTGAGCCGTGCGCGGGGCTCGCTTTCGCGCTGAGCGACAGTCCACGCGTGCCAGCCGCCGTGAACTGTCGCTCAGCCCGCGAGGTCGCGGCGCTACTCGACGACCTCGACGCCCTTCCAGAACGCCACGTAGCCGCTGTAGTCCTTGCCGACGCGGTCGAACGACGAGGGGATCGGCGTCGGGTACGACCACGCGGCGTCCGGGAGGGTCTGGTCCCCGGCGTGCACCGTGTAGTACTGCGTGTCGCCCTTCCACGGGCAGTGGTACTGGGTGTCGCTCTCGGTGAAGAGCTCGGTGTTCACGCTCGACGGCGGGAAGTACCAGTTGCCCTCGATCTTGATGAGGTCGCCCTCGGATGCCTCTGCGATGACGGTGTCGCCGGCGACTGCCTTCATGGTGCGCTCCTTCGTTGGTGAGCGGTCTGCTCATCCGTCCGGAACGCTACGCGCGCGGCTTGTGTTCCCCCGGGCGGATCGTCACGAGCTCCGGTCCGGCGGCGAGCGCCGCGTGCACCCGGTCCGGCCCGATGCCACGAGCCGCTTCCGAGGCGCTGACGAGGTGCTTCACGGCCCGCCGCAGTCCCGTGTACGCAGCGCACGCGGCAGCGGCCTCAGGTGACGAGTGGTCGATCCCGACGGCGGACAGCGCGTCGATCACGGCGCCGGCGCCGAGCATGTCCTCGACGGCGAAGTCCGGCGCATCGGGCACGTCGACCGACTCCCCTGCGGCTTCGGCGGCGTCGCCGCCGGAGGGCGCGTGGTCCAGCCCGGCGGCGATCACCGCGACGACGCACCGGTCACCACGCTCGGCCTGGAGGCTCGTCACCCGTTCCGCGATCGCCGCCGCGTTGCCGAGGTGGCCGGCCACCACCTCCGGTCCGGCCGGCAGGAGTCGGCGCACCGCCCGGTGGTCGGCACGATCCGGTCCGACGGTGCCCGGACCGGCCGGGAGGACGTCCACCCAGACGATCAGGTGCGCTCCCACGGCGACGCGGTGGGCACCCGAGACGCCCCATCCGAAGCGGACCTGGTACTGCTGCTGGCCTCGTTCACGCACCCCGTCACGATAACGGCTGTGGAGCGCCTGTCCCTTTCCACAGGGCACCCGCGCGGAGCAGTTCACGAGGATGCCCGACGGTACGATCGAGTCCCATGGAGATCGCCCCCGCACCCACCCTGACCGGCGACCGCGTCACGCTCGAACCCATCGCGCACGAGCACGCGGACGACCTCCGGGCGGCGGTCGCCGACGGCGATCTGTGGCGTACGTGGTACTCCTCGATCCCGGCACCGGCGCAGGTCGACGACGAGATCGACCGGCGTCTCGCGGAACACGCTGCCGGCCGGATGGTGCCGTTCGCGGTGCGGGACCGGCCGACCGGCCGCGTCGTCGGATCGACCACGTTCATGAACGTCGACACGGCGAACCGTCGGGTCGAGATCGGGTCGACGTTCCTGGCGAAGTCGTCGCAGCGCACCGGGATCAACACCGAGTCGAAGCTCCTGATGCTGTCCCACGCGTTCGACGTGTGGCAGTGCATCGCGGTGGAGTTCCGGACGCACTGGCACAACATGCAGTCCCGCGCGGCGATCGCGGGCCTCGGCGCCAAGCAGGACGGTGTGCTCCGGAACCACCAGATCGGCCGCGACGGCACCCTCCGCGACACCGTGGTGTCCTCCATCACGTCGTCGGAGTGGCCGACGGTGCGACTCTCCCTGGCCGAGCGGCTCCGGCGCCACGACCGGGCAGAAGGCTCGCGTCGCCGTTCCGCCCGGCACGCCTGACGCCGGGGACTCCGGGCACCCAGAGCGTCCGGCGTAGCCTCGCCGACATGCACGTGGGTCTCCGCCTGGTCCTCGACGCCCCTGTCGACGTCGTCCGTGATGCCCTCATGGCGCCGGAGGTGATGGTCGGTGTCACCAAGCCGTTCCTGGTCTACCGCTCGCTCGACCCCGACGGGTTCCCGTCGCGGTGGACACCCGGGCAGCCGCACCCGATCGCGGCGAGCGCCTTCGGGCTGCTGCCGAGCGGGACGAGCCACGTGGACATCGACCGGTACGAGGTGGACGGCGTCCCCGTGCAGCGCGACAACGGCGGCGGGACGAGCGGCCTGTTCGCCCGCATGGACATGCGGCACCGGATGGCGGTGACGGAGCTCCCGGACGGGACGACCCTGTTCGTCGACCGACTCGACTACCGGATGCGCCCCTGGGCACTCGGTCTCGCACTGTGGCCGGGCATGTGGGTGATCTGGCAGTGGCGTGCGCTGCGGATGCGGCAGCAGGCCCCGACCTGGCCCCCCGCCTGACGCAACGGTCCGCACGGAATCGAGCCGAGCCTCCCGTCCGCCGCGGAGCGGGCGTAGCCTCGACCACGTGAGCCAGACGCGCCCCCAGGAGCCGACGACCGACGACCGCGTGCACAGCACGCTGGCGACCGTGGACTGGCGGCGCATGACGTTCGACCTGTACCGCCGCGTGCGCGCCACCCGCGATCCCGAGACGGCGCACGCGCTGTGGCGGGAGACCCGTGACGCGATGTTCGCGGAGCACCCGGCCAGCCCGCTGCTCGACGAGGACGCCCGCGACTTCGAGGAGCTCCCGGTCCCGCCGTACGACCCGGAGTGGCGCTTCCGGGCCCGTGTCGAGCCGGCCGAGCCGCAGGTGCTCGACGTCGAGACCGGCACGGACGGCATCGTGCACTTCGACCGCCTCGGCATCGTAACGCTGCCCGGCATCGGGACGCTCGACGTGTGGTCGCACGGCGGGTACGCGGGCGGGGTGTTCATCCCCGTGAAGGACGCCAGCGCCGGGAAGGCCCGCGGGACCTACGGCGGCGGACGCTACCTGCTCGACACGATCAAGGGCGCCGACCTCGGGGGTGACGACGGCGAACTCGTGCTCGACTTCAACTTCGCGTACAACCCCTCGTGCGCGTACGACCCGGCGTGGGCGTGCCCGCTCGCGCCTCCCGGCAACACCGTCGCGGTGGCGATCCCCGTCGGCGAGCAGTACGACTTCTAGGGTGGGCGCGATGTCTTCGACCGGGCTCGTGGCGATCGACGCCGGAGGGCGGATCCCGCCGTTCGAGCAGGTGCGGTCCCAGATCGCCGCCCAGATCACGGCCGGCTACCTCGTCGACGGGCAGCGGCTCCCGAGCGTCCGTGCGCTCGCGGACGAACTCGGGCTCGCGCCGGGGACGGTCGCGAAGGCCTACACGCTGCTCGAGGAGACCGGGCTCGTGCACACCGCACGGGGCGCCGGCACGCGGGTGATCCGACCGGCGGCCGTGCCGGAGGACGTCGTCACAGCGGCCCGTGCGCTCGCGGCTGCGGCGCGGGGTGCCGGGTTGTCGGCGGACCAGGCGACGGCGGCGCTCCGCGACGTCTGGCCCGCGTAGGCGCGGCGCCGCGCGGCGACCTTTCGTGCTCGGCGACAGTTCACGCGCCCGCACGGCCGTGACGTGTCGCTGAGCACGAAACCGGCACCAGCGCTCAGCAGCGCTCGAACACGTACGCCTTCGACGACACGGGCACCAGGTCCCGGTCGCGCAGGATCGTCATCGCCGGGCGGTCGTCGAGGTCGCACACCGAGGACCACGACCGGCCGATGTTGTCCGAGTACTCGATGTCGATGACCCGCGGACCGTAGGTCTTCGTGTACGCGGCACACTCCCGGTACTTCACGCACTCCTCCGCGACGACGAAGTCGAACCCGGTGTCACGCTTGCCGGAGGCCCCGAGCTGCGGGGTGTTCTTCTGCCCGGCGGCGAGTCCGTGCGCATGCGCGACGTCGACGAGCGCCGAGGCCAGGGCGAGGTTCCCCGACCGGGTCAGCGCACCGTGCGAGCGCGTCCACGAGTCGAGGTTGTCGAACTCGACGGCGTCGAACCCGCGGTCGCTGCACCGGGCGATCGACTTCGTCAGCACCGCCACGATCGAGTCGCGCGCGGCGGCCGTCCTCGTGTCGAGGAGCATCTCGTCCGGCCACCCCGGGTCGGACACCGGATCGCCGTCGTCGTCCCGCAACAGGGCGTCGGCGTGCGAGCGCTTCCACATCGACGCGTCCTCCGGCTGGGTCTGGAAGCCGTTGACGTAGCAGATGTCGTACTTGCCGGACGCGGGGTGCGCGGTGCTGTCGCGCTCGACGATCGTCACGTCGTCCGCCGGCCGGTAGGCGCCACCGAGCTGGTAGTCGGGGACACCCGAGGTCGGCAGGTTCGTGTAGTCGTGACCCCCGGACGCCGGAGACGAAGCAGTCGCGCAACCGGACACGAGCAGGGTCCCCACGACGACGGCACCGATGAGCAGGGTCCGTGACAGCATGCACGGATCATCCCACGAGCAGGTTTCGGGTCCACCCGCTATGATGGGCAGTACTCGAGGCGCCGATCGCCTCGTGCGTCGTACGGACGCCCCCGAAACCTCCCGGTCGAACTCGACCGATGCGTATCGCGCACCACCGCTCCCCCGGAACCCGTCCGGGTCGGAACACCGGTGCCAGGCTCTCTGCTGCGGCGACAGTGTCCACACCATCGCGCCCGCAGGCCCGCTCCCCCGGAGCGACCAGCGGACAGCGACAACGGACATGCTCCCGCCCGCGCGCTGATCCGAGCGCGCACCACGGCCGGCAACGGCCCGAAAGGTCACCATGACCAACCCCACTGCTGACGTCCGCTTCGCCGATCTCGGCGTCCCGACCCCGATGGTCGACGTCCTCGTCGCCCAGGGCAAGGAGACCGCCTTCCCGATCCAGGTGGACACCCTCCCCGACTCCCTCAACGGCAAGGACGTGCTCGGCCGTGGCCGCACCGGCTCCGGCAAGACGATCGCCTTCGCGATCCCGCTCGCCGCGCGCCTCGCCGCCAACCCGCGCAAGCGCCGCGCCGGGCGCCCCCGCGCGCTCGTCCTCGCCCCGACGCGTGAGCTCGCGACGCAGATCGACGCGACGCTCGCCCCGCTCGCCAAGGCGATGGGCCTGAACACCACGACGATCTTCGGCGGCGTCTCGCAGGGCCGTCAGGTCGACGCGCTGCGCGGTGGCGTCGACGTCGTCGTCGCCTGCCCCGGTCGCCTCGCCGACCTCATGCAGCAGGGCCACGTGCAGCTCGACGCGATTGAGGTCACCGTCCTCGACGAGGCCGACCACATGGCCGACATGGGTTTCCTGCCCGGCGTGACGAAGATCATGCAGGCGACGCCCGAGCAGGGACAGCGCCTGCTGTTCTCCGCCACGCTCGACAACGGCGTGGACAAGCTCGTCAAGAAGTTCCTCCACAACCCGGTGATGCACTCCGTCGACGACGAGTCCAGCCCCGTCGAGGCGATGACCCACCACGTGTTCGAGGTCGCCGACGCCGACGCGAAGAAGGACCTCGTCCGGACCCTCGCCTCCGGCACCGGTCGCCGCATCCTCTTCATGCGCACGAAGCACCACGCCAAGCGCCTGGCCAAGCAGCTCTCGTCGCAGGGCATCCCCGCGGTGGACCTGCAGGGCAACCTGTCGCAGGGCGCCCGTGAGCGGAACCTCGCGAAGTTCTCCGCCGGCGAGGCCCTCGTCCTCGTCGCCACCGACGTCGCCGCCCGTGGTGTGCACGTCGACAACGTCGAGCTCGTCGTGCACGTCGACCCGCCGACCGAGCACAAGGCGTACCTGCACCGCTCGGGCCGTACCGCCCGTGCCGGTTCGTCCGGTGACGTCGTCACGGTCGTCATGCCGGCCGAGCGTCGCGACGTCGCGCAGATGATGCGCAAGGCCGCGATCACCGCCAAGCCGCAGCAGGTCAGCGCGAACTCCGCGCCGGTCGCCGAGCTCGTCGGTGAGATCGCCCCGATCCGCCACGTGGCCGAGGCCCCGGTCCAGCAGCAGCAGCCCCGTCGCCAGCAGTCCGCCTCGTCCGAGTCCGCCGGTCAGGGTCGCGGTCGCGGCCGTGGTCGCGGCGGTCGGACGGGAGGCTCGGCTCCGGCCGCGCAGTCCGGCTCGGCTGCCAGCGGATCCGGTGCAGGACGTCGTGGCGGCCGTTCCGCGGACGCCGCGTCCGCCGGTCGCGGCGGTCGCTCCGCCGACACCGCGTCGGCCGGTGGGCAGCGTCGCAGCGGCGGGAGCCGTCGTGCGTCGAGCGACACCGTCCGCGGTGGCTCGGCTCCGGTCTGGTCGTCGGACGGTGGCTACGCCGCCGGTCGCTCCGGTTCCGAGCCCGGTGGCAACCGTCGTGGCGGTTCGCGTCGGGCATCGCGTCCGGCCGGCTCCGCGCGCTGACGCCAGGGGACAACCTCAACGCTCCCTGCGAGCGGATGTCCCGTCAGGTGTAGCTTCTGGGTCACCGGAGGGCGCGAGAGTGCCACCCGGATGACCTGTCCACCGACGGAAGGAGCCGCCTATGGCTGGCATCGATGACATCAAGAACGCTGCCGAGAAGGCAGCCGGCAAGGCCAAGGAAGCCGTCGGGAACCTGACGGACAACGACCGCCTCAAGGCCGAAGGCCAGACCGACCAGGCGAAGGCCTCGGCGAAGCAGGGTGCGACGGACGTAAAGGACGCCGCGCACGGCGTTGCCGACAGCTTCAAGGACAACAAGTAAGACCAAGTCGGTCGCACAGACCGCACTGCGAAGCCCCCGGATCCCATGCGGATCGCGGGGGCTTCGTCGTGTTCGGAGGTCGTTACAGCAGCGCGCCGACGGAGGCGAGACCCGCACGCATGAGTGCGCCGCGGCCGCCTTCCATCTCGTCGGAGACCGCGGCCGACGCGGCTTCCATCGGGCTCATCCACGTCAGCTCGAGGGCGTCCTGACGCGGCTCGCACGTGCCGGTGACGGGGACGACGTACGCCAGGGAGATCGCGTGCTGTCGCTCGTCGGTGTACACCGAGGCGCCGGGCAGCGGGAAGTACTCCGCGACGGTGAACGGCGCCGGGTTCGACGGCAGCTGCGGGAACGCCATCGGCCCGAGGTCCTTCTCGAGGTGCCGGAACAGCGCGGTGCGGATCGACTCGCCGAACATCACACGTCCGGACACGAGCGTGCGGGCGATCGAACCGCTCGGGGCGACGCGGAGCAGCACACCGACCTCGGTCACGACACCGAGGCCGTCGGTGCGGACGGGGATCGCCTCGACGTAGCAGATCGGCAGGCGACGGCGGACCATCGCGAGCTCCTCGTCGGACAGCCAGCCGGAGTCGGGGTCGGGGGTGCGCAACGAGGCCATGCACCGTGTCTACCAGGGACCGGGGCGAAGGACGTGCAAGACCACGGGGTTGGGGATGGTTGATGCGTCAACTATTCTCGGCAGCATGATCGACCAGAGCGCCGTCCAGTGGACCCGTCCGGCAGGCGAACGCGCCGGCACACCCCTGCTCGTCCTGCTGCACGGGGTGGGGTCGAACGAGCAGGATCTCCTCGGCCTCGCGCCCGCGCTGCCGCCGACGTGGACGATCGCGTCGCTGCGGGCACCGATGGCTTGGGGGCCCGGGTACAGCTGGTACCCGCTCGGGACGCCGGGGTCGCCCGCGCTCGAGCCCGTCGATGCCGCGGTGGACGGCGTCCTCGACTGGATCGACGCCGTCGCCGCCGACCACCCGCGGATCGGGCTGCTCGGGTTCTCGCAGGGCGGGTCGATGGCGCTGCAGCTCCTGCGCGCACGGTCGGCGGGCTTCGCGTTCGCCGTGTCGTTGTCCGGGTTCGTGGTGCCCGGCGTCGCGGACTCCCGTGACGAGGCCGTCGCCGCGGTGCGCCCGCGGGTCTTCCTCGGGCACGGCGACCTCGACCCGGTCATCCCTGGCGAGGCCACCGCGCGGACGGCCGCCTGGGCAGCGGCGCACACCGACGTGACCGATCGCACCTACGAGGGACTGCCGCACGCGGTGTCGGCGGCGGAACTGGCGGACGTGGCCGCCTTCATCGCTTCCTGACCCACGCCCCTGCCGCGCGCCCGACGCGCCCGAACGCGCCCGCCCTGCGATCGAGGGAACAGAAAACGTCGGGTACGCGCTGGCGACCCGACGTTTTCTGCTCCCTCGATGCTGTGGGAGGGACCACGGACGGACGGGAGGCCCGGTGCCAGCTGGCACCGGGCCTCCCGTCCGCGTGGTGTTGTGTCGCTAGTCGGCGAGGATCTGCAGGAGGTCCTTGCGGAGTTGGTCGACCTTGGCGGCTGCCGCCTTGGTCTGCTCCTCCGTCGCGCTGGTGCGGTACATGTGGAGCACGCCCATCGTCTTGCGGAGCGACTCGAAGAACTCGCGCTGTGCGTCCGGGACACCGGGCGTGGAGTCCCACGCCGCGGCGATCTCGTCGGCCTTCGCCTCTGCCTCGGCTTTGCCGGCGTCGGTGAGCTCGAAGAGCGTCTTGCGGCCGTCACCCGTCGAGACGACGAGGTCTTCATCGACGAGCTGCTGGAGCGTCGGGTAGACCGAGCCGGGGCTCGGCTTCCAGGCGCCGCCGGTGCGCTCGGCGATCGTCTTGATGATCGCGTAGCCGTTCTGCGGGCCCTCGGCCAGCAGGCCGAGGATCGCGAGGCGGACGTCGCCGCGGCGACGACGCTCACGGCCGAAGCCGGGGCCGCCGAAGCCCATCCCGGGACCCATGCCGGGGCCGAAGCCCATGCCGGGACCGAAACCGCCACGGCCGAAGCCGCCGCGTCCACCGTGGTCACCGCGGTCGCGGCCGGGGAAGCCGGCGCCGTGGTGCTGCCGCGCGCCGCCGAAGCGGGGGCCGCGCGGACCGAAGCCGCGCTGCTGGCGGCCGTTGTCGTTGTTCTCGTAGTCATCCATGGTGCGCATGAGTGACTCCTTCCTGGTTCGTGTTCGAAGTCGTCTCGCGCTTCCGAACTGTTCCGTTCGTATCGCGATGTGTTAACGATAGATCGGTAACTATCGCTTTGTCAAGGACGTCTTCTCATTGGGTCGGTTGTCGGGGGTCGCGGGCAGGATGGGACGGACCATGACGGACGTGCTCGAGCGCTTCTCCCCCGCGACCGCGGAGTGGTTCCGTGGCGCGTTCTCCGCTCCGACCGCGGCGCAGTCCGGCGCGTGGGACGCGATCTCGACCGGACGGCACGCGCTCGTGGTGGCGCCGACCGGGTCCGGCAAGACGCTGGCGTCCTTCCTGTGGTCGATCGACCGACTGATCAGCTCGACGGAGCACCCGCCGGCCAAGCAGCGCACGCGGGTGCTCTACGTCTCCCCGTTGAAGGCCCTGGGTGTCGACGTCGAGCGGAACCTCCGCAGTCCCCTGGTCGGCATCACGCAGACGGCTCGTCGGCTCGGGCTCGAACCACCGGACGTCACGGTGGGCGTGCGGAGCGGGGACACCCCGTCGTCCGATCGGCAGAAGCTCCTGCGGCAGCCGCCGGACATCCTCATCACGACGCCGGAGTCGCTGTACCTGATGCTGACGTCGCAGGCGCGCGAGACCCTGGTGAACGTCGACACCGTCATCGTCGACGAGGTCCACGCCGTCGCCTCCAGCAAGCGCGGGGCGCACCTCGCGGTGTCCCTCGAGCGACTCGACGACCTGCTCGACAAGCCGGTGCAGCGGATCGGTCTGTCGGCGACGGTGCGCCCGGCGGAAGAGGTCGCGCGGTTCCTCGGCGGACGGGCTCCGGTGGAGATCATCGCGCCGCCCGCGCAGAAGACGTTCGACCTGCGGGTGGTCGTGCCCGTCGACGACATGTCCGAGCTCGGGGCGCCGCCGGTCGGGGCCGACGCGTCGGACGCCCCGACGAACGGGTCGATCTGGCCGCACGTCGAAGAACGCGTGGTCGACCTGATCGAGGAACACCGGTCGACGATCGTGTTCGCGAACTCCCGGCGGCTCGCCGAGCGGTTGACCGCGCGGCTCAACGAGATCCACGAGGAACGGGTGGTGGCGGCCTCCGGTGACGCTGCCCTCGTTGCTGCGGGCGTTCCTGGTGCGCAATCACCGGCACGGGCGTCCGCCCACGCACCTGCGCCGACCCGTCCTCCGGCGGAGGTGATCGGGGCGTCGGGCCAGACCGCCGGCTCCGATGCGTCGATCCCCGCGCTCGCCCGCGCGCACCACGGCTCCGTGTCGAAGGACCAGCGCGCCATCATCGAGGACGACCTGAAGTCCGGACGGCTCCGGTGCGTGGTCGCCACCAGCTCGCTCGAACTCGGCATCGACATGGGCGAGGTCGACCTCGTCGTCCAGGTCGAGGCACCGCCGTCGGTCGCCAGCGGGCTGCAGCGCGTCGGTCGAGCCGGGCACCAGGTGGGCGAGATCTCTCGAGGGGTGCTGTTCCCGAAGCACCGGGCGGACCTCGTGCACAGCGCGGTCACCGTCGAGCGCATGGTGTCGGGGCAGATCGAGTCGATCTCCGTGCCCGCGAACCCGCTCGACGTCCTCGCGCAGCACACCGTCGCCGCCGGGTCGGTCGACACCCTCGACGTCGAGCACTGGTTCGAGCTCGTCCGCCGAAGCGCGCCGTTCAGCGGGCTGCCGCGCTCGGCGTTCGAGGCCACCCTCGATCTCATCACCGGGCGCTACCCGAGCGACGAGTTCGCCGAGCTCCGCCCGCGCCTGGTCTGGGACCGGGTGCACGGCACGCTGACCGGTCGGCCCGGCGCCCAGCGACTCGCGGTGACGAGCGGCGGCACCATCCCGGACCGCGGCATGTTCGGCGTCTTCATGGTCGGGGAGCGGGCGTCCCGCGTCGGCGAGCTCGACGAGGAGATGGTCTACGAGTCCCGCGTCGGGGACGTCTTCGCGCTCGGGGCCACGAGCTGGCGGATCGAGGAGATCACCCACGACCGGGTGATCGTCAGCCCGGCGTTCGGGCAGCCGGGGCGGGTCCCGTTCTGGAAGGGCGACGGCATCGGCCGACCAGCCGAGCTCGGACGGGCGACCGGCGCCTTCATCCGAGAGGTCGAGGGCGCCTCCGACGCCGACGCCCGCGCCCGCGTCGCCGCCGGTGGGCTCGACGAGCGCGCGATCACGAACCTGTTGACGTTCCTCCGCGAACAGCGCGAGACCACCGGGCACGTCCCGAACGACACGACGCTCGTCGTCGAGCGGTTCCGCGACGAACTCGGCGACTGGCGGCTCATCCTGCACTCCCCGTACGGCATGCAGGTGCACGCGCCGTGGGCCCTCGCGGTGGCTGCGCGGCTCCGGGAACGCCACGGCATCGACGGCGACGCGATGGCGGCGGACGACGGCATCGTCGTGCGGATCCCCGAGACCGACGCCGAGCCGCCAGGAGCCGACCTGTTCGTCTTCGAGCGCGACGACCTCGAAGCGCTCGTCACCGACGAGGTCGGCGGGTCCGCGCTGTTCGCCGCACGCTTCCGCGAGTGCGCCGCGCGTGCACTCCTGCTCCCCCGGCGCAATCCGGGGCAACGTTCTCCGTTGTGGCAGCAGCGGCAGCGGGCGTCGCAGCTGCTCGAGGTCGCCCAGAAGTACCCGACGTTCCCGATCGTCCTCGAGACCGTGCGCGAGGTGCTGCAGGACGTCTACGACGTGCCGTCCCTGCTCGGCATCGCGGACGAGATCGCCCGGCGGAAGATCCGCCTGGTCGAGAGCGAGACCGAGCAGCCATCGCCGTTCGCCCGTTCGCTGCTGTTCGGGTACGTCGCTGCCTTCATGTACGAGGGCGACACCCCGCTCGCCGAGCGTCGCGCGGCGGCCCTGTCGCTCGACTCGACACTGCTCGGGGAGCTGCTCGGGCGGGCCGAGCTCCGCGAGCTCCTCGACCCGGCCGTGATCGCCTCCACCGAGCAGGACCTGCAGCGGCTCTCACCGGACCGTCGGGCACGCGACGCCGAGGGGCTCGTCGACGTCCTCCGCCTCGTGGGCGCACTCGACCTCGACGAGGCCGTCGACCGGAGCTGGGTGGCTTCCTCGGACGACCGCGACGCGGCTCGGGCGACCGTGCGGACGACGCTCGAATCGCTCGAGCGCGACCGCCGCGTGCTGTCGTTCTCGCACGCAGGGTCCACGCGCTGGGCCGTCATCGAGGACGCCGCCCGGCTCCGCGACGCCCTCGGCGTTCCGCTGCCCATCGGTGTCCCCACCGCGTTCATCGAGCCCGTGGCCGATCCCCTCGGTGACCTCGTCGGCCGGTACGCCCGGTCGCACGGCCCCTTCGCCGCGCAGGACGCCGCCACGCGGCTCGGGCTCGGCGTCGCCGTCGTGCAGGACACCCTGCGTCGGCTCGTCGCGGACCGGCGCCTGGTCGAGGGCGAGTTCCGCCCGGACCGTCAGGGCGCCGAGTGGTGCGACGCCGAGGTCCTGCGGCGCATCCGCACGCGGTCGCTCGCGGCGCTCCGGCACGAGGTCGAACCGGTCTCCCCGGACACCCTCGGCCGGTTCCTGCCCGCGTGGCAGCACGTCCAGACACCGGGTGTCCGCGGGGGCCTGCGCGGGATCGACGGGGTCCTGCAGGTCGTCGACCAGCTCGCCGGCGTCGCCCTGCCCGCGAGCGCCTGGGAGTCCCTGGTGCTCCCCGCACGCGTGTCCGACTACGCCCCGAGCATGCTCGACGAGCTCACCGCCACGGGAGAGGTCCTGTGGTCCGGTGGCGGAACCCTGCCCGGGAACGACGGCTGGGTCCGCCTCCACCTCGCCGACACGGCACCGACCACCCTCGCCGAGCCGGCGGGCGACGAGACGACCGAACTGCAGCGCGACGTGCTCGGCGCCCTCGCCGGCGGTGGCGCGTACTTCTTCCGGCAGCTCGGGCAGGCCGTCGGCAGCACCGACGACCAGGCGCTCACGACCGCACTGTGGGACCTCGTGTGGGCCGGGCAGATCACGAACGACACGTTCGCCCCGCTCCGCGCGATGCTCGGCGGCAAGGCCCGGTCGAGTGCTGCACCGCGGACCCGGGCGTACCGCGGGCGTCGGCGTCCGACGATGCCGTCGCAGTCCGGGCCGCCGAGTGTCGGCGGGCGCTGGTCGCTGCTGCCCCTGGCCGAGGCGGACGCGACCGTTCGGGCAGCGGCGACCGCCGAGCAGCTGCTCGAACGGTACGGCGTCGTGACCCGCGGTGCTGTGCAGGTCGAGGGCGTCCGCGGCGGGTTCGCCGGCGTGTACCGGGTGCTCTCGCGCTTCGAGGAGTCGGGGCGAGCACGGCGCGGGTACTTCATCGAGGGGCTCGGGGCAGCGCAGTTCGCCACGAGCCCGACCGTCGACCGGCTCCGCACGTTCGCCAGGGACCTCGACGACGACGAACGCGCGAACCCGGACCGCGCACGGACGGCCCTGGTGCTGGCAGCCACCGACCCTGCGAACCCGTACGGTGCGGCGCTGCCGTGGCCGACCGACGCCGATCCCGACGACGGATCCGGCGCGACGACGGCCGAACCGAAGTCCCGCGGGCACCGCCCCGGTCGCAAGGCGGGTGCGCTCGTCGTGCTCATCGACGGGGAACTCGCGGTCTACGTCGAGCGCGGCGGCAAGTCCGTGCTGACCTTCACCGAGGACCCGGCCGACCTCGCCGCAGCGGCCACGTCCGTCGCGGGCGCGGTGCGGAGCGGCCTCGGCAAGCTCTCCGTGGAGCGGGTCGACGGCGTCTTCGTGCTCGAGTCCCCGCTCGGCGAGGCGCTCCGCGCCGCGGGCTTCACGGCGACGCCGCAGGGGGTCCGGCTCCGTGCCTGAGGGTGACACCGTCTTCCGCGCAGCAGGACGCCTGCATGCCGCACTCGCGGGCAAGGTCCTGACGCGCAGCGACTTCCGGGTGCCCGCCTTCGCCACGCTCGACCTCGTCGGGCGCACCGTGGAGGAGGTGGTCCCGCGCGGGAAGCACATCCTGCACCGCATCGGCGACCTGACGGTGCACTCGCACCTCAAGATGGAGGGCCGCTGGGACGTCTACGCCCCCGGTGATCGCTGGCGTCGACCGGCGCACCAGGCGCGGGCGATCCTCGACGCGGCGGACGTGTCGACGGTCGGCTTCGCGCTCGGTGTCCTCGAGGTCGTCCCGCGCGACCAGGAGTCCGAGATCGTCGGGTACCTCGGCCCGGACCTCCTCGGCCCCGATTGGGACGCCGGACTCGCCGAGGCGAACCTCACCGCCGATCCCGCACGTCCGGTCGGCCTCGCGCTGCTCGACCAGCGCGTGCTCGCGGGGCTCGGCAACGTCTACCGGAACGAGCTCTGCTTCCTCCGCGGGGTCCTGCCGACGCGCCCCGTCGGCGAGGTGCACGACACGGCGCGGATGATCGACCTGGCCCGCCGGCTCATCGTGATGAACCGCGATCGCAGCGCCCGGGTGACGACGGGCGTCGATCGGCCGGGGTCGCGGTTCTGGGTGTACAACCGCCGCGGCAAGCCCTGTCTGCGGTGCCGGACGCCGATCCGCGCCGGGGAGCTCGGCGATTCCGAGCTCACCCTGCGCGACACGTACTGGTGCCCGCGCTGCCAGACCTGAGCGGGGCGCGGCGGGCCGACTCGGAACGACAGGCGCGTTGTCGTACGACAGCGACCTTGTCGCTCGTTGCGGACGCAACGATACGGATGGCCCGCACCGGGACCTGGTCGCGCCCGGCGCCGGACGGGAGGCTCGGTGCCGGAAGCGAGCCGAGCCTCCCGTCCGGCAGACGCGAGCCGGGCGGACGCGAGTCAGGCGGACGCGGAGCGGTCTCCGAGCGAGCGGCGGCGGAGGGTCGGCTGCAGGAGGGCCGGCGGGTTGTACTGCTGGTCGAGGCGCCCGACGTCGGTGCCCGGCGGGACGATCGCGTCGATGCGGTCGAGGACCTCGTCCGAGAGCGCCACGTCGGCACCGGCGAGCAGGTCGTCGAGCTGCTCCATCGACCGCGGTCCGATGAGCGCGCTCGTCACGCCCGGGTGCGCGATCGCGAACGCCATCGCCAGGTGGGTCATCGGGATGCCGGTGTCCTCGGACAGGGCGACGACCTGTTCGACGGCGTCGATGCGTCGTTCGTCCTGGTTGTGCCGGAACATCCCCACGCGGGCGAGGTCGCTCTCCTGGCCCTTCCGGAAGCGGCCGGTGAGCATGCCTCCGGCGAGCGGACTCCAGACCAGGGTGCCCATGCCGTAGCGCTCGGCGGTGGGGAGGACCTCGCGCTCGATGCCTCGGTTGAGGATCGAGTACGTGGGCTGCTCGGTCCGGAAGCGCTCGAGGCCGCGACGCTCGGACGTCCACTGCGCCTCGACCTGCATGGACGCGGGGAAGTCGGAACTGCCGATCGCGCGGACCTTGCCGCTGCGGATCAGGTCGGTCAGGGCGGACAGCGTCTCCTCGATGTCCACTGTGTCGTCCGGGCGGTGTGCCTGGTAGAGGTCGATGTGGTCGGTCTGCAGACGGCGCAGCGAGTCCTCGACGGCGCGCATGATCCACCGGCGGGAGTTGCCGCGGCGGTTCGGGTCCTCGCCCATCGGACCGTGGAACTTCGTGGCGAGGACGACGTCGTCGCGGCGGCCCTTGAGCGCCTTGCCGACGAGTTCCTCGGAGCCGCCCTGCGAGTAGCGGTCGGCCGTGTCGATGATGTTGATCCCGGCGTCGAGCGCACGGTGGACGATGCGGATGGAGTCCTGCTCGTCGCCGTTGCCGATCCGGCCGTCGGTGCCGAGCATCATCGCGCCGAGCGCGAAGGGGCTGACCTGGATCCCGGTCTTGCCGAGGGTGCGGTACTGCATGGTTCCTCCTGTCGATGGCGTCCCGTGCGTCGGTGCCGTATCGTGGACCGAACTGGAACGCTCTTCCGGAACTATACGGAATAGCTTTCCGTTTATGCAAGCAGCAAGGAGGACTCTGTGCGCGCCGATGCCCGACGCAACCTCGACGCGTTGACCGACGCCGCGAAGGCCGTCTTCGCGGCGGACGGGGTCGACGCCCCCGCGAAGGTGATCGCGGACCGCGCTGGAGTCGGCGTCGGCACGCTCTACCGGCACTTCCCGCAGCGTTCCGACCTGGTCGTCGCCGTGTTCCAGCGCGCGGTCGACGCGTGCGCGGAGGCCGCCCCCACGCTCGCGGCCGAGTACGCACCGGACGAGGCACTCGCCCGGTGGCTCCAGCGGTTCACCGAGTTCGTCGCGACGAAGCGCGGACTCGCTTCGGCCCTCCACTCCGGAGATCCCGCCTTCGAGGCCCTGCCGAACTACTTCCTCGGGCGACTCGGCGACGCGCTCACCGGGCTGCTCGGCGCCGCCGCGGCGGCCGGCACGATCCGCGCCGACGTCGACGCACGCCAGCTCCTGCACGCCGTCGCGAACCTCTGCCACGGGGCACCGACACCGGAACAGAGCCAGCTGATGGTCGGACTCCTGGTGGACGGGCTGCGTTACCGCGCGACCGTCTGACGACCGTGCAGGCGTGACGCGGCCGTCGAGCACACGGCGTCGGTCACCCGGTCCAGCAGGGGCGACGCCAGGTTCCAACGCTGCCACCACAGCGCAACGTCCGCCCGGCGCCCCGGTGTGAGCTCCACGAGTGCCCCTCGCGCGAGGGCGTCGAGACACTGGGCCTCCGGGAGCAGCCCCCACCCGAAGCCGAGCGTCACTGCTCGTGCGAAGTCCGCCGAGGTCGGCACGAAGTGTCGCGGCGCCCGGGGCGCGTGGCCGACGACCCGGCGCAGGAAGCCCTGCTGCAGGTCGTCGTCGTGGTCGTAGTCGACGAGCGGGACACGATCGAGCCGCTGCAGCATCCGCCGTTCGGTGTCCGCGCCGTCGAGGTACCTCGTGACGAAGTCCGGCGATGCCACGGCGCGATAGCGATCGATGCCGAGCAGGACCGACGAGCATCCCTGGACGGGCTCGGCCTCCGCCGTGACCGCGGCCATCACCGTGCCGGCTCGCAGCAGCTCGGCCGTGCGGTCCTGGTCCTCCCGATGCAGGTCGAACACGACCTCGGTGTCCGCGCGGACCAGGGCGAGGGCGTCGAGGAACCAGGTGCCGAGGGAGTCGGCGTTGACCGCGAGCGGGATCGACGGGATCCCGTCGGCGTCGGTACCGCCGCCGGCGCCCAGGGAGCGGGCGGTCTCCTCGTCGAGCAGCCGGACCTGTCTGGCGTGGCGGAGCACCACGGCGCCGTCGGCGGTGGGGACGATCGGCGTCGTGCGCTGTACCAGTACCCGGCCGACGAGCTGCTCCATCGCCTTGATCCGCTGCGACACCGCGGAGGGCGTGATCGCCAGCGCTCGAGCGGCTGCGTCGAAGGTGCCCAGGTCGACCGCGGCGAGCAGCGTCTCGAGGTGGTCGCGGTGGAGGCGCAGCATGAGCTGAGCTTACGGCGCATCAGGAACATGAGCTGTACTGCACGCCGCCGTGTCCGTACGGTCGACGTGTGACCGCACTCCTCCCCGCTCTCTCCGGCCTCGGCACCGGGCTCGCGCTCATCGTGGCGATCGGCGTGCAGAACACGTACCTGCTCCGGCTCGCCGTGAGTGCCCGACTCCGGGTGGTGGCAGCAGCGGTCGTCGTGTGTGCCGTGTCGGACGCGGTGCTCATCCTCGCGGGGGTGCTCGGCGTGGGCGCGGTGGTCGAGCGGTTCCCGGTGGCGCTCGTCGTGATCCGGTTCGTGGGTGCGGCGTTCCTGTTGACCTACGGCGTGCTGGCGGCGCGTCGGGCATTGCGGCCGTCGGGGGATGCGATCCGGATCGGAGCCGCGGACGACGGGGTCCCGGTGGCGCCGGAGGCGGGGTCCGCCGAGGTCGCGCCCGCTGGTGGGCATCGCGCCCCGGCACATGCGGGCGCGACGGTCGTGGCGGGGCGCGATGCGGCGGTGGACGCAACCACGCGCGCGGCTGGGGCAGCGGGGCGGACGCGCGCCGAGCCTCCAGGCCGAGCGGACCGAGCGGACGGGGCGGACCGAGCGGACGGAGCGGACGGGGCGGACCGAGCGGACGGGGCGGACCGAGCGGGCCGGCCCGCACCGACCCTGCGTGCCGCGGTGCTGACCATGCTCGTCTTCACGTGGGCGAACCCGCACGTGTACCTCGACACGCTCGTGTTCCTCGGGTCCGTCGCGAACCAGCAGGGCGTGGACGACCGCTGGTGGTGGACGATCGGCGCCGTCGCCGCGAGCTGCCTGTGGTTCGGGGCGCTCGGGTTCGGCGGGCGGCTGCTCCGACCGCTCTTCGCGAAGCCGATCACGTGGCGGGTGTTCGACGCGGTGGTCGCCCTCGTGATGCTGGCGTTCGGGATCGCGCTCCTCGTCGGCGCCTGACGCCGCTGGGTCGGCTGGCCGTTCGCACAACCAAAAGCAGTCCGCGCCACGGAAGGTCGTGGCGCGGACTGCTTTTGGTTGTGCGGGAGCTATCGGCGCCGTGCGCCCGTCGGGGCGCGGCCGCCCGTCGGGACGCGGCCGCCCGTGCGTGCGGTGCCGCGCGACTACTGCAGCCCGCTCCCCACCCGGCTGTGCCGACGGCTGTACCCGAAGTAGACGATGAACCCGATCGCGAGCCAGATCACGAAGCGCAACCAGGTCTCGACCTCGAGGTTGAGCATCAGCCAGAAGCACAGGACCGCGGACAGGATCGGCAGCACGGGCGACCACGGCACGCGGAAGGATCGCGGTGCGTCCGGCCGCGAGCGACGCAGCACGATGATGCCGATCGACACGAGCACGAACGCCGACAGCGTGCCGATGTTGATCATGCCCTCGAGCTTGTCCACCGCCGTGAACCCGGCGAGTACCGCGACGACGACGCCCGCAACGACCTGCACCCGGACCGGGGTCTGCGTCTTCGGGTTCGTGACCGAGAACCAGCGGGGCAGGAGCCCGTCGCGGCTCATCGAGAACACGATGCGCGACAGGCCGAGGAGCAGCACCATGACCACCGTGGTGAGCCCGATGAGCGACCCGATCGCGATGATGCCAGCGGCCCACGGGAGCCCGACGAGGTCGAACGCGGTGACGAGCGACGGGGATTCGGCCGATGCGAGCTGCTTGTAGGACACCATGCCGGTGATCACGACGCTGACCCCGACGTAGAGCAGGGTCACGATGCCGAGCCCGATGAAGATGCCGCGCGGCAGGGTCTTCTGCGGGTTCTCGGTCTCCTCGGCACTGGTCGCGACGACGTCGAAGCCGATGAACGCGAAGAACACCAGCGACGCCGCGGCGAGCAGCCCGAAGACGCCGTACTGCGCGGGCTCGGAGCCGGTGAACCAGGACACGAGCGACTGGGTCCAGACGCTGCCCTCCGGGCCCTTGGTCGGCTGGGCCGGCGGGATGAACGGGGTGAAGTTGGCGGCCTTGACGAAGAAGGCGCCGACCACGATGACGAAGACGACGATGGCGACCTTGATGATCGTGATGACGGCCGAGACCCGCGACGACAGCCGGGTACCGAACGCGAGCAGCACGGTGAAGATCCCGACGATCAGGACCGGCCCCCACGTGAAGCCGATCGGCCCGAGTGCAATCGTGCTCGGCAGGTTCACGCCGAACACCTCGAACGCCTGGCTCAGGTAGATGCCCCAGTACTTCGCGATCACGGCACTCGCGGTCAGCGTCTCGAGGATCAGGTCCCAGCCGACGATCCACGCCAGGAGCTCGCCCATCGTGGCGTAGGTGAACGTGTACGCGGAGCCGGCGACGGGGATCGTCGAGGCGAACTCGGCGTAGCACATGATCGCCAGGCCACACGTGACGGCGGCGAGGAGGAACGAGATGATGACGCCGGGCCCCGCGAAGTTCGCCGCGGCGTTCGCGCCGACGGAGAAGATGCCGGCACCGACCGCGACCGCGATGCCCATCGCCGCGATGTCGAAGGTCTTCAGCGATCGCTTGAGCGACCGTCCCTGTTCTTCGGAGTCGGCGAGGGAGGCCTCGATCGACTTCGTGCGGAGCTTCGTTGCCATGGGGTGGATCCCGTCATCGGCTGGCGGTGGACCCCGGAAGGGTACTGGTGTACCACCCCGGCACGCAAAGCGTGCGACCCCGGCGCGGCCTGGGCCCACGCCGCCGGTCCCGGGCTGACGCGCCAGCGGCAGACCGGCCGTGCCGGTGGGGGGAGGCTCGGCGTCAGTCCGCCGCGCGGCGCCAGTCCGCCAGGTACCGGGCACCCGCCTCGTCGTGGATCACGCCGTCGGGTGCGGTGAGCACGGGGTACGGCGTCGCCGGGACGCCGTCGGACGGACGGACGTCGACGTGCGCCACCTCGTGGCCGTTCGCGTGCAGCCAGTCCGCCATCGCGTAGTCGCTCCGCGAGTCACCCATCGTGCGCCACGCGACGGGCAGGTCGCCGTCCTCGGCCAGGAGTTCGAGAGAACGCTCGGCCCCCATGTCCTTGCCGCTGCGGTCGGCCTCGACGTCGGTGGAGATGATCGTCGGGTCGATGCGCCACTGCACGGAGCCGTCGGCCGCCGGACGGACGTCGTCGAGTCGGCGGACCCCGAGTCCACGACGCTGGAGTGCCGCCATCGCCCGCTCGTCGAACTCCGGCTGGCGGGCGAGGTACGTGGCGTTCGGGACCTCGACGCGCTGCTCGATCGACACCATCGCCCGCTTCGTCTCGTCGAAGAAGACCAGGTCGGCGTAGTCGCTCCTGACCAGCTCACGCATCTCGTCCGCGTAGTCGCGGGGCAGCGCGAGGTCCTCGGCGACGGTGATGTCGCCCATGCCGTCCTCGTACTGCGGGCCGATCGAGCACCACACGGCACCCTTCTCGCATACCGCGTGTACCCGACCACCTGGAGCGAGACCGCCGGCGAGCAGGGGCTTCACGACCTGCTCACGGATGAACGCGTCACTGCGGCCGGTGTTGAACACCACGGGGATGCCCTCTGCGGCGAGCGCGATCAGGTCGTCGACGATGCTGGGGATCGCGATGGTGCGGGAGACGGGACTGGCGATGGGGCCGTCGACATCCAGCAGGAGTCCGAGTCGTGGTGCGCTCACCCGACCATCCTCCCCCACGTTCAGCGCTGCAGCGCCCCGACCCGGGTGAGGAGCCCCCGGAGCGTGGCGGCATCCGGCGAGTGGTCCTGCCCGGGAACCACGACGAGTTCCGATCCCGGGATGGCGTCGGCGGTCGCCCGGGCGGCGAGGCCGAGCCACCCGGCGCTGTCGGTGCCGGATCCGACGACGACCGGGACCCCGACGGCGGACAGCGTCCGTTCCGGGATCGCGAGGCCGTTCAGCATCCGGACGTCGCGGGCGAGCACGTGCGCGTCGGCGAGGAAGGTGCGCCAGAGCGCCGGTCGCAGGCGGTAGGCACTCACCTGTCCCATCGGGAGTCCGAGCACCTGCGCGAGGAACGCCCGGACGGCCGCTGCTCGACGCCCGGCCGCGACGTGCTCGTCCAGGCTGTCGGCGAAGACGACGTCGTCCGCGTGCGGGTCGACGGTCGCGCGGTACGGCGGTTCCCAGAGCACGGCGGCCTCCACCGGCAACCCGGTGGCGAGGGCGTGCAGGACGACACCAGCGCCGACGCACACTGCGACGACGGTGACGGGACCCTCCACCGAGTCGACGACGGCACGGAGGTCGTCGACCTCGCGCTCGATCGACCACGGGGCGGTGTCGCCGCTGTCGCCTCGACCGCGCCGGTCGTAGGTGACCACACGGCGGTCGACCGCGAGCCCCTGCACGACCTCTTCGACGAAGGGCGTCCCGCGGTGGCCGAACGCTCCCCCCACGACCACCACCGCCGGACCGGAGCCGGCGTCGGACACCGCGATGCGGGTGCCGTCGGTGGAGACGACCGTACGGTCGACTGATGCGTGCATGGAGTCCTCTGAGGTGGGTCGACGGCGCTGCGTCGGGTCCTCGGGTGGACCGTGCGAGTCGGTTGTCTGCAGTGTCGCAGCAATGGTGACCGTTGCAACATCCCACCTTCCGGGGGCAGACAGTTCCGACCCGGAACCGATCCGGGGTGCCTCAGCGATCCCGGTAGACCTCGCGCCGGTGGGCCGCTGCCACGACGATCACGACGAGGCGACCGTCGTCGATGCGGTAGATCACCCGGTACTCAGCGACGCGCACACGCCACTCCGCACTGCCGACGAGCTTGCGTGCGGCCGGCGGTCGGGGTTCCTCGGCGAGGAGCACGAGGATGCCCTCCACCAGCCGTCGGGCGTGCGGCGGGAGTTTCCGGATGGCTCGTCGCGCGTGTGGTTCGACATCGACCTCGTAGGTCATCCGAGCCCGAGTTCGCGCTTGAGGTCCTCCCACTTGACGTTCTCGCCGCCGAGTCGGGCGTTCTCACGCTTCGCTTCTTCCAGCGCGCGGAGGTCATCGAGCTCCTCGGCGTCTTCCATCAGTCGGTCGAGGATGTCAGCGTCCACCACGGCCGCGACCCGCTTGCCGCGACGCGTCAGGTAGACCGGTTCTTTTCGGGCGTCATCGATGATCGACGCCAGGCGGGTGCGTGCTTCGGAGATCGACACTTCGCTCACTCGTACATTCTAGAGCGTTTTGTACGATTCAAGCAGGTCAGACCAGCGCCGCGGTCCCCACGGACTCCCGCTCGAGCAACGACCGCTTGACGTCGAGCCCCCACGCGAAACCGCCGAGCGAGCCGTCCGAGCGGAGCACCCGGTGGCACGGCACGAACAGCGCCGGGGCGTTCCGCGCGCACACGCTCGCAGCGGCGCGGACGGCCTCGGGTCGGCCCATCGCCGCGGCCAGCTCGGTGTACGTGAACGTCGAGCCGGCGGGGATCTGCCGGAGCTGCCGCCAGCCTTCTGCGAAGAGCTCGGTGCCGAACTGCCGGACCGGGACCTGCATGGCGTGCTCGATCTCGCCGGCGTAGAACGCGTCGACGGCATCGGCCGAGGAGACGCTGCCGGCGCGGACGAGTGCCGGTCGGTGGCGGGCGACCACGCGGGCGACGATGCGCTCCGCGGAGTCCGTCCAGCCGGATGCGAGCACCCGGCCGTCGTCGTCTTCGAGCACCGTGAACGGGCCGTCCGGGGTGTCGAGGGTGGCGATCACTGCGTCGGTCATGGGGTGTCCTTCCGAGGGTTCTGGTGTGCTGCACGGGCGGCGAGGGCCGCGCGGTCGACGATCGGCCGCCAGCAGTGCATCGTGAGGTAGCTCCGCCAGGGGGCGACCTGCTCCGACCATAGGGAGAGCTCGCGCGCCGCACCGGGCAACCCGAGCTCCTGTGCACCGTTCCGCACGGCGAGGTCGGTGTGGAGGAACAAGTCCGGATGGTGCCGGACCCGCAGCGCGACGTAGTCCGCCGTCCACGGCCCGATGCCGCGCACCGCGAGGAGCCCGTTCCGGAGGTCGTCGAGCGACTGCCCGCCGTCAACGACGAGCGACCCGTCCGCCAACGCCTCGGCGACCCGCAGGATGGTCTGGATCCGGGCCCCCGGCCCCCGCAGGACCGCTCCGCCGCGGGACGCGATGTCAGCGGCGGAGGGGAAGAGCAGGCCGTCCGACGCGATGGCCGTCGGCACCGGCGTCCCGAGCGCGGCGACGAGCCGACCCTGCGCGGTGCGGGCCGCCGCGACCGAGACCTGCTGGCCGATGAGGGTGCGGAACACGACCTCGTGCGCGTCGACCGCGCCGGGCAGCCGGATCCCCGGAACCCGTTCGACCGCCGGCACGAGTGTCGGCACCGACGCGAGGACCGAGTCCACCGCGACCGGGTCGGCATCGAGGTCGAACAACGCCCGCACCCGCGCGACCAGCGTGGGCAGGTCGCTGAGGTCCGTGACCCGGACGACCAGGTCGACACCGGTGCCCCGGCCGGCCGCGTCCGGGACCGCAGCCGACGCACTGAACCAGCCAGGGCCTCCAGGCAGGGCGACCAGGCGACCGTAGGAGGTGACGGTGCCGTCGGCGGATCGGACCACGTGCTCCAACCCGGGGAGCGCGTGCAGGGCGTGCCAGTCGAGCAGCCCCTGCCCGTCGAAGGGCGCGCGTGCCGGCAGGTGCACGTGCAGGCCGCCGTCCGCGACCGGACGCACCCGGCGTCGGGCACGGAGCTCCGACGGGGTGACGGCGAAGACCTCGCGCACGGTGTCGTTGAACTGGCGGACGCTCGCGAACCCGGCCGCGAACGCCACGTCCGCGATCGGCAGGTCCGACGAGGTGAGCAGCGTCCGCGCGGTCTGCGCACGGTGCGCACGGCTCAGGGCCTTCGGTCCGGCGCCGAGCTCCTCGGTCATGATCCGACCGAGGTGCCGCTCCGAGTACCCCACGCGGGCAGCGAGACCGGGGACGCCTTCACGCTCGACGACGCCGTCGAGCACCAGCCGCATCGCGCGGCCGGCGACGTCCTCGCGCAGGTCCCACTCCGGGCTGCCCGGTGTGGCCTCCGGCAGGCACCGCTTGCACGCCCGGAAGCCGGCGAGGTGGGCGGCGGCACTGGTCCGGTAGAACGTGACACCGGCGGAGCGTGGGGTGCGGGCCGGGCAGCTCGGCCGGCAGTAGATCCCGGTGGAGTGCACGGCGGTCACGAACTGCCCGTCGAACCGGGCGTCGCGGGACGCCGCGATGCGGTATCGCTCGTCGTGCAGCGGGTCGGGTCCGGTGGCGGTCATGTGCCAACCCTGGCACGCGCCACCGTCATCGACTGGCGGAAATCGGACGCGGCAGCGGCCGGGCGGTCGCCGTCGGACTGGGCCCACGCCGCCGATTCCGGGCTGACGCGCCAGCGGCAGACCGGCCGTGCCGGTGGGGAGAGGCACGGCTACCGTCGACCACATGGCTTCCGGTGTCGACGTGGGCGCGTCCAGTGCGTTGCGGCACGTCGCGCAGGTCGAGGTCGCGATGCTCCTGGTGTCGAGACGGCACCGCTACGAGGGACGTCCCGACGACGGGGCGCTCCCCGCGGACGAGGACGAGCTGCGCGACCGGATCGAGCTGCGCACCGGGCTCGGGATCGTCGGCGACCGGTACTTCGCCGCGCGGGCGCACGTGCACGCGTCGGTCACCGTGATCGGGCTCGAGGCGCTGGAGGACGTCGGCCGCTCCCTCGGCACCACCCTCGACCCCGCGAAGACCCGGCGGAACCTGTACCTGCGCGGGGTCGACGTCGAGGCGTTGCGCGGGGAGCCGTTCTCGCTCGACACCGGTGACGGCCCCGTGCTGTTCCGCGGGTACCGCCCGGCGAACCCCTGTGCCTGGATGGACCAGGAGCTCGCGCCGGGGGCGTTCCGGGCGATGCGGGGTCGGGGTGGGGTGCGGTGCGACCCGGAGTCCGACGGGGTGCTGACCCTCGGTCCGGCGGTGCTCCGCACGGCGGTCCCCGTCGCGCGGGCGTAGCGCAGGCAGTCGGGGGCGGGGGTCGGCGGCGTCGGGGCGTCGTCCGGGCATCGAGTGCGCAGAAACGGCGGCCGGGCGACCCCGGAGCCCGCCACTTCCGCGCACTCGACCGGAGAACCGGCGAGCGCCCGCCTCGGGAACCGCTAGGCGGACGCGGGGACCAGCGCCGCCTGGATCGCGTCGACGAACGCGGGCAGGTCGTCCGGGTTCCGGGACGTGATCACGGTGCCGTTCGTCTCGTCGACCTGGACCTCGCGGTCGACCCACTCGGCGCCGGCGTTCCGCACGTCGGTCTGCAGCGACGGGTACGAGGTGATCGTGCGACCCGGCAGGACCCCTGCCTCGACGAGGGTCCAGGGCCCGTGGCAGATCGCCGCGACGGGCTTGCCCTGCTCGACGAAGGCCTTGACCAGGTCGATCGCCGCCGTCTCCTGGCGGATGGTGTCCGCGTTGATCGTGCCGCCCGGGACGACGAGCGCGTCGAAGTCGTCCGCCGACACCCCGTCGAAGGTGGTGTCGGGGTCCAGGGACTTGCCCGGGTCCTTGTCGCCGACGAGGGTCTGGACGGTGTCCGTGGTCTTCGCGGCGACCGTCACCGAGGCACCGCGCTTCCGGAGTTCCTCGGTGGGGACGATGATCTCGTCCTGCTCCACGCCGTAGTTCGTGGTGATGACGAGGACGGTGGTTCCGTCGAGGGCTGCCATGGGTCACTCCTTCCGCGGGTCGGGGTCTCCGACCGCACCCCCCACGGTGCTCGGTCGCGCTGGACGCCGACTCAGCCCCGCAGGGGGCTCAGCCGCGCAGGCGGAACGTGCCGTCCTCGGCCGAGACCTCGATGCCGTCGAAGCCGTGCACGCGGGCGAGGCCGATCGTGACGTCGTCCTCGAGCTCGCCGACGACCACCGTGGTCGCCCCCGAGTCCACGGCCGCCTGGAGACCGGCGGGGGCGTCCTCGAACGCGACACATTCCTCGGCGCGCAGTCCGAGCAGCGCCGCCCCGCGGACGTAGCCGTCCGGGTGGGGCTTGCCGTGCTCGACGTCCTCCGAGGTGACGACCGCCTCGGGCACGTCCACCCCGGCGGCTCGCATCCGGTTCATGGCGAGGTCACGAGGAGCACTCGTGACGAGTGCGACGGGCACCCCCGCTTCGACGAGCCGCCGGACGAACGCCGCCGCTCCGGGGATCTCGATGATGCCGTGGGTGTTGTCGACCTCGTCCGCGACGAGTTCGTCGGCCAGCCGGCGCTGCTCGGTGGGATCGAGGTCGGGCAGGAAGTGCCGCACGGTGTCGATCGTCTGCCGCCCGTGCGAGAACGCGAGGATGGTCGACGGCGCGATGTCGTGCTGGGCGCCGAATCGACCCCATGCCCCTTCGACGATCGCGGTCGAGTCCACCAGGGTCCCGTCCATGTCGAAGAGGACCCCGGACGCCACGATGTCGATCACGAGCCCGACCCTACCTGCCGGACGTACCGCGTCAGCAGCACGTCACCGTCACCGCGGAGCACGTGCCCGAGCCGCATCCGCCGCAGGTCGGGCGAGGACCCCCGGGCGATCCGGGGTCCGGCACCGCCCTCGAGCGACGGGTCGATCGTCAGGCAGAGCTCGTCGACGAGGTCCGCCGCGATCAGGGAGCCGAGGAACGAGGGTCCGCCCTCGCAGTGGATCCGCCCGAGGCCGCGCGACACCAGGGCGTCCCGGACCAGCCCGACGTCCACGGAGTCCTCCCCGCAGGACACGACGTCCGCCACGGCCGCCAACGCCTCGCGGCGGTCGGCGGGCGCGGACGACGAGGTCAGCACGAGCGCACGCTCCGGCGCTTCGGTGAACACCGGCGACGACGGGTCCAACGACAGCGACCCGGACACGATCGCGAACACCGGGTGGTCGGGCATCCGGTGCGCCCGGCGCCAAGCGACGTCGGAGTCCCGCACCCGCATGGGGCCGTACCCCTCGTCGCGGACGGTCCCCGCCGCGACGAGCACGACGTCCGTGACCCGGCGCAACAGGTCGAACACCCGCAGGTCGTCCGGGCCGCCGATGCCCGCCGTCACACCGCCGGCCGACGCCGACCCGTCCAGGGTGGCCACGAAGTTGACCCGCAGCCACCCGCCGGCCGGCGTACCGGACGCAGGCCGAGCCTCCAAGCCGGAACCGGGACGACCGCCGGCCGCAGGGTCGGACCCGGGCCGAGCCTCCAGTCCGTACAGGGCGACCAACTGCTCGTCCGACAGGTCCGCGATCGACGGCGGGAGCACCGCCGGAGGCAGCCCGCTCACGTGTTGTGCCGCGCTTCCACCGGCTCGCGCCAGCCGAGCGTCGCCTCCACCATGCGCATCGCGTCGACGGACTCCTGGACGTCGTGCATCCGGACGATCCGCGCGCCGAGCATCGCACTCACCGTCGCCACCGCGAGCGATCCGGACAGGCGCTCGCCCCGGGGACGGCCGAGCGATTCGCCGACGAAGTCCTTGTTCGAGACCGCGGCGAGCACCGGGTAGCCGAGTGCGACCACCTCGGGCAGCCGACGGGTGAGTTCGAGCGTGTGGACGGTGTTCTTGTTGAGGTCGTGCCCGGGGTCGACGATGATCCGCGACTCCGGAATGCCGGCGGCGAGCGCCCGGTCGACCCGTTCGCGGAGGAACGCGACCACCTCGCCCGCGACGTCTGCGTACCGGGGTGGGGCCGCCAGCGCGGTCCGCGGCGCCGCGAGGGAGTGCGTGATGACGATCGTCGCCTCGGAGTCGGCGACGACGGACGCCATCCGCGGGTCCGACAGCCCCGTCGTGTCGTTGACGACGCTCGCGCCGGCGGCGATCGCGGCCTGCGCGACCTCTGGACGGAAGGTGTCGACGCTGATCGTGACGTCGGATTGCTGGACGAGCTGCGCGACGACGGGGACGACGCGGTCGATCTCGTCGGCAGCGGGGAGCTCGGGGCCCGGCGCGAACTTCACGCCGCCGATGTCGACCCAGTCGGCGCCCTGTTCGGCGGCACGGACCGCCGCGGCGACGGCGCGGTCGAGCTCGAAGGTGGCACCGCGGTCGTGGAAGGAGTCCGGCGTGCGGTTGACGATCGCCATGACCGCGATGCGGCGGTCGAAGTCGAAGGAGCGTCGGCCGATGGTGCGGACCGGGTGGCGCAGGGTCGAGACCACCCAGCGGGGTCCGGCGGCGGCCTGGAGGCTCGTGGTGCGTCCGTCGGCGGTCATCGGTCCGCCTCGGCGTGGGTCCCGAGCCGTGCGGCTTGGGTCCCGATCAGGGCGATCGCCTCGGCACGGCCCGCCGGGTCGGCGAGCGTGCCGGTGGCGGCGACCGTGACCGTCGTGGACGCCGTCTGGCGCTCACCCCTGGTCGTCACGCACTGGTGCTGCGCGTCGAGGACCACGAGGACCCCGCGCGCTGCCAGCCCTTCCTGCACCGCGGCGACGACCTGCTCGCCGAGACGCTCCTGCAACTGTGGACGCGAGGCGAGCGCATCGACGACCCGCGACAGCGTCCCGAGCCCGATGAGCCGCTCGCCGGGGGCGTACGCCAGGTGCGCGACACCCGTGAACGGCAGCAGGTGGTGCTCGCACACCGAGCGGAAGCGGATGTCGCGGACGACGACCAACTGGCCGCGTTCGTCGTCGCCGGCGTGCACCGTGCCGTCCCGCGCGATCGCCACCGCGTCGAGGCCGGCGCCGTGGAAGAACTCGGCGAACGCGTCCGTGACCCGCTGCGGGGTGCGGGCGAGTTCGGGGCGGTCGGGGTCCTCGCCGAAGGCCGTCAGCAGCTCGCGCACTGCGGCCTCGGCGCGGGCACGGTCCATGCGCGACGTCACCCGTCCATCCAACACCAGGCCGCCGACGTTGCCAGCGTCCTTTAAACTTCGTTGGTGAGCGCCCCGCAGACAACCGAAACGCCGTCCCGGAACCGAGTCGCTTCCGGCCTCGACCGCTTCTTCTCCATCACCAAGCGCGGTTCGACCATCCCCCGCGAGGTCCGCGGTGGACTCGTGTCCTTCGTGACGATGGCGTACATCGTCATCCTCAACCCGCTCATCCTCGGTGGGTTCAGCGCCGACCAGGCCGCGAAGGACGTCACCGGCGGGTGGCTCGAGAACGCCCAGGTCGCCGCGGCCACCGGGCTCGTCGCAGGGCTCATGACGATCGCGATGGGCGTGATCGCGAACCTGCCGTTCGGCATCGCGGCGGGGCTCGGGATCAACTCGTTCCTCGCGGTGAGCGTCGTGCACCAGGTGACGTGGGCCGAGGCGATGGGCCTCGTGGTGATCAACGGCATCATCATCGTGATCCTGGCGTTGACCGGGATCCGGACGATGATCTTCACCGCGGTGCCGGCGCAGCTCAAGGCCGCGATCACCGTCGGCATCGGCCTGTTCATCGCGTTCATCGGCCTCGTGGACTCCGGCTTCGTCCGCTCCTCCGGCCTGGCGTCGCCCCCGCTGCAGCTCGGCGAGGACGGCTCCGTCGGCGCGCTGCCGACGATCGTGTTCCTCATCGGCCTGGTCATCATCGGCACGCTGATGGCCCGGAAGGTCAAGGGCGCGCTCCTCATCGGCATCATCGCGACGACGATCATCGCGATCATCCTGCAGGCGATCTTCAACGTGCCCACCTCGGTCGACTCGAAGACCGGCTGGAACCTCAACGCCCCCGGCCTGCCGAGCGCGCTGTTCGCCTTCCCCGACCTGTCGCTCGTCGGCCACTTCGACTTCGGCGCCTTCAGCCGCATCGGACCGTTGGCCGCGTCGATGCTCGTCTTCACGCTGGTCTTCACGAACTTCTTCGACGCCATGGGCACGATGACCGGTCTGGCGAAGGCCGCTGGCGTCGCGAAGCCCGACGGCACCTTCCCCCGCCTGCGTTCGGCGCTCGTCGTCGAGGGCGCTGGTGCCATCGCCGGCGGTGGCGCGTCGGTGTCGTCGAACACGGTGTTCATCGACTCCGCGGCCGGCATCGGCGAGGGCGCCCGCACCGGGTTCGCCTCGGTCGTCACGGGGCTGCTGTTCCTGGCGTCGATGTTCCTCACGCCGCTGACCCAGGTCGTCCCGCTCGAGGTCGCCGCCGCCGGGCTCGTGGTCGTGGGTGCGCTCATGGTCGCCCAGGTGAAGGACATCGACTGGACCGACTTCGGCTCGGCGCTGCCGGCGTTCCTGACGATCGTCGTGATGCCGCTGACGTACTCGATCGCGAACGGCATCGGCGCCGGCTTCATCAGCTGGGTGCTCATCAAGGCGCTGTCCGGCCGCGGCCGCGAGGTCTCGTGGCTGCTCTACGTCGTCGCCGCCGGCTTCCTGCTGTACTTCGCGCGCGGGCCCCTGGAGAGCGTGCTCGGCGTCGGCTGACGTCGGGACGCCGCCAACGACACGAAACGCCGCCAGATCTGGCGGCGTTTCGTCGTTCCGGGGTCGTCTCTTCCGCCGGGAGGCCCGGCTCAGTCCGGCACGTCGGCCGGCGTCGCCTCGTGGTGGCGTCGGCCGGAGGTGCGCCGGTCCTCCTTCATGCCCGCCTCGAACAGGTGGCGGCGGCCTCCGACGAGTTCGTCCCGCGCGGTGCGCTCCAGCTCCTTGGCGAGGGCGTAGTACCCGTCGTCGTAGTCCTCGACGACCTGGAACGTCCACCGTCCCGCGATGACGTTCCGACCGACGAGCTCCGTGTCGATCCGGTCCGCCAGGTCGGTGTGCCCGGCCTTCCTGAGTTGTTCGACGGCCTCGCCGAGGTCGAGGTCCGCGCTGCCCGTCAGCCGGTGGAACCCGTAGAGCAGCCCGCGAGCGTGCTCGATCGTCTCGAGCGCTGCGGACAGGGTCCCCAATGCCTCGACCGTCGCTTCCGACACCCCGTCGGGCACCTGGTGCTGTTCGTCCGGGCCCTGTTCGTCCTCACTCATGCCTTCCCGTGTACACGGGCTCGCCCGCACGGTCGCCGAGACTCGGGGCCGGGCGCTCCATGAGGCGCCAGGAGCCGCCGAGCAGGGGCGCGAGCGTGACCACGGTGTAGATGCACGCGACGACGCCGAACGTCGTGGAGACGCCGATGCCGTCCGCCGCGACCCCGGCGAGCAGACCTCCGAGCGGGATCCCCGCCCAGGACCCCGCGCCGAGCAGCCCGAACACCCGCGCCCGCATGTGCACCGGGATCCGCTCGAGTTCGACCGCGCCGAGAATCGGGTTGAGCGCACCGGCCGCGAGCCCGGAGACCGCCGCGGCACCGAGGACCCACGGCAGCCCGAGGCCGAGCGCCGGTGCGAGCAACGACGGTCCACCGGCCAGGACGAAGCAGAGCACGAACGGGATCCGACGAGGCAGCCGGTGCGCCACGTACCCGAAGACCAGGGACCCGAGGAACGCAGCCCCGCCGAACGTCCCCGTGACGAAGCCGAGCGACTGCGCACCGTCGAGCCGTTCGTCCGCGTAGAGGGGCAGGAGCGTGGTGGACCGCGCCGCGTCGAGCAGGTTCGTGACGAGCACCAGCGCGATGATGAGTCGGAAGAACGGGTCCCGCACGCAGAACCGGAAGCCCTCGACGATGTCGCGCCAGTAGCCCGCCGACTCCGGTGCCACAGCCGCGCCGTCGGCGACCGGTGCCGGGGCTTCGCGCACCACGAGCGCCGTCAGCAGTGCGGCTGCGCCGAACACGAGTGCCGTGCAGGCGAGCGCCGGCATCGGGCCGAGTGCCGCGACCAAGACCCCGCCGACCGGTGCACCGACCAGCACGGACAGCCGCGCAGAAGCCTCGAAGTGCCCGACGGCCCGTTCGAGCGACACGCCCGCCGCCGTCGCGAGCCCCGGGAGGAGCACCCGCCGGGCCGACTCCCCCGGCATGTCGAAGAGCCCGCTGACGAACACCAACGCCAGCAGGGCCCAGAACGGCAACCCGACGGTCCACGCGAGCACCGGCATGGCGAGCAGTGTCACGCCGCTGATGACGTCCGACCAGGCGCTCGACCGGACGAACCCCACGCGCTCGACCAGCGCGCCACCGAACGGCCCCCCGAGCACGATCGGCACGGTCGCCATGAACGCGGTGATCCCGACGTCCGTCGCCGACCCACCACGCGCGAGCACGGCGAACGGCACGGCAACCGTGGTGACGACGTTGCCCACGCGCGAGACGACCTGGACCGCGAGGAGCGCCCGGAGCCGTCCGCGCGGGCTCAGGTGCGCGGCCATCGGTACGCCTGCTGCAGCACGAAGACCTGCTCGGACCCGTCGCCGGCCGCGTGCTCGGCGCTCACCGACCGCCAGCGTTCGACGAGCTCGCGCATCTCGGCTCCGAGCCGCTCGAGCTCGGGAGCGGTCAGCCGGAGGACCCGGTCCGCACTCGTCGACGCTGCCACCCACTCGCGGCCGAAGGTGGCCGCCCGGTCGACGAACGCCTCGTAGTTCGCGGCGTAGACCCGCGCGACCGCCCGGTCGAGCGCGCTCGCCGCGAGGGCCCGCTCCGGGTCGTCGAGCGCGTCGGCGAGGTACCAGGACGACGAGTCGTGCGTCGCCCGCCACCACCGCTCACGCCGGTCCGTCCCCTGATCCGCTGCCGGCTCGATGAGTCCGACACCGGCGAGCCGGGAGCAGTGGTAACTGATGGTGCCCGGTGCCTCGTCGATGCGGTCGCCGAGCATCGCGGCCGTCTGTGGACCGTCGGCGCGGAGCATGCCGAGGATCCGCAGCCGTGTGGGGTGGGCCAGCGCCCGCATGTGTGCCGGGTCGTCGATCCGTCCGTCGTCCATGCGGCTCAGCGTAGATCCACAAGATGTGTTGCGCAAGTGTTCTTGTGGACTCGGGACGACGTCGTCATCCGCGCCACGCCGTGCTGTTGCACACCGTCGAGACGCGACCTAGCATTCGAACACACGTTCGAACGAGGGAGGACCCGATGATGGTCATCGATGCGGCCACGACGGTCTGGTGGGCGGACGGTGCGCCGGTCCGGCTCGTCTGGCAGGGGCGACGTTGGCGGGTGACCGACCACCCGACGCGCCTCACCGTCACACCGGCCGCACTGCCGACCGCCATCACGCACGCACCCGAGCGCACCGTCGGGTGGCGCTTCCAGGTCACGGCCGAGGACGGCGAGACACTCGTCGTCGACATCGTGCCCGACGGCTCCGCCTGGACCGTCGCCCGCACCTGGAACTGACCCCGGACTCCGGGTACGTTCACGACATGAGCAGGTGGATCGCGCTGCTGCGCGGCGTGAACGTCAACGGGATCACGATCCGGTCTGCCGAGCTGCGGTCCCTGTTCGAGTCGCGCGGGTACCGGGACGTCCGGACCGTCCTCGCCTCGGGCAACGTCGTGTTCGACGCGGACGACGGTGCCGCCGACCTCAAGCGGGACGTCGAGCAGGCGCTCCGTGACCGGTTCGGCTACGACGCGTGGATCGTGCTCGTCCCGCACGACGGGCTGGCTGCCGTGGTCGACGGATTCCCGTTCGAGAGCGCCGCGGACCGGCACGACTACGTCGTGTTCGGCTCCGACGACGCCGCACTCGACGACCTGCTCGCCGATCTCGAGCTGGACCCCGCGGTCGAGCAGGCCGCACGCGGGGACGGCGTCGTCTACTGGTCCTGTCCGAAGGGGTCGAGCACGGACACGCCGTTCGCGAAGCGAGCAGGGGCCGCCCGGTTCAAGCGCACGACGACGACCCGGAACGTGAACACGCTCCGGAAGCTGCTCTGAGCGCTACTTCTTCCCGCCGCCGAGCAGTCCGCCCAGCAGGTCGCCGATGCCGCCGCCAGCACCACCACCAGCACCACCGCCGGTCGAACCGAGTGCGGCCGCCACCTGGTTCTCCGACGACCCGAAGACGTTCTTCACGATCTTGCTGCCGTCGTCGGTGTCGACGTCGTCGAGGTCCACGCCGCCGTCGACCAGCGCGGCGGAGTGCTTGTCGACCGCCCGCTCGAGGGACTGCCCGCCACCCTGCTCGGCGTTCGCGCGCATCCCACCGAGCAGCGCCGGCAGGGCCTTCTGCACCGCCTGGTTCGCGGTGGCCTCGTCCACGCCGAGCTTCTTCGCGAGGTCCCCGATCGGGATCTGGGAGATGATGTCGTCGAGCCCGGCCATGGTGCTTCCTGCCGTCACGGTCTGCGTGCCCCGAACACTCCGCACGAGGCCAGCAGCAGTCCGGGGTCAGGCGGTCGTCTCGTCCACCTCGTAGTCGCGCTCGAGCGAGATCGTCGGGATCGACGCCGTGATCACGGAGCCGTCAGCGCGCAGCGTGCCCTGGATGTCGCTGGTGGTCGGGGCGTGCCCGTCCATCCGCGGCCCCTGGTGCGGCAGCGGCACGACCGTCGGTGCCTCCGCCGTGACGTCGAACGACTGGTTGTGCACCCAGGCGGTGAAGCCGTCGCCGGTCTCGACCGTGAAGGTCATGCGGTCCTGTTCGAGGTCGACGCGGACCCGGGAGCCCCGCACGGTGATCCGGTAGGTCAGGCGCTCCCACGACTTCGGCAGCCGCGGGTTGAACGTCATCTTCCCGCCGTGGTCGCGCATGCCACCGAACCCGTTCACGAGCCCGCCCCAGATCCCGCCGGTCGACGCGATGTGCACGCCGTCGGTCGTGTTGCCGTGCAGGTCGGCCAGGTCGACGTAGAGCGCCGTGTTGAAGTACTGCTCCGCGAGCTCGTGGTATCCGACCTCGGCCGCCATGATCGACTGCACCACGGCGGACAGGGTGGAGTCGCCCGTCGTCAGCGCGTCGTAGTAGTCGAAGTCGCGGCGCTTCTCGGCCGGGGTGAACTCGTGGCCCTGCAGGAACAGCGCCAGCACGACGTCCGCCTGCTTGAGGACCTGGAAGCGGTAGATGACCAGCGGGTGGTAGTGCAGCAGCAGGGGACGCTTGGACTCCGGCGTGTTCTCGAGGTCCCAGAGCTCCTTGTCGAGGAACTGCGCGTCCTGCGGGTGGATCCCCCGGTGCGGGTCGAACGGGATCTCCATCGACTCGGCGGCGCGTTCCCAGTCCACGATCTCGGACTCGTCGAGCCCGGTCCGCCGGACCATGCGGGCGTACTCCTCGGGGTCGTCGACCGCGAGCTCACGGCACGCGTTGACGGCGAACCACAGGTTCGCCCTGGCCATGACGTTCGTGTACATGTTGTCGTCGACGACGGTGGTGTACTCGTCCGGGCCGGTGACCCCGTCGATGTGGAACTTCTGGTCGCCGTTCGAGCGCCAGAACCCCAGGTCCTCCCAGAGACGAGCGGTCTCGACGAGGATGTCGATCGCGCCGCGCTTCAGGAACTCCCGGTCACCGGACGCCCGCACGTACTGCATGAGGGCATGCGCGATGTCGGCGTCGATGTGGTACTGCGCGGTGCCGGCGGCGTAGTACGCACTGGACTCCTCGCCGTTGATCGTCCGCCACGGGAAGAGCGCGCCGTGCTGGTTCAGCTCGCGGGCCCGGGAGCGCGCGGCGTCGAGCATGTTGTAGCGGAACCGCAGGGCGTTCCGCGCGACGATCGGCGCCGTGTAGGACAGGAACGGCAGGACGTAGATCTCCATGTCCCAGAAGTAGTGCCCGCCGTAGCCGGACCCGGTGACGCCCTTCGCCGCGATGCCGTGCCCGTCGGTGCGGGCGGTGGCCTGCGCGAGCATGAAGAGGTTCCACCGGACCGCCTGCTGGATCTCCGGCTGCCCGGCGATCTCGACGTCGCTGCGCTCCCAGTAGTCGTCCATCCACGTGCGCTGCTTGGCGAACGTCTCCTCGACCGTCTCGGCGTGTGCACGGTCCAGGGTGCGGTCGCACCGATCGGCGAGTTCGCGCGCCGGGACCCCGCGGGACGTGTGGTAGACCACGTTCTTGGTCAGGCGGATCGGTTGCCCGGCCTTCGCCTGCACCCGGTAGACGTGCTTCGCGAGGTCGTCCTCGATCGACGACGACTCGTCCCAGGTGTTGTCCGTCTCGAGGCGGTGCTCGACCCCGACGCAGATCGTCATGCCCGAGCTGGCGGCCTGGTACCCGAGCAGCGACCGGGTACCGGAGTTGCGCTTGATCTTCGGCTCGAGGACCCGCTCGGTGAACGCCTCGGCCTTGCGCGGGTCGAACGCGGTCGCCGCCGCACGCATCCCCGCGTGGTACTCGTCGACGACGTCCTGCCGGTTCAGGATCTGGCTCGACAGCAGCACCGAGGCGTCCGCGTCGAGCATCGTGACCTCGTAGTCGATGACGGCGAGGTGTCGGTCCGTGAACGAGACGAGCCGGCGCGAGCGGATGAGCACGCGCTTGCCGGACGGCGTCGACCACTCCGTCTCGCGCAGCAGGTACCCGCCGCGGAAGTCCAGCCTGCGGGTGTGCCGCAGGATGTCCGCTTCGGCCAGCACCAGCGGCTCGTCGTCGACGTAGAGCCGGATCACCTTGGCGTCCGGCGCGTTGATGATCGTCTGCCCGGTCTTGGCGAAGCCGAACGCGTCCTCGGCGTGCCGGATCGGCCACGTCTCGTGGAACCCGTTGATGTACGTGCCGTACTGCACGCCACCGCGGCCCTCGTCGAGGTTGCCGCGGAGGCCGAGGTAGCCGTTCCCGACCGCGAAGTTCGTCTCCGCGACGCCCTGCTGGTCAGGTGCGTACTCCGTCTCGACGAGCGCCCACTCGTCGACGGGGTAGCGCACACGGTCGAGGGGATCCGAGGTGATGGGGTTCATGGGTGCTCCGTGGGAAGGGAGGTGGTCGGGGACGGCCTGGAGGCACGGATCGCGCCGCGCAGGCCGCCTACGTCGTCAGCGTGGCCGGCTGGGGCAGTTCGGTGATGAGGTCGGCGAGGTCCGTCACGACGACGTCGGCACCGTTCGCGAGCAGCTCGTCGGCGCCCGCTCCGCGGTCGACACCGATCACGAGCCCGAATGCGCCGTTCCGTCCGGCCGCCACACCACTCGTGGCGTCCTCCACCACGACGCACTCGGCCGCCGTCAGCCCGAACCGGCTCGCCGCGTCGAGGTACGTGTCCGGAGCGGGCTTGCCGGGGAGACCGTCCTCGCGGGCGACGAGCCCGTCGACGATGACCGGGAACCGTTCGAGGATGCCGGCCGTCCGGAGGACCTCCACCGCGTTCGCCGAGCTCGACACCACCGCGACCGACAGCCCGGCGTCGATGGCCGCGACGAGGAACCGCAGCGAGCCCGGGTAGGGCTCGACGCCGTGCTCGTGCAGTTCCGCCGTGAACTCGGCGTTCTTCCGGTTGCCGAGCCCGCACACGGTGTCCTGGTCGGGGGCGTCGTCGGGGGTGCCCTGCGGCAGCTCGATGCCGCGGGAGTCGAGCAGCGAGCGGACCCCGTCGTACCGGGGCTTGCCGTCGATGTACGCGAAGTAGTCCTGCTCCGTGTACGGGTCGACGCCGTGCGCGGCGAGGTACGGCGTGAAGAGTCGGCTCCACGCACGCATGTGCACGTCGGCCGTCGGCGTCAGCACCCCGTCGAGGTCGAAGAGGAGGGCTCGCGTGTCAGCGAGGCGCGCAGGGATCCGCCGGTCCGACGACGTCATGGACAACCTTCCAGGCAGTGGTGTCGTACGAGTGCTGCGCCCGAGTCTAGGACCGCTCCAGTCCCCTCGTTCGACCGACCCACCAGGTACGGTCGGGGCATGCCGGGAACACCAGAGGGGATCCGTGTCCGCGCCGTCGCCGTCGCCGTGCGTGACCGCGAGGTGCTCGTCGTCCTCCGCCACCGCGACGACCGGTCGTACGCCGTGCTCCCCGGGGGCGGCCTCGAGGCCGGCGAGACCCCGCAGCAGGCGTGCGTGCGGGAACTCCGCGAGGAGACCGGGCTCGTCGGCGTCACCGAGGCGTTGTTGCCGGTCGGGGTCGACCGCGAGGCCCCCGCGCTGTACTTCCGGGTCAGCGTCGAGGACGGCACCCCCCGGATGCCCGACACCGCACCCGAGGCCCGGCGCGCGACCGACGAGAACCGGTACGACCCCGCGTGGGTGCCGATCGACGACCTCGACCGCATCGGGCTCCGCCCCGACCGCGCCCGGCGGGCCGTCGAGCTCGCGCTCAGCGAGCCGCGCTGACCGCGGCGTCGAGCTGGTCGAGCACCGCATCGAGGCCCTGGTCGGGACCACCAACCCACGTGACGTGCGCGCGCGTCGCGATGAACGCCTCCAGTTCGACCAGGACGTCCGCCATCAGGTCGCCGCCCAGGTCGCCGTGGACCACCGGACCCGATGCGGCACGCGCCGTGAAGCGGCGGTCCGCCTCGGCGGCGTCGAGGCGGAGCGCACATTCGACGAATCCCGCACCCTCGACGGCGGCGAGCGCCGCGAGCTCGTCGATGAACGCGTCGGACCGCGCGTACTGCGGCACGATCACATCCCGGCCGGAGCCCAGGTGCGCGCGCATCGCGGCCATGGCCATCGCCCGGGCGGCGTTCCCGGCCGGGCGGAGCTGCACGTCCCACCCGCCGATCATCGCGCGCAGCACGTCGATGTCGAACGCGACGGGCATCGACGCCGCGTGCCGTTCGGCCCAGGCGCGTGCGGTGGTGGACTTCCCGCTCGCCGGGATGCCGTTCAGGTGGACGAGGACGGGCCGCGGCATCAGCTGAGTCCGGCGGAGCGGAGCTCCTCGGTCCATCGTTCGATCGCCGTGCTGATCTGCGCACGGGCATCGGCGCGGGAGATGGTCGCGGTGCGGTCCCCCGGCTGTGCGCCGTACGCCCCGAAGTCGGCGTGGTTCGAGCCCTGGATCTCGGTCATCGTCGCGTCGCCCGGGAGCAGGTGCCGCGCGGCGTCGACCTTGGCCGGGGTGGACAGGCCGTCGCGCGAACCCGAGACGCTCAGGACGTCGAGGTCGGTGCGGGACAGGTCGTTCGCGCAGTAGCTGCCGAGCAGTAGGAGACCGGCGACACCCGGGTCATCGGCCAGCTGGCACGCCCGGACCCCGCCGAGGGAGTGCCCGCCGACCGCCCACGTGCGGACCGCCGGTGCGTGCGACTCGAACGCCGACAGGGGCCGGGTGTCGAAGAACGCAAGGTGCAGCGTCGGCTTCGTGATCACGACCGTGGTGCCGCTGGCGACCACCTGCCGGAACGTCGCCATGTACGCGTACGGGTCGACCTTCGCGCCGGGGATGAACACGATCCCGACGCCGTTCGCGCCGCCCGCCGGGGTCATCACGACGGAGTTCCCCGCGTCGCGGACGGTCACCCGGTCGTCGCGCCAGACCTGCAGCGCGGCGGATCGCGTGCCCTGCATGACGATGTTCGCCCACACCAGGAAGACGAGCACGATGACGAGCACCACCGCCACGATCCAAGCGGTCCAGCGCAGTGCTCGGTTCATCGTGTCTCCTCCGGTCGTCGTGCGGTGACGGTCAGCCAGCGTTCCTCGGCTCCCGGCACGGTCGTCTCGCGGACGACGACGTCGGTCCACCCGGTCTCGGACACCACCGACGCGAGTTCGTCCTCGGTCCAGTAGGTGAAGTGCCGGGGGCGGTCGAGCTTTCGCGTGCTCCAGTCGGCACCGTCGCCGCGCTTGACGGTGGCGGCGAGGACCCCACCGGGGACGACGGCCACGAGGGCACGACGGAGCACGCCGGGGAGTTCCTCGCGTCGGACGTGGAGCAGCACCGCGTTCGCGAACACGGCGTCGTACCCGCCGCCGAACACCCCGGTGCGGACGTCGAGCACGCGGGCGACGTGCCCGTCGGCGCGCAACCGCTCGACGAACGAACGGGCGCCGTCGGTGCGGTCGACGCGGAGCCCGGCGGCCTCGAGTGCGAGGGCGTCCCGTCCCGGGCCGGAGCCGAGTTCGAGGACGCGCGCACCGGGCGTCACCAGCACAAGCAGGTCGTCGACGAGGCCGGCGCGGTGCCCGTCGGTCCGCTCGGCGTACAGGCCGGCCGCCCGCTCGTACGTGTCGAGCGTGCGGTCGGCGGTGAGGTCCCGGCGCATGACGACCTCGTGCCGGCCGTCGGGGAGCCGGTCGCCGAGGACGTCGGCGACCGTGAAGCCGTTGCGCTCGTAGGCGCGGCGGGCGGTGTCGTTGTCGGGCATCACCGAGAGCTCCAGCTCGGTCGCGCCCGCCGCAGCGGCCCATCGCGCGATCGCCTCGATGAGCAGTCCGGCGACACCACGCCCGCGGACGGCGGGGTCGACCCACATCGAGATGAGCTCGGCGCGGTCCTCGTCGGTCGGCGCACCGCTGGCCATGCCGACCGCGCGGTCGCCCTCGACGGCGAGCAGGTCGAGCGCTCCGGGGATCGACAGGCGTGTGCGCCACCGGTCCTCTGGCGCGTCCGCCCAGTCGGCGAGGCGCGACCCGAACGCGTCCGGCGCATCGGCGAGCGCCGCCAGCCGGACGGGCCGCCAGTCCCGCCAGTCGTCGGCGGTCACCGCGCGGAGCTCGATCGTCACGCCCCGACGCTACCGCTCCGCGCGGCTGCGCTGTCCCGCGGAGCGGTCAGAGCGAGCGCGACCAGGCGATCTCGTGCGCGAGTTGCCCGGTGTCGCGGAAGAGCGCGACCTGGGTCGTCTCCGCCAGGACCGCCGCAAGCTGCGAACGGTCGGCGGGCACGAACCCGAGACCCTGCCAGAACGGGCCGGAGCGGCGACTGAACAGCCACGCCCGATCCGCGCCGGCAGCGGCGGCCGCGTCGAGCGCGAACCGCGCGAGCCGGGTACCGACGCCGGAGCCGCGGAGCGCCGGGCCGACGGCAACGCTGCGGAGGAGGGCGTGCCTCCCGTCCGGGCTGCTCTCGAAACCGGTGGAGCCGACGACCGCGCCGGACTCGTCGCGGACGGCCCACAACCGGACCGCCGGGTCCTCGAGGCCGGCGACCGTCAGGTCGCACTCGGCGAGGAAGCCGCGCACGTCCGCGACGTCAGCGGGGCTGACGGGAAACGGTTCGTGCACGGCTCCGAGCCTAGGCGAGGACTACGCGGTGATGGCGGCGCGGATCTCGGCGGCGGCTGCGCCGACGTCGGACGCGCTGTAGATCGCGCTGCCGGCGACGGCGACCGTCGCACCCGAGGCCTGGACGTCCGCGACGGATGCCGCCGTGACACCACCCGCGACCGAGAACGGCACACCGGAGGCCTTGCCGTCGTCGAGGAGCGTGGAGAACGTGAAGCCCTCCTCGGCCTGCTCGTCGAGGCCGGCGTGCATCTCGACGAACTCGGCGCCGAGGGCGATGACCTCGCGGGCACGTGCTGCCTTGTCGGCGACACCGATGAGGTCGACGACGACGCCCTTGCCGTGCTGCTTCGCCGCGGTGACGGCGCCGGCGATCGTGCTGTCACCGGCGACACCGAGCACGGTCACCAGGTCGGCACCGGCTTCGAAGGCGATCCCGGCCTCGAGCTCGCCCGCGTCCATCGTCTTGAGGTCGGCGAACACGGTCTTGTCCGGGTGCGCCTGCTTGATCGCGGTGATCGCGGAGAGTCCGGCGCTCTTGATGAGCGGGGTGCCGAGCTCGAGGATGTCGACGTGCGGGGCGGCCGCACCGGCGAGCTCGAGGGCGGCTTCGGTGGTCAGGGTGTCCATGGCGAACTGGAGCTGCATGGTGGTGGTGCCTTTCATTCGAGGTTGGCGTGTCGGGGCCAGAGGTCGTCGGCGGACTGGCCGCCGCGGGCCCAGAGCGTGTGGAAGAGCGCGTCGCCGAGGAGGGCGACGGCCTGTTCGAACAAGCCGCCGGCGTACTGCGCGGACGCGGTGCCGGAGCGGTCGGTCTTCGTCGCGGCGGGGAGCACGACGGTCGTCGTCGCGACGGACGACAGCGGGGAGTCCGACGTCGTGGAGACCGCCACGACCGATGCGCCGACGGACGCTGCGGTGCGTGCCGCCTGCACGATGCCGGTCGTCGTGCCGGAGCCGCTCGCGACGACCAGTACGTCGCCGGAGCCGATCGCCGGGGTGGTCACCTCGCCGACGACGTGGATGTCGAGCCCGAGGTGCATCAGGCGCATCGCGCTCATCCGGAGTGCGAGCCCGGATCGACCGGCGCCGTGCACGAACACCCGCCTGGCGCCCTCGACGAGCGAGACGAACTGCGCGGTCGCCTCGGGGTCGATCCGCGGCGCGAGGTCGTCGAGCTCTCGGAGGACGAGCCCGAACGACTCGGGGACGGTGGGTTCCTGCATGCCGACGAGCCTGTCGTGCGGCGCCCGGTCCCACCGCTCCCCGACACGGCGGGAGTCCCACCCGATCGGGTGGCCCCGCCCGCTCGGGTGGGACCGGTAGGTTCGGCCATGTGGACGAGGCGGATCAGGACGGCACGGTTCGGGACGGCACAGGTCAGGACGGAACGGAGGCTCGGCTCGGCCCCGCCAGTCGGCGCGCGGCAGCGGAGCACGCCAGGACGGTCGCGGAGCAGGCCGATCGACACGCACTCACGCTGGAGTCCGTCCTCGCGGTGCTCCGGTCCCCGCGGGTGGGCGACGCCGCTGCCCGGTCGGAGGCGGTCGAGATCGCCTCGGCCGCGCTGGTCGAACTCCGGACGCTGACGGACCGGCAGCGGAGCACCCTGCTCGAGCCCGTCACGGGGGCGTTCTCCCGGCTGCGGGCGGACCTGCGTCCCCTCGTCCGGTTCGGCGACCTCGACGTGCAGTTCGTCGAACCGCCGGCGACCGGCCGCGCCCTGCCCGGCGACGTCGCCCACGCGGCCCGGGCCATCGTCCGCACCGCCGTGCTCGCACTCGTCGACGCCGGTGAGGCCCATCGCGTCCGGATCCAGTGGGACTGCGACGGCCGGAACCTCCTCATGCAGCTCCGCGACGACGGCGCCGGCACCCTGGACGCGCACGACGACACCATGCGGCCGATCGCCGAACGGGTCGTGGCGCTCGACGGGCGGCTCGCGGTCGAGTCGACGCCGGCGTGGGGATCCGTCCTGGACATCTCGCTCCCGCTCGACCCGGCACCCGGCACGGTCGACGTCGCCGACGACACCGGCCTCACCCCGCGCGAGCAGGACGTGCTGCGGCTCGTCGCGACGGGGGTCGGCAACCAGGAGATCGCCGACGGTCTCGGGATCAGCGTGAACACGGTGAAGTACCACGTCGCGAACCTGCTCAGGAAGCACGGCGCGAGGACCCGGGCGGAGCTGGCAGCGGCCAGGTCCTAGGGGGTGAAGCGGTACCCCATGCCCGACTCCGTGACGATGTAGCGCGGCGACGACGGGTCCGGCTCGAGCTTCCGCCGCAGCTGCGCGACGTAGAGCCGGAGGTACCCGGAGTCGTTGCCGTGCGACGGTCCCCACACCTCGGTGAGCAGCATCTCCCGCGTCATCAGCCGGTCCGGGTTGGCGATCAGGACCTCGAGCAACCGCCACTCGGTCGGGGTCAGGCGGATCGCCGGGCCCTCCGGCGGCAGGACCTGCTTCGCGACGAGGTCCACGACGAGGCTCCCGATCCGCACCGTCGGGCTCGAGTCCGACGCCGCTGCGGCCGCCGCCTGCCGACGCCCGAGCGCGCGCAGCCTGGCGAGCAGCTCGTCCATCTGGAACGGCTTCGTCACGTAGTCGTCCGCACCGGCGTCGAGCGCGTCGACCTTGTCGGCGGAGTCCGTCCGCCCCGAGAGCACCAGCACCGGCACCTGCGACCACGAGCGGATGCCCTCGAGCACACCGATCCCGTCGAGCCGCGGCATGCCGAGGTCGAGCATCACGAGGTCCGGGCGCTCGGTGATCACCGCGTCGATCGCGGCGCGGCCGTCCCGGGCGGTGACGACGTCGTACCCGCGCGCCGTGAGCGTGACGCCGAGTGCACGGACGAGCTGCGGGTCGTCGTCCGCGACGAGGACCTTCATCGTGCCTCCACCCCGACGTGCCCGGCGATCGGGAGCCGCACCACCATCGTCAGGCCGCCGCCGGGGGTGTCGTCGGCCTCGATCGTGCCACCCATCCCCTCGGTGAACCCCCGCGCCAGTGCGAGCCCGAGGCCGAGCCCCGTGTCGTTGTCGGTGTCCCCGAGCCGCTGGAACGGCTGGAACACGTCGTCGCGCTGCGCCTCGGGGATCCCGGGGCCGTGGTCGGCGACGCGGAGCTCCACCGACCCGCTGAACGCACTCGCCGCGACCCGCACCGTCGTCCCCGCCGGGCTGTGCCGCACCGCGTTCGCGAGCAGGTTCACGACGACGCGCTGCAGCAGCACCGGGTCGGCGAGCACCGGCGGCAGGTCGCCGGGCAGGTCGAGGTCGACGCCGTCCGGCCCGAGCTCCAGCTCGTCGAGTGCCGGCGCGACCACGGTCTCCAACGGGAGGGCGACGGGGGTGACCGCGAGCACCCCCGCTTGCACCCGCGAGACGTCGAGCAGGTCGCCCAACAGCACCGCGAGCTGACCGAGGCTCTCGTCGGCGGTGGCGAGCAGTGCCTCCCGGTCGGCCTCGGAGAGCCGGATGTCGCTGGCACGGAGCGTCTGCACGCTCGCGCTGGCGGCCGCGATCGGCCGCCGGACGTCGTGGCCGACGGCCGCGAGGATCGCGCTCCTGACGCGGTCCGCCGCGGCGATGCGTTCCGCGTCGACCGCGGTCCTGGTCAGCTCACGGTGCTCCAGCGCCGCGTCGATCTGCTGCTCCACCACCCGCAGCAACCGGCGCTGGGTCGGGTCGTCGGGCGCGCCGGCGAACTCCAGGACCGCACCGGACGGGAGGCTCGTGGTGGCGTCCGGCACGTCGCCGAACGTCCCCGACGTGGCCGGCACCAGGTCTCCCTGCCGGACGCGCAGTCCGGTGTAGCCGAACGCCTCGCGGGTCCGCTCGACGAGGGCCTGGAGCGCGTCGTCGCCCCGCAGAACGCTGCCGGCGATGCCGATGAGCAGCCCGGACTCGGCAGCGGCACGGCGGGCCGTCCGCGAGCGTCGGGCCGAGCGGTCGACGACGAAGCTGACGAGCACGGCGCTGATCACGTACATCACGAGGGCGACGAGGTGCCACGGCTGCTGCACGGTCACGCGGTACAGCGGCTGGACGAAGAAGTAGTCGAGGCTCAGCCCGGACAACACCGCGGCGAACACGGCGGGCCACATCCCGCCGACGAGCGCCACGACGAGCACGAGCAGCTGGTAGGCGAGGACGTCGACGGTGATCGCGTCCGGGGTCTTGCCGAACGACAGCAGCCAGGTCAGCAGCGGACCGACGACGAGGGCGAGGCCGAACGCGCTGAGCACCCGGCCACGGGACAGGCTGCCCCCGAGCCGCGGGAGGGCGAAGCCGCCGCCGGCCTTCTCGTGTGTGACCACGTGCACGTCGATGTCGCCGGACTCGCGGATGACGGTGTTGCCGATGCCGGGGCCGGTGAGTGCGGCGGCCGCCCGCGTGCGGCGGCTGACCCCGATGACGATCTGCGTGGCGTCGATCGACCGGGCGAAGCGGACCAGCGTGCTCGGCACGTCGTCCCCGACGACCTGGTGGTACGTCCCACCGAGCTGCTCGAGGAGCGCCCGCTGCGCGCCGAGGGCACCTGGGTGCCGTTCGCGCAGCCCGTCGTTCGTCGTGACGTGCACGGCCGCGAGCTCGCCGCCGGAGGACCTGGCGGCGATCCGGGCCCCGCGGCGGAGGAGCGTCTCGCCCTCCGGACCGCCGGTGAGGGCGACGAGGACCCGCTCCCTGGCCTCCCACCGGTGCTCGATGCCGTGCTCGGCCCGGTAGCGCTTCAGGGCGTCGTCGACCTCGTCCGCGAGCCACAGCAGGGCGATCTCGCGGAGGGCGGTGAGGTTGCCGAGGCGGAAGTAGTTCGACAGTGCGGCGTCGATCCGGGCGGCCGGGTACACGAGCCCCTCGGAGAGCCGCTCGCGGAGGGCCTGCGGCGACAGGTCGACGACCTCGATCTGGTCCGCTGCCCGGACCACCGCGTCGGGGACGGTCTCGCGCTGGACGGTCCCGGTGATCTCGTGCACGACGTCCCCGAGGGACTGCATGTGCTGGACGTTCACCGTCGAGACCACGTCGATGCCCGCCGCCAGCAGGGCTTCGACGTCCTGCCAGCGCTTGTCGTGTCGGCCACCAGGTGCGTTCGTGTGCGCGAGTTCGTCGACGAGCGCGACGTCGGGGTGACGGGCGATCACGGCGTCGAGGTCCATCTCGTCCAGCTCGACGTCCCGGTGCCGTTCGACCCGGCGGGGGACGACCTCGAGCCCCTCGACGAGGGCGGCCGTGGCGGCGCGGCCGTGGGTCTCCACGACGGCGACGACCACGTCGCGACCCTCGTCACGGAGCCGGCGTCCCTCCTCGAGCATCGTGAAGGTCTTCCCGACGCCGGGTGCGGCCCCGAGCAGCACCCGCAGCTTGCCTCGCTTCACGCGCTCATCCTCGCATCAGCCGAGCTTCGCGAGCGCGAGGTTCAGCTGCAGGACGTCGACCGCCGGTGCACCGAGGACGCCGAGCTCGCGGGACTCGGTGTGCTCGTCGACGAGCTTCCGCACGGCGTCGTCGCTGAGCCCGCGGGCCGAGGCCACGCGCTGCACCTGCTGGAGCGCGTACTCCGGGCTGATGTCCGGGTCGAGGCCGGAGCCCGACGCCGTCACCGCATCAGCGGGCACGTCCGAAGCGGGCACGCCGTCCGCCTTCGCCACAGCGGCACGACGCGACTCGATCGCCTTGCGCAGGTCGGGGTTCGACGGCCCGAGGTTCGACCCGGACGAGGCGTTCGCGTCGTACCCCTTCTCGCCGGCGGCCGACGGGCGGGACTGGAACCAGCGGTCGGCCTGCTTCCCGGTGAAGGACTGGCCGATGAGGGAGGACCCGACGGGCTTGCCGTCCTGGGACACGATCGAGCCGTTCGCCTGGTCGTGGAACGCGGCCTGGCCGACGCCCCAGACGGCGAGCGGGTAGGCGATGCCGAGCACCACGGTCGCGAGGAGCGTGAGCCGGACGGCGACGCCGAGCGAGCGGAGGGACGAGCGAGATGTGGTTGCCATGACTAGAACCCCGGGAGGAGACCGACGACGAGGTCGATCAGTTTGATGCCGATGAAGGGGACGATCACGCCGCCGACCCCGTAGAGGAGCAGGTTGCGGCCGAGGATCGACGACGCCGATGCCGCGCGGTACTTGACGCCGCGCAGGGACAGCGGGATGAGCGCCACGATGACGAGCGCGTTGAAGATGACGGCCGACAGGATCGCGGACGACGGGCTGTGCAGGCCCATGACGTTGAGCGCCGCGAGCCCGGGGAACGCCAGCTGGAACATCGCCGGGATGATCGCGAAGTACTTCGCGACGTCGTTGGCGATCGAGAACGTGGTGAGCGCCCCACGGGTGATGAGCAGCTGCTTCCCGATCCGGACGACGTCGATGAGCTTCGTCGGGTCCGAGTCGAGGTCGACCATGTTGCCGGCCTCCTTCGCCGCGGTCGTCCCGGTGTTCATCGCGACGCCGACGTCCGCCTGCGCCAGGGCAGGGGCGTCGTTCGTGCCGTCGCCCGTCATCGCGACGAGGTTCCCGCCGTCCTGCTCCCGCTTGATGAGCGCGAGCTTGTCCTCCGGCGTGGCCTCGGCGAGGAAGTCGTCCACACCGGCCTCGGCCGCGATGGCCTTCGCCGTCCGCGGGTTGTCGCCCGTGATCATCACGGTGCGGATGCCCATGCTCCGCAGCTCGCCGAACCGCTCGCTGAGCCCGTCCTTGACGACGTCCTTCAGGTGCACGACACCGAGCAGCGACACGACGCCCTCGGCCGAGCGACGCCCGACGACGAGCGGCGTCCCGCCCTGGTCGGAGATCTCTGCGACCGTCGCGTCGATCGCCGCCACGACACCGGCATCGGGGGTTCCGGCCCAGCCGAGGACTGCTGCAGCGGCACCCTTCCGGATCGACGATCCGTCGGGCAGGTCCATGCCGGACATGCGGGTCTGCGCGGTGAACGGCACCTCGACGGCCCCGTCCGACGCGTCGACGACGACCCCGGCCTGCGCCGCGAGCTCCACGATCGAGCGGCCCTCGGGCGTCCCGTCGGCGGCACTCGAGAGCGCGGCGGCCTCCATCAGTTCCGCCTCGGTGACGCCGGGCACGGGGACGACCCGCGAGGCCCGACGGTTGCCGTACGTGATCGTGCCGGTCTTGTCGAGGAGCAGCGTCGTGATGTCCCCCGCGGCCTCGACCGCACGGCCGGACATCGCGAGGACGTTGTGCTGCACGAGCCGGTCCATGCCCGCGATGCCGATCGCCGAGAGCAGCGCGCCGATCGTCGTCGGGATGAGGCACACGAGCAGGGCGATGAGCACCGGGACGCTGACGTCGGCTCCGACGAGGCCTGCGATGGGCTGCATCGTCAGGCAGACGATGACGAAGACGATCGACAGCGATGCGAGCAGGATGTTCAGCGCGATCTCGTTCGGCGTCTTCTGGCGGGCGGCACCCTCGACCAACCGGATCATCCGGTCGATGAAGGTCTCACCCGGCGTCGAGGTGATGCGCACGACGATCCGGTCGGACAGCACCGTGGTGCCACCGGTGACGGCACTGCGGTCGCCACCGGACTCCCGGATCACCGGGGCGGACTCACCCGTGACGGCCGACTCGTCGACCGACGCGATCCCGTCGACCACGTCCCCGTCGCCGGGGATCACCTCGCCCGCGACCACGACGACGACGTCCCCCTTCGCCAGGTCGACGGACGCGATCTCCTCCGTGCCCGCGGCGAACGCCGACGGGTCGGTCGTGTCGTAGCCGAGGACGCGGCGGGCCGTGGTGGTCGAGCGCGTCTTCCGCAGCGCCTCCGCCTGCGCCTTGCCGCGCCCCTCGGCGACGGACTCCGCCAGGTTCGCGAACACGACGGTCAGCCAGAGCCAGACCGCGATGGCGATCGTGAACGCGGACGGCTCGACGACGGCCGCCGCCGTGGTGAGGGCTGCGCCCACCTCCACGATGAACATGACGGGGTTCCGCCACATCAGGCGCGGATCGAGCTTCCGGAGTGCGCCCGGGAGGCCCGACACCAGTTGCCGGGGTCCGAACGCGGACCGGCGGGTGGCTGGTTCCGAGGTGGTGTGCGACTCCGGTACGGAGGTCACGGATGTCATGACAGTCCTTCTGCGAGGGGGCCCAGTGCGAGCACCGGGAAGTAGGTGAGTGCGGTGACGATGACGGCGACGCCGCCGAGCAGGCCGATGAAGAGCGGCCGGTGGGTGGGGAGCGTGCCGGCGGTCGCCGGGACCTTCTCCTGGGACGCGAGCGAACCGGCGAGCGCCAGGACGAAGACGATCGGTACGAAGCGGCCGAGCAGCATCGCGACGCCGAGGGCCGTGTTCATCCAGGTCGTGTTCGCGGTGAGCCCGCCGAACGCCGAGCCGTTGTTGTTGCCGGCGCTCGTGAAGGCGTAGAGCAGCTCGGACAGCCCGTGGTTGCCGGGGTTGAACAGCGATGTGCCGATCGTCTGTTCGCGGACGCCGGGGATGACGAGCGAGAGCCCGGTCCCGAGGAGCACGACCGTCGGCGTGACGAGGATGTACAGCGCGGCGTAGGTCATCTCGCGGGCGCGGATCTTCTTGCCGAGGTACTCCGGCGTCCGTCCGACGAGCAGGCCGCCGATGAACACCGTGATCACGGCGAGTACGAGCATGCCGTACAGGCCGGACCCGACCCCGCCGGGGCTGATCTCGCCGAGCATCATGTTGAGGAGCGCCATCAGCCCGCCGATCGGGGTGAAGCTGTCGAACATGCCGTTCACCGCGCCGGTCGAGGTGGCCGTCGACGTCGTGCCGAAGAGCGTCGTGTCGAGGATGCCGAACCGGACCTCCTTGCCCTCCATCGCAGCGCCCGCCGCCTGCGTGGCCGATCCGCCGCCGGCCAGCTCGGCGATGGACATCACCGAGAGCGAGACGAGGAACAGCACGCCCATCACGACGAGGATCGCGCGGCCCTGGCGGCGGTCGCCGACCATCGTGCCGAAGGTCCTCGGCAGCGAGAACGGGATCGCGAGCATCAGGAAGATCTCGACGAGGTTCGTCCACGCGTTCGGGTTCTCGAACGGGTGCGCCGAGTTCGCGTTGAAGTAGCCGCCGCCGTTCGTGCCGAGGAGCTTGATCGCCTCCTGCGACGCGACGAACCCGTCCGGGATGTGCTGTGTCCCGCCGACGAGCGTCGTGACGTCGGTGCCGCTCCCCCACGACTGGATGACGCCACCCGCGACCAGGACGATCGCGAACACGAAGGACAGCGGGAGGAGCAGCCGGCCGGTTCCGCGGACGATGTCCACCCACACGTTGCCGATCGTTCCCGAGCGGCGGCGGGCGAACCCGCGGACGAGGGCGACCGCGACGGCGAGACCGACTGCTGCCGACAGGAAGTTCTGCACCGCGAGGCCGGCCATCTGGACCGAGTAGCCGAGCGTCGCCTCCGGCGAGTACGACTGCCAGTTCGTGTTCGTGACGAACGACACCGCGGTGTTGAACGACAGCGCCCATCCGACGTTCGGCAGTCCGAGCGACCCCGGCAGCACCGACTGGATGCGCTGCAGGACGATGATGACGACGATCCCGACGGCGCTGAAGAGCAGTACGCCACGCAGGTAGGCGCGAGAGGACTGCTCGGCGTCCGGGTCGACCCCGATCACCCGGTACACGAGTCGCTCGATGCGCCCGTGGTGCGCCGAGGTGTAGACCCGCGCCATCCAGTCGCCGAGCGGGCGGTGGACGACGGCGAGCAGCAGGACGAGCACGGCGACCTGGGCGATGCCGGCCCAGGTCGTTGCCGCGCTGCCCATCAGAACTGCTCTGGGCGCACGAGCGCCCAGACGAGGTAGACGACCGCGGCGATGCCGAGGACGGCGGCGGCGATGGTGATGCCGAGCACGAGGACTCCTGGAGATCTGGAGGTCCGCGACCGGTGCCGTGGACCGCACCGTGTGTGGTGCCGGATCCGATGCTGGATCCGGAACCGGGCCTCCAGGCGGTTCCTAACGCGCTCCTAACGCCCCGTGGCGCGACGCATGCGCCCCGCTAACGTTTGCCACCCAACGCGACCAACTGATATGTTGGCGGCGACGGTTCCCGCCAAGGCTCCAACGCTCGCGTTTCCTCAAATCGGCGGGACTGCTCCGTCCGGTGCTGGTCCACCAGCACCGGACGGATCGCCACCCGCTCATGCTGTTTCCTGCGCTGTAGTTGCTGCCGGCTCGCCCGAGATCGAACGAATCGACGATCTCGAAGGCACCCGCATGACCTCGTTCACCGCGCACCTCTCGCCATGGCGGACGGCGCAGTTCCGTCGAGCACTTCGGACTTTCGGTCTTCCGTCCGCCGACCGCGACGTCGACCGTCTGCACGAGTTCGACAGCGCTCTCCGTATCGCCCTGCTCATCAGGATCGAGCGGATCGAGCTCGCGCTCCGGGGTCGCATGGCGATCACGTGCGCAGGGAAGTTCGGGCCGTCCTGGCACGTCGACCCTCGAGCATTCCGACCCGGTGTCGACGTCGATGCACTCCGAGCACAGTTCAGCAGCGCCCTCGACCGGAGTACCGACCCGGCCACTCGTCGTATCTCGGCGGAACGCGATCTCGGTCAGGTCGCGTTCGGAATGGTGGCCGAGCACCTGAGTCTCGGCGCGATCTCACGCCTCGCTGGACTCCTCGATCCCCGGGTTGCACGGGAGCTCGCGACGACGTTCCGTCTCCCGGCGCCGACCCTACGCGGCACGCTGCAACACGTCACGCACGTCCGCAACTGCTGCGCACACCATTCTCGGATCTGGGGCACCCAGCTCGGGGTACCGACACCGAAGTACCGCTCACCTCCGTCGCTCATCGAACCCTTGCGCAGAACGCTCCCGAGATCGCCGTACCGCTCGCTCGTGATCATCAGCCACATGGCCGACAGTGTGCGCAGCGACCCGGTCCGAACCCTCGCACTCGACAAACTCCTCGCCGAGCACCGAGACCTCCTCATCGGCCTCGGCGCATCGGAGTCGTGAACGACTCGCGACATCGGCGACACGACAGCTAGCGGACAGCGTCCCGCAAACGACCCGCCAGCGCGCTGCCCGCCGCCCGGAGCGCTGACGGGCCCTCGATGGTGAACGCCGCGTCGAAGCCGGCGAACCGCGCGGCGAGCGCCGTCCACGACCACGAGCCGATCGTCAGCCGGCACCGGTCGTCATCGAGCTCCTCGAGCACCGCGTCCGCGTCGAGGTAGGGCGCGATCGACCTCGCCGACACCGCGAGGACAGCGGTCCCGGTACACGGCCACTCGTCCGCCCCGGTGGACCCCTTCGACCGCGCCGCGAGGAACGCCGCAGCGTCACCGCGCGGGATGGGCCGCGGTGTGAACCGGACGCCCGTCGGTGTCCGCGGGTGCATGCGATCGATGCGGTACGTGCGCCAGTCGTCCCGGTCGGTCGCCCACGCGAGCAGGTACCACCGGCCGTTCCGGGCGACGACCGCGTGCGGCTCGACCCGTCGCGGCGGGCGGTCGTGCCGGTCGCCGCTCCACGCGGAGTCGTAGTCGAAGCGGAGCACCTGCCGAGTGCGCACGGCGTCGGAGACCGCGACGAGCACCTCGGGGTCGACCGTCGTCACGCCGGGCGTCGTCACCACGTCGACGGCGTCGATCCGGTGGCGCAGGCGCGACGGCATCACCTGCCGGACGGCCCCCAGCGCCCGCGCTGCCGCCTCGGCGATGTCGGCGCCGGACGCCGGTGCGACGGCGAGCGCGAGGGCGATCGCCACGGCCTGCTCGTCGTCGAAGAGCAGCGGCGGGAGTTCCGATCCGGCGGACAGCCGGTAGCCGCCAGCTGGCCCGCGGAGCGCCTCGACCCGGTAGCCGAGCTCCCGGAGCCGATCGACGTCACGACGGACGGTCCGCGGGCTGACCGCGAGCCGTTCGGCCAGGACGTCACCCGGCCAGTCCCGGTGCACCTGCAGCAGGGAGAGGAGCGCGAGCATGCGCGAGGACGGTCCGGACACGGATCCAGTATCCGTCGAGAAGCGGACACGATCTGACCGCATTGCCGCGCAGACTCGCTCCCATGACGATCACCACCACTCCCCACCTCAACTTCGACGGCAACGCCCGCGAGGCGCTCGACTTCTACGCGAAGGCCCTCGGCACCGAGCCGGCGACCATGACCTACGGCGCGATGGGCGCCACCGACGACCCGGCATGGGCCGACCGCATCGTGTGGGGTCAGGTCCAGACGGCGAGCGGCATCCGCGTGATGGCGTTCGACGTGTGGCCCGGACAGCCCTACGACCAGGGCACGAACGCGTTCTACGTGTACCTGAGCGGCACGGACGCGGACGAGATCACCGCCGCGTGGGAGGGGCTCTCCGACGGCGCCGAGATCCGGCAGCCGTTCGGTCCCGCCGCGTGGTCACCCCTCGCCGGGCAGCTCCGCGACAAGTTCGGCGTGATCTGGGCCCTCGACGTGACCCCGGAGTCCACCGACCACTGAGCGACGACTGCGTCGGCATACTGGGCGGATGGGGGACACGACCACCGCTGCCCAGCGAGCCAGGAAGCGGAAGCTCCGCAGACGACGACAGCTCCGGAAGAACCTGCGGCAGCAGTTGGACTGGCGCGGTCGCCCCGTGCCACCGCTCGGCTGGTACGTCGCCGTGCTGGCCGTCGCGTGCGGCATCACGTACGGCTTCCTGCACGGCCGCGGCGACGCCGATCCATCGGGGATCGGCGTCGTCGTGGCCGGTGCAGTCGCCGGGGTGGTCTGGGGCGCGGTCGTCGTCGCGGTCGCGCCGCCGATCATCGCCGTCCCGGTCATCGTGGCCGGGATCTTCGTGTTCGGGCCGGTCCTCGGCCCTGCGTACCCGAGCGCTCTCTCCGCGTGGATCACGAGCACGGTCGCCGGCTGGTTCGTCGGCATCGAGATCCGGTACCGCACCGTCGGGCGCCGTCGACCGCCGGCGGCGCAGCAGCTCGTCGACCGCACCCGTCCTCGCCGGAAGGCCCCGATCGGCAAGTCGGAGCGGAGCAGCCTGGTATCGTCGGCGATCGCGGGTGTCGGGCTCCTCGCCCTCCCGGTGCTGCTGTTCGTCGTCCCCAACCCTCGGCTCCTCACCGGGTGGCTGCTGCTGGCCATGCTGGCGCTCGCGTGGTCGGTCCCCACTGGCTGGTGGAGCGCGAGGGCGCAGAGTCGCCACACGACCGGCGATGCGCCGTTCCTCGCAGCGACCTGGGGCGTCTTCTTCAACGGCCTGGGTGCAGCCGGGGTGCACGGCATGCCGGTCGCACTCACCGCCGGGCTGGGCGGCGTCGCCATCGGCTTCGTCCTGCGCCGGCTCTGGGAGGCGCGGGTCGGCCGCTACCCCCGGCAGCGTTCGGACGGGGAACCGTTCGTCAACTCGCGGAACGGGAACCCGTCTCCGGCTCCCAGGTCGACACCGTCATCGCGGCGGTGACCGTCGTCGGGGCGAAGACAGCATCGGGAGCGACGTGGTGGTGACTCGGGCCCATGTGCACGACGTCGTGCACGTCCTCGGGGGACAGGTCCATCGTCCAGGTCAGGTCCTCGGACGACCGGAGCACGAACGACGGCGTGAGGGAGTCGTGCAGGCGCCGTTCCTTCTCGGGGTCGACGCTGATCGTGGCCTCGGCGAGTTCGGCCAGGTGCCCGGTGCGTGGCGTGACGACGACGAGCACGCCGTCCTCGTCAAGCACCCGTGCGTACTCGCGCTGGTTCCGCGGGGCGAACACGTCGAGGACGACCGCGGCAGCACCATCGACGATCGGCAGCCGCTCCGTGACGTCACCGACCACCGCCCCGGCCGCCACGTCCATGTGGGCCGCCCGTCGGATCGCGACGGGCGACAAGTCCAACGCCACCCCGAGCCTCCCGTCCGCCGCGCGCAGCGCATGTGCCAAGTAGGTCCCCGGACCGGAACCGACGTCGAGCACGATGCCGGGTGCGGCGGCGGACGCGACCACCGCGGCGAGCGCCCGCTCGACGGGTGCGTAGTGCCCGCGGCCCAGGAACCGGATGCGTGCGTCGACCATCTCCGGGGTGTCCGCGGTGAGCGCGCGACGCTTCGTCGGCAGGAGCGTCAGGTGGCCCTGCTTCGCCTCGTCGTACCGGTGCCCGTTCGTGCAGCCGGCCTGGCCCGCACCCGTCCGCGACAGCGGCTCGGTGCACACGGGGCAGGCGAGCACGGGGAGCAGGTCGTCACGCACGCCCTCCAGCGTACGGGCGTCGGTAGCCTGGCCGGATGTCGCTGCAGCAGCTCTTCGGCCTCGACGGACGCACCGCACTCGTCACCGGCGGCAGCTCGGGCATCGGGCGGGCGATCGCCGGGGCGCTGGCCGACGCCGGGGCCCACGTGCTCGTCGCTGCCCGGACCGCTGCGACGATCGACGAGGCCGTCGCGGAGGTCCGCGCTGCAGGAGGCGCCGCGGACGGCGTCGTCGCGGACCTGTCGACCCGCGCCGGAGCACACGCGCTCGCCGATGCCGTCGGGGACGTGGACGTCCTGGTCAACTCCGCGGGGATCAACCTGCGGCCGCCGATGCCCGACCTCGACGAGGACACGTGGGACACCACGATGGCCGTGAACCTCGACGCCCCGTTCGTCCTCGGGCAGCGCCTCGCGCCCGGCATGGCGGCGCGCGGGTACGGCCGGATCATCGGCATCAGCTCGCAGCAGGCCCACCGCCCCTTCGCGGCCAGCGGCGCGTACGGGGTCTCCAAGGCCGGACTGGAGGCACTGGCCAGGTCCCAGGCAGAAGCCTGGTCCGGGCAGGGGGTCACCTCGAACGTCCTCGTGCCGGGTTTCGTGCAGACGCCGCTGAACCGACGGCTCAGCTCGGATCCGGCGACCGTCGAGCGGCTGGCGGCGCGGACGCTCGTCGGACGGAACGGCCTGGCGTCGGACTTCGCGGCGGCTGCGGTGTTCCTCGCCGGGCCCGGATCCGCCTACGTTACGGGGCAGTCGATCGCGGTCGACGGCGGCTTCTCCGTCCACTAGGGGCGTGTCCACTAGATTCGGCGCATGGCCGTCATCCACAACGCCGAACTCCGTCCGTCGAAGACCGAGGCGATCGGCGGGTGGCTGCCCGACCAGCCGTGGAGCGGGGTCGAACCCGGCGCCGAGGTCGTCGTCGACGGGCGCTTCCGGTTCGACGACCCGGACGGCGAGGTCGGCGTCGAGACGTACCTCGTGCACGTCGGGGACGGCCCGGTCCTGCACGTGCCGCTGACCTACCGCGGCGCTCCGCTGGCAGGCGCTGCCGACTTCCTGATCACGGAGATGGACCACTCCGTGCTCGGTCGGCGCTGGGTGTACGACGCCGTGGGCGACCCCGTGTACGCGGACGTCCTCCGTCGTGCGATCGCCACCGGTGGGCACGAGGCCCGCCTGGAGGCAGCCGTCGCGTCGGACGCCCCGCCGCCGTCGCTCGGGTCCGCGGTCGGCAGCGGCTCCGCGACGTCGTCGCCCACGGTGCACGCGGTCGAGCCGACGACCGACGGCGCGCTCACCACGATCGGGGACCTCGTCATCGTGCGGGTCGTCGGGACGCCCCTGCCCGACGGTGAGACGCTCACGGCGACCTGGGCCGGCTCCGAGCCCACCGTCGTGGCGACCCTGCGCGCCTGAGAGGTACGGCCAGGACCTCGTTGTCCGCGCCCGGCCCTGGCAGGATCGGGGACGTGAAGACACTGGAGTTGCCACAGACGGACCTCACCGCATCCGACGTCATCGTCGGCCTGATGCGGATCAACGACATGAGCGACGAGGACATCCGTTCGCTCTACACGGCCTCGCGCGACGCGGGCGTGACGATGTTCGACCACGCCGCGGTCTACGGCGGGTGGCACGGCTGCGAGGAGCGCTTCGGTGCCGCGGTCACGCTGTCGTCGTCCGAGCGTGCGGCCATCCAGCTGCAGACGAAGGTCGGCATCCGCCCGACGGACCACGGCGCGTACTTCGACTTCTCGTACGAGCACATCCTCTCGTCCGTGGAGGAGTCGCTCGCCGCCCTGCGCACCGACTACATCGACGTCCTGCTCCTGCACCGCCCCGACGCACTCGTCGAGCCGGAAGAGGTCGCGAAGGCCTTCGACGAGCTGCACGCCGCCGGCAAGGTCCACCACTTCGGTGTCTCGAACCACACCCCGGGGCAGGTCGAGCTCCTGAAGAAGTTCGTCACGCGGCCGCTCGCCTTCAACCAGGTGCAGCTGAGCATCACGCACGCGAACGTCATCACGCAGGGCCTCGCCGCGAACATGGGCGGCCTGGACCAGTCGATCGACCGCGACAACGACATCCTCAACTACTCGCGGCTGCACGACATGACGCCGCAGGCCTGGTCGCCGTTCCAGAAGGGCTTCTTCGACGGCGTCTTCCTGGGGGACCGCGAGCAGTACGCGGAGCTCAACGACGTGCTCGAGGAACTCGCCGCGGCGCACGGGGTCACCCCGACGGGCATCGCCGTCGCGTGGATCACCCGGCACCCCGCGCACTTCCAGGTCGTCCTCGGCACGACGAACCCGCAGCGTGTGCGGGACTCGGCCGCTGGCTCGGACGTCGAGCTCTCCCGCGAGGAGTGGTACCGCGTCCTGACGGCCGCCGGGCACACCGTTCCCTGAACCACCTGTTCCCTGAACCACCAGCGGTCGGGCAGGGTGGGATCGTGCTCCACGACCTCACCCTGCCCGTTCCGCTGTCCGCCCGCGCCGGCTCGTTCACGCTGCGCTCCGCGGTGCCCGACGACCTCGACGCGCTGATGGCACTGCTGTCCGACGACCCGATCAGCGCCGCGCGCGGGGACGTCGCCGCCGCCGGCGACCGGGACGCCTACGCGGCGGCGCTCGACGCGATCGTCGCGGACCCCGCGAACGCGCTGCTGGTCGTGGTCGACGCGGCGGACTCGGTCGTGGCCACGATGCAGCTCACCCGCATCCCCGGCATGGCCCGGCGGGGGTCGACCCGGCTGCTCGTCGAGGCCGTGCGCGTCTCGTCCGCCCTCCGGTCGAGCGGCATCGGGAGCGCGATGATGCGCTGGGTGACCGACGTCGCCGCACCCGCGCTCGGTGTGACGCTCGTCCAGCTGACCTCCGACGCCGCGCGGACGGACGCCCACCGGTTCTACGAACGGCTCGGGTTCGTCGGGTCGCACAAGGGGTTCAAGTACCGGGTGGGGTGACTCAGCGGCCCGCGGCGAAGTGGTTCGCGACCTGCGTGGGCGTGAGCACCGAGTTGTAGACCGCCGCGAAGCGCATCGAGCCCGTGAAGTAGTAGTTGCTCGGCGATCCGGGCCACCCGGTGACGGTGTCGTAGCCGACGCGCCAGTACCCGGTCGCGTTCTCCGGCGCGGTGTACGCGCTGTTCGACGCGACGAGGCTGCCGTCGACGTAGAGCCGCATGCCCGTGCCGGCAGACATCGTCGACACGACGTGGTGCCACGCGCCGTCCGTGTAGGCCTTCGGCGACGTCACGACCTGCGTGGTGCCGCTGTAGGCCCCGAAGACGAGCTGCCCGGCGGTGTTGACGTAGATCTGTCGGTCGTGCTGCCCGGACGTGCCGGACTGGCTGCCGCCGAAGCCGATGAGCATCCCGCCGGCGACGGTCGTGCGGAACCAGACCTCCTCGCTGAAGGTCGTCGGGTTGCGGACGGAGCTCGGCGTGGAGACGAAGCTCGACGAGCCGTTCAGCACGTACGCGCTGCCGGTGTCCCGCGGGCAGGCGATCGGTGACGGCGTCGCGGCCACCATGGAGCCCTGGTACGTGCCGTTCGCACCGGCCCCGGAGGAGTCGGCGGCGGTGCGGGAGCCGCTCGGCTCACCGAGGCGGTAGACGAACGCGGCCCCGGTGTCGTCGGCGTCGATGGCGGCCGCACACGTGAAGTACGGTGCGGTCGCGGCGGTGTTGCCGCCGTTCGCGACCGTCGCGCTGAACGCCGATCGGGTGGGGGCGATCTGGGCGGCGAGCACGACCACGGCGAGGGCCACGACGAGCAGCAGGGCGATGAGTCGACCGTCGCGCAGTCGGACGGGGATCACGAGGGACGCACCGTGTGCACGCGCCCGACGATCAGGCAGAGGACCAGGGGGACGAGGCAGGCGCAGACGAGCAGGACCCAGCCGGCCGGGTCGAGGTCGATGTTCGACGTGAGCTGGTAGTGCCCGTGCCGGTTGAGCTCGTCGATGACCACGCGGCCGACCTCGCCGTCCACCAGGTGGACGCTGTTCCCGCCGTGCGCCTGCACGCGGACGGGGAAGACCCCGGAGGACACGACCGTCGCCACGACCGAGTCCGGGTTCGCGGTGTTCGTGATCGTCGTGACGTTCACGAACGGGCGGAGGACCCAGGCCGCGTAGGAGACGGTGAGCGCGCTGCCGGCGATGCGGAGCGAGCTGCGTGTGATCCGGTCCGCGAAGGGGCTGGTCAGCACCGAGATGATGAGCGTGCCGATGAGCAGGATCGGGGCGGCGCGGAACAGCCAGCCCAGGTGCGGGACGAGGAGCGCCGGTGCACCGACCAGGTTCTCCTGCGTGAGCGTCCACGGGTCGGTCGCCCCGTTGACGTCGCCGCGGGTGTGGATCCCACCGTCGGCGTCGATGCCGATGATGCGGTGGGTGTAGATCGTGTCCGGGGCGGCACTGACACGGAACGAGACGATGTCGCCGACGTGGAGCGTCGATGCCTGCACGGGGAGGTCGAGGACCAGGGTCCCGACGGGAGCGGCCTCGCCCATCGACGGGGTCTCGACGACGAACATCCGCCCGCCGCTCGTCAGGAACAGGGCGGCGGCTGCGAGGAGCACCGCGGCGACGCCGGCGACGGTCCAGGCGAGGACGACCTCGAACCGGCTGGCGGTGTGGCCGCCGACGAGCGGGCGCGAGAGGGTGCCGGTCAGGGGGACGGCTGCGATCTGGCTCATGGTCGTCCTCTCTCGGGCGGGCGGTGCGGGTGGAGCGGGTGGGAATCCGGCGACACCTCGGCCGTCTCGGGACCGGTCGAGGTGTCGCCCTGGGGTGGGGAGGGGACGATCAGGCGGTGAAGGTCCAGGTCATCGGGACGGACGCCGCGAGGCCCTGGTAGGTGTTCCCGGCGCTGCTGTCGAGCGTGACGGCGAAGTTGAACGGGACCGAGGCACCGGCGGCCGGCGCGGCGGGCATCGAGAACGCGGAGGCAGCGGCGCCCTTGAAGCTGGCGAGCGTGCCGGAGAAGACCGTGGTGGAGCCGGACGTGATCACGAGGTTCATCTTCGAGCAGAGGTCGGTCGCGGTGCCGTTCTGCGTGCCGTTGGCCGACTGGGTGCAGGTCGCGCCGGGGGTCAGCGTGAAGGTGCTCGCGGCCGAGGTACCGGTGTTCTTGATGGTGATCGGGGTGTTCACCGTCACGCCGGGGGTCATCGTGGTGCTGCCGCCGAACTTGTTGATCGTGGAGCACGTCGCGGAGTTCGTCGAGACCGAGCCGCCGTCGGTGCTCAGGCAGGTGACGGAGGCGTTCGCGTTCTGCTCCTGCATGACGAGCGTGCCGCTGGCGGCGGTGTTGCTGCTGTTGGTGATGCTGGCCGCGAACCCGGAGAGGGTGCCGGTGAGCGAGAGCGAGAGGAGGACGGCGGCGAAGATGCCCGCGATGAGCGCAACGGGCGCGAAGCGGAGGCGCTTGACCGGGGAGATGCGGTTCGGGTTGGACACGGGATACCTCGATGACTGTCGGTGGTGGTGGCGGCTTTTGCTTAATAATCAAGATAGCCAGTCATTCAAGTAGTTGGAACCCGCGCGGCCTCCCCAGAGTGGGGGGCGGGCGCAGGTACACCCGGTGGGACGTGCCATCCTGGACCGGCAGCGCACGAGGCGGGGAGCACACCGGTGACGGGGACAGCAGACGACGAGGGCGAACTCCTCGCGGCGTTCGACGCCGTTGTGCGCGCGGAGAAGGGCCTCGTCGCGCGGCTGAGCGCCCTCGCCGGCATCCACGAGACGGGCATGCGTGCGCTCGCCCTGATCAGCGACACGGGGTACTCGACCGCGACGGAGCTCGCCGGCTACCTCGGCCTGACGTCGGGCGCGGTGACGAACCTGGTCGATCGCCTGTCCGCCGCCGGCCTGGTGGAACGGCGCCCGAATCCGTCCGACCGCCGTGGTTCCCTCATCGCGCTGAGTCCAGCGGGAGAGGACGTCATCGCGGGCTCGCGGAAGCGCTCGGCGACGGTGCTCCGCGAGGTCAGCGCATCCGTCGGCGTCGACCTGACCAGCGTCTTCAACGACCTCGCCACCGGGCTGCTCCAGCAGACGGCGGATCGGGTCGACGCGGAACCGGAATCCTGAGCTACTCCGACTCGGACGGTTCCCCGGACGCGGAGTCCCGGCGCGACGAAGGAGCGGTCGCAGACGACTGCGGCTCGAGGAACAGGGACGGAGCAGCGGGGTCCGCGGCGGCGCTGCTGACCACCTCGACCGCGATGTCCAGCCCGTGCGCCGGGTCCTCGTCGAGCTCGAGGCCGTTCTCGGACACCTGGTCTTCGGGGATGGCGCGGCCCTGCGAGGGATCGAACGCGCTGCTCATCGACATGGAACGAGCATGCCCGTCCCGCATGAGCAGCGCCTCAGAGCCGCCCGTCGGCAGCCATGAGTTCCAGCTGGGTCAGCTCCACGTCCGTTCCAGCAGTGAACGCGAACGACGCCCCACCGCCGGTGATCGGGAACACCCGGGTCTGGCCTGCCCACTCGAACACGGCGTCGGTGACGTCGACCGAGGACGACCCGAGCGCGACCTGCCACGAGTAGGTCCCCGGCGCCGCTGCGGTCACCGTGTAGAGCGACGCCGACTCGATCGCCACGTCGAACGACGCGGTCGTCCCCGCGGCGAGCACCGTCACCGTCCGTCCGGTGTCGTCCGTCAGTGCAGACGCCCCCACGGGCAGGACGTCCGTCGGGGTGTCCCGGTACCCGTGCACGTCGGACGCCGAGACGGGCCGCGTGTCCGACGCCCACCCGGTCGGCGTCTCGGACAGCTCGACGACGATCGTCGACGCGCCGACGACGACCGTGTGCGGGATGCTGACGGACGTCCAGGGCGAGCCGTCGACGGTGACCGAGGCGATGAACCGACCAGCGCCAGCGGTCTCGATGACGGTGGACGAGCCTCCCGGGGGTCGCAGCACCGCGCGCCGGACCGACGGCGGCACGATCACGTAGGAACCACTGGCCGGTGCCAACGGGTAGAGGCCGATCGTGGCAAAGACGTACCAGGCGCTCATCTCGCCGTTGTCCTCGTCGCCCGGGTAGCCCTGCCCGAGGTCGGAGCCGACGAAGAGGCGGTCCAGACACGAGCGGACGATGCGGTGCGCGTCGTCGTGGCGGCCGGTGAACATCGGGAAGAACGGGATGTGGTGCGCCGGCTGGTTCGAGAGTCCGAGCATGCCGATCCGGACGTCGCGGGCCTCGGTCATCTCGTGGATCGGGAAGCCGTAGTGGCCGGCACGGTCGGTCGCGCCCGTCTCCTGCGTCGCGAAGAACCGGTCGATCGCGGCGTCGAAGCCTTCCGGCCCGCCGTGCAGGTCGACGATGCCGGCGCCGTCGTGCGGGGCGGTGAACATCGTGCCCCAGGCGTTCGTCTCGGTGTAGTCGCCGCCCCACTGGTCCGGGTCGTAGCCCTCGCCCTCGCGCCACCGCCCGTCGGGCGTCCGCCCGATGAAGAACCCGCGGCGACGGTCGAACACGTTCCGGTACTGCAGGGACCGACGGGCGAACCACTCGGCCTCTGCCGTGTACCGCTCGCGTTCCGCGGCGTCGGTGGTCCGGTCCGCCAGGGCGGTCGCCATGACCGAGACGCTCCAGTCGTTGATCGCGGCGTCGAGGGTCCAGGACATCCCCTCGGACGTGTCGGTGTCGACGTGGCCGCGGAAGGCGCCCGGGAGGCTCCCCTTCCGTCCGACACGGTCGTCACGTGGCGGGACGGTCGCGTTCTTCACGGCGCTCCGGTACGCCTGCTCCAGGTCGAACCCGTCGACACCCTTCGACAGCAGGTCCCCGAAGACGGTGTCGCTCGTCGTGCCGGTCATGCAGTCCTCGGCGCCGGGGGCGCTCCACCGAGGGGTCCAGCCGCCGTCGTGGAAGTGCTGCACGAAGCCCTGCGCGAGCTCGCCAGCGGTGTCGGGCGTGAGGAGCCCGAGGAGCGGCCAGGCGGTGCGGTAGGTGTCCCAGAAGCCGTTCGTGGTGGTCATCGCACCGTCGACGACCTCCGGCCCCGGCTCGTCGCGGATCGGCTCGGCGAGGACGTCGCCGTACGGGGACCGGTAGTGCGGCGCACCCGTCAGAGCCGTCTCGCCGGCGCGGTTCGGGTAGAGGAACAGCCGGTACAGGCCCGAGTAGAGCGAGGTCAGCTGGTCCTCGGTGGCACCCTCGACGTCGAGCGTCGCGAGCTTCTCGGTCCACTCGCGCTCGGCCCGCTCGCGCATCGCTTCAAAGGAACCGGCGGCGTCGAGGTTCGCGCGGGCGTCCTCGTGGGAGACCGTCGAGATGCCGAGGAGCACGTCGGTGTCCCCCTCGACGGCGATCCACCCGCGGAGCTGCTGGTCCGTCGACGTCGTGTGGTCCGCCGTCGCGCCGGGGACCCGGAGGTGCACGAAGTGCGGGGGCGTGCCGGGTCGGTCGTCGAGGTGCGCCTCCACGATCGCGGTGCCGTCCTCGATGCGCACGGAGGACTCGAGCACCCGGCCGTGGTGGTCGAGCACGATGCTCCTCGTGCCGGTGAAGCGGAAGCCGAGGGCGAACTCGCCGGGGGTCATCTCCGCGGTGACGCCGTGCTCGAGCGCCACGCGGTAGCGGTGCGGGCCGTCGAGCTCGTCGTCGTGGTCGAACGCCAGGGCCCGTGCGACACGGTCGACGTCCGGCGACCCGAGCGGGGACGGCATCACCTGGAACACCCCGCGGTCCCCCATCCACGGCGACGGGATGTGGCTCGTGGCGAAGGCCTGGATCGCGGGGCGGTTGCCGCTCGTCCGGTTGTGCTCCTGGTACGCGTACGGCCAGCGGTTGCTCGCCGCGTCGGTCATCGGCAGGCCGAACACCCCGCCGTGCGGGAGCCCGACGAGCGGCGCGTTGTTGCCGCGGGAGAACCGGGAGGACGCCTGCGTGCCGCGGGTCGTGCGGACGTGGTCGAGCGGGCGGGCCGCGGCGGCACGACGCGGCTGCTCGATCCGGACGTCGTCGAGCCAGCCACGCGGTGCTGGCCCGGGGGTGGCGGCGGTGACCGACGCGCCGGAGCCGAGCCGGGCCTCCAGGCGGTCGACGACCCGACCCGCGAACGGCGTGAGGTCCACCGCGCGACGGTTCCACTGGTCGACCCAGGCCTTGCGGGCGGCGTCCTGCGCCTCCGGCGTCAGCGCGTCGCCGTACTGGTCCGCTGCCTGCTCGCTGAGTCGGGTGCCGTCGTCGAAGACGATGTCGAGCGTGAACGCCGTGGCGTCCCAGAAGTGCTCGAGGTCCTGCTCCTCGGGCTCGGACCTGCCGTCCGGCAGGGTCCGCTCGGGGAACCACACCCACGACAGCTCGTCGCCGGACTCGATCGTCCGCCCGGCGAACCCGGGCACGCTCGCTTCCGGCTCGTCCACCAGGAACGCCTCGAGGGACGTGAAGCCGACACCGTTCTTCGCGGCGACGGCCGTCGTCGGGCCACCGCTCCGTTGCAGTTCTCGCACAGCCCCACCCTATTTGCTCCAGTGGATGGACGAAACCCGTTGCCGCGGGTGGGGGCGAGTCGCGTGCTCAGCGACAGTTCACGCGGCGCGGAGCCCGAGAACTGTCGCTCAGCCCGAGACTCCGGGCATGGCCGGGCCGGGCCGGGCCAGGCCCGGTCAGGCGTCGGCGATCCGGGCGAGCCAGTCGCGCATGAGCGCCCGCTCCGCCGGCGACAGTGCGGCGAGCGCGTCGTCGTCGGCGGCGAGCTGCACGGCCGCGGCGTGCGACCCCGGATCGGCCTCCGGCGCCGCCACCAGGATCGCGGACGCGAGCGCATCCCACGCCGCAGCGACGAGCGCCGGGTCACGCTCGTCGTCCGGCGTGCCGATCAGGTCGAGGACGACGCCGACCCCGACGGCGTGCACGAGCGACACCGCGCGGGGCTCGCGGACCCGGAGTCGTCCGGCGAGCGCCACGCGGTGGATGCGCTCGCGGAGGACGGCGATCCCCTGGTCCTCCGTCGTCGAGTGCGAGCGCAGCGGGTCCGAGAACAACGCCGTCAGCCCGGGGTTCGCGAGCCCGAACGCGATGTGCGCGTCGAACGAGTCACGGAGGTGCTCGACGGGGTCGACGTCGTCCGGAACCGTCTTGCCGGCGACGTACGCGGCGAAGACCCGGTCGGCGACGGCCTCGAGCAGACCGTCCTTGTCGCCGAACTGTCGGTAGATCGTCGGCGCCTGCACGCCCGCCGCGGCGGCGACGGCTCGGGTGGTGACCCCGGCCGGCCCGACGTCGGCGAGCAGGTCGGCGGCGGCGTCGACGATGCGGTCGCGGACGGAGTCGGTCATGGACCAACGATAACGGATGCTTGTTAGCGCTGTGTTTACAGTGTTACGCTCACGGCGTTTCCAACGATAACGAAGGGTTGTCCCCATGATCATCGTCACCGGCGCCACCGGAGCACTCGGCTCCGCCACCGTCCACGCACTGCTCGATCGCATGCCCGCGGACCAGATCGGCGTCAGCGTCCGAGACACCGCGAAGGCCGCCGACCTGGCGGCGAAGGGCGTGCGCGTCCGTGCGGGTGAATTCGCGGATCCCGCATCGCTCGACCATGCGTTCGAGGGCGCTGACCGCGTGCTCGTCGTCTCCGGCTCGACGCTCGGGCCCGACGGCGTCGCCCTGCACGCGGCAGCCGCCCGGGCTGCGGTGGATGCCGGCGCCGAACGCGTCTTCTACACGGCGCACCAGAACACGAAGGCGGACTCCCCCGTCGCGTTCTCGGTGGACCACGCCCACACCGAGAGCGCACTCGCCGACATCGGCACGCCGTGGACCTCGCTCCGCAACGGCTTCTACGCGCACACCGTCGGCTGGCTCATCTCCGGCGCCACCGAGACGGGCGAGTTGCTCCTGCCCGCGGACGGCCCGATCTCGTGGACCGCTCGGGAGGACCTGGCCGTCGCGGACGCGGTCCTGCTTGCCGACGGCCCGACGTTCGACGGGCCGACGCCAGCGCTCACGGCGGCCGAGGCCGTGACCTTCGAGGACGTCGCCCGGATCCTCTCCGAGGTCACCGGCACGACCGTCCGTCGCACCGTGATCGACGACGAGGAGTGGGTCGCCCGGCAGACCGCCGCCGGCATGCCCGACGCGGCGGCGCAGATGATGCTCGGCATGTTCCGCGGCGCTCGTGCGGGCGAGTTCGACGAGGTCGACCCCCTGCTCGCCGAGCTGCTCGGCCGCGAGCCGGTGTCGGTCAGGACGATCGTCGAGCGCTCCCTGGCCTGACCCCGGCCCGTCAGCCCTTGTTGTGGCCGGGGGCGTTCTCGGAGTTGCCGGGGCCGCTGTTGCTGTTGCTGAGCGGGGTCTGCACCGGGAGCGTCGGCTGCACCGACGGCTCCGGCCCGTTCGAGGGCTCGGTGGGCTGCGACGGTTCGACCGGCTGCGAGGGCTCCGGTTCGACGGGCTCGGACGGCTGGGGCTGCACGGGTTCCTGCGACGGCTGTTCCTCGGGCTGCGAGGGCTCGTCGCTCGGCTGCTGCTCGGTCGGCGCCGTCGAGCTCGACTCCGTCGGCGCGGGTGTCTCGCCGCCCCCGCCGAGCGCGAGCACCGCGGCCACGATGCCGGCGAGCACGAGCACCCCGACGATCACGAGCGTGATCACCAGGCCGCGCCGGCGCTGCTTCGCCGGGGGCTCCGACGACGCGGGAGGGGCCGACACGGGTGCGCCGCCGCCGACGGTCGGACCGCCCGATCCGCGTTGTGCGCCGAGCACAGTGGTTGCCACGTCGTCCGAACCGGACGGACTGGAGGCCGTGCTCGCCGGCAGCACGCGCGTCGCGTCGTCCGCGGGCCGGCTCGCGGGCATCGCCTGCGTCGCGACGTCGGCCTGCGCCGCTCGCGCGGTCTCGGCCCCGGCGGCAGCCCCGGCCACTCCGGCGGCCGCAGCCGCCGCTGTCAGCGTGCCAGGGCCTCCAGGCAGGAGCTGGGTGGCGGGCGCACCGTCGTCGTACGAGAGTGCACGGAGGCGTTCGGCCGCCTCGGTGGCGGACGGCCGCTCGGCCGGATCGGTCGCCGTCATGACGTGCAGGAGCACGCGCCAGGCCGTGGGCAGCGCCGAGTCGATCTCCGGCGAGCGTGTGAGCCGCGCGGTGGCGGACTCGACGGCGCTGCCGGGGAACGGCATCCGTCCGGACAGGCACTCCAGGAGCACGAGGCCGAGCGAGTACACGTCGGACTTGCCGCTGATCCCCTGCGCGGTGACCTGCTCCGGTGCCAGGTAGGCGGCGGTCCCCATGACGGTGCCGGTCCCGGTGACCCGGGCGGCGTCGCGGAGCAGCGCGATGCCGAAGTCGGCGAGCTTGACGTGCGAGCCGTCGGCTTCGAGGAGCACGTTCGCGGGCTTCACGTCGCGGTGGACGATGCCCTGCGCGTGCACGGCGGCGAGGCCGTCAGCGACCTGGGCGCCGACACGGGCGGTCGTCGCACGATCGAGGGGCCCCTCGCGGAGCCTGGTGGCGAGGTCGCTGCCGGGGACGAGCTCCATCACGAGGTACGAGTCGCCGTCGGCGTCGTCGAGTGCCGCGTCGTACAGGGTGACGAGCGCCGAGCTCCGGAGGCCCGCGAGGACCTGGATCTCCGCCTCGGCACGCGCCCGCTCCCCGTGGTCGACGGGTCCCATCCGGAACACCTTGACCGCGACCTCGCGACCGAGCTGCTCGTCGACCGCGCGGTACACGGACGCCATCCCACCGTGACCGAGCGTGCCCGTGACCCGGTACCTGCCGCCGAAGACCCGTTCTTCCATGCCGGGCAACCTATCGGCTCCACCTGACGGACGGGGTGGCTCCGGCTGCCCGGAGCCACCCCGCTGACCTACAGCAACCGCAGGATCGCACCCGCGAGGGTCGCGAGTGCCGTCAACAGCCCGAGGATCTCGAGCACGAGGACGAACCGCCCACGATCGCCGTCACGATGCCGATGTCTCGCCATCGCCGGCCTCCAATCCCAGGGCAGGAGACCGCGGTCCGAGCTCCCCTACCGGATGGCCGGAGGGTCGCGTAGACTCGAACACCGAGGCGGTTCGAGTTACTACGCAACTCAGACCACTGACCTCTTCACGAGGTGAGATCAGCCCCCGGTGTCCGCCGGGGGCTTTTCTCGTGCTTCTTCGAGTTCGGCCGGGCTTCGCCTGGATTCCCGGCCGACCCTTGATCCTCGCGCGATCCGCGAGCGCTCACGAAGCCCTGTGGATATCGCCGGAGCCGCGGTGGACGGCCGTGAGGTACAGCCGGTGGGCGGTGATCACGAGCGCGAGCCACGCCAGCCCGAGGGCCCACGCAGCGAGGACATCGGTCAGCCAGTGGTGCCCCAGGTACACGCGCGAGATCCCGATCGACACGACGAACACCGCGCCGAGCACCACCGTCCACACCCGGGTCACCCGCCGGGACTCGCGGAGCAGCAGCAGGTACACGATCGTGCCGACGACGACCGTCGCGTTCAGGGTGTGTCCGGACGGGAACGACGGCGAGTGCTCGTACGGCGGGACGGCGTCGGCGAGCGGGGGACGCGCACGACCGATGAGGTCCTTGCCGGCGACCGTCATGAGCAGCGACCCGGCGCTCGCGGCGACGAGCAGCACGACCGGGGTCCACGCCCGGCGCTGGACCGTGAAGCCGACGAGGAACCCGAGCGCGACGATCGGCATCCCGATGGTGCCCGCGGCGTTGGTCCACCACGTCACGGCCGTGTCGAGATCCGTGGAGCGCACCGACATCATCCAGTCGAGCACCGGGCGGTCGAGCACGGCGACGTCGTCCGATTCCCGGACGGCGTCGTAGACCTCGGAGGCGATCCACGTGCACACCGCCGCGATGCCGATCCCGATGACCAGGGTGACGATGAGCAGGGGCAGCGCACCAAAGCGGTCGCCCAGTCGCGTCCACACGGTGGCGGATGCCCGTCCGGCGCGTGTCCGCCATGTGGTCAGGTCGACGTCGCCGACCGACCGTTCCTCGGTACGTGCAGCTTCGTCGTCCATCGGTCCACCCTGCCCGTGTTCACCGGGAAGTCGTGGAGGTCACCTGACGAACGCTGGCCGTGTCGTGACGCGGACGACATCGGTGGCTCGGAACATCCTGACGCCCTGCCGCTCGATCTCGACCAGGATGTCCAGCTCGGTGAGTCTCGCCACGGCGTTGCTCGCGGCCTGGTACGTCCTGCCGGTCGCCTTGGCGAGCACGGGCACCGTGACGAACGGCGACTCGATGAGCAGCTCGGCGATGTCGAGGACGATGCCCCGCGCACCGCTGGAACGGATCCGATCGCGGTATGCATCCCGCACCGCGAGCAGCGCAGACATCCGCGCACTCGTGTCGATTGCCGACTGCTCGATGCCCTCAGCGAAGAACTGCACCCAGGCGTCCCACGCTCCGGTCGCGCTGACCTCGGCGAGTCCCTCCTGGTACCGCTCGCGTCGCGCTTCGAACCACGGCGACACGCTCAGGAGCGGCTCCGCCAGGGTCGACGAACGCATGAACTGCAGGACGATGAGCAGTCGTCCGAGCCGGCCGTTCCCGTCGTTGAAGGGATGGAGGGTCTCGAACTGGTAGTGCGCCATCGCTGCTGCAAGCACCGGATCGACCTCCAGCTCGATCGCGTCGCCGATCCAGGGCATCAAGTCATCGTTCAAGTTTGAGCGTCGCAACTGGAATCCGGTCCGCATCGGTTCCAGAAATTTCGAACAAACTTGAACTTACAGGCGTGTAATTCAAGTTTGCATCGCCGTCAGTCCTTCGCGCTGCCGTAGTCGTCGACGACCGCGACGGACAACGGGAACGTGATCGGGAACGACCCGAACAGGATCCGCCCGGCGTCCGCCGCTGCTGCCTCGACCTGCCCGGCGACCCACGCCGCGTCGGCTTCCGGCACGTGCAGCACGATCTCGTCGTGCACGAAGAAGACGAGGTGCGCGCCGTCCCGGACCGGCCCGGGGTACCGCGCGGCGAGCCGGGTCCGCAGCGACGCCATCCACGACAGGGCCCACTCTGCCGCCGTGCCCTGCACCACGAAGTTCCGGGTGAACCGTCCCCAGCTCCGGGCACGCGATTCCACGGCGCGCTGCATCGCCGGGGTGCCGTCGACCGACCACGCACGGTTCCGTGCTTCGAACCACGAGGTCTCCGGGATCGGCGACGTCCGCCCGAGCCGGGTCGTGACGGGTTCGCCGCGTTCCCCCGCGCGGGCCGCCCGCTCGACGAGGTCCAGCGCCCGCGGGAACGCCCGAGCGAGCCGGGGGACGAGCCGACCGCCCTCGCCCTGGGTGGCGCCGTACATCGCGCCGAGCATCGCGCCCTTCGCCTGCTGCCGGGTCTCGACCGCCCCGGACGCGACGACGCCGTCGTAGAGGTCACGGCCGTTCCCCGCCGCGGCCATCGCCCGGTCGCCGGCCATCGCCGCGAGCACCCGCGGTTCGAGCTGTGCGGCATCGGCGACGACGAGCTTCCACCCCTCGTCGGCGACGACGGCCGGTCGGACGAGTTTCGGGAGCTGCATCGCCCCGCCGCCGTTGGCCGCCCAGCGCCCGGTGACGACGCCACCGACCGCGTACTCCGGGTGGAACCGGCCGTCCTGCACCCACTCGTCGAGCCAGGACCAGCCGTTGGCGGTGAGCAGCCGGTACAGGCGCTTGTACTGGAGGAGCGGTTCGATCGCCGGGTGTTCCAGGCGCTGGAGCTCCCACTTCCGGGTGCTGTCCACCACCAGCCCCGCGCGACGGAGGGACCGCAGCACGTCCGCCGGTGAGTCGGGGTTCAGGGCGGGGTCGTCGAGCCGCTGCCGGAGGACCACGGCGATCTCCTCCAGCCGTCGTGGTCGGACGCCGTAGGGCACCCGCGGGCCGAGGGCGTCCTCGAGCAGGCGTTCGTGCATGTCGGCACGCCACGGCAGCCCGGCGAACCGCATCTCCGCGGCGACGAGCGCACCGGCGGACTCCGCGGCGAGCAGCAGTCGCAATGCTCCCGGGTCGGACGCACCGGCGACCGCCGCGAGTTGCGCACGGAGTTCCGCGAGCGGGTCGGCGGCGTCCGCGGGGCGGGTCCCGTCGAGGAGCGCGTCGTCGAAGAGCTGCGCCTGCGTCGCGCGGACGACGCGTTCCTGCTGCGCGGGCGCATCCCAACCGCTGACCGGCGCAGCAGCGAGCGCAGAACCGCGCGTGGCCAGCGCCGCGCGCAGGATGCGATGGCACAGGCGCAGGTCGACGCAGCGCGCGACCCGACCGCCCGCTCGGAGCACGAGCGGGTACCAGCGCGCGGTGTCGTCCCACACCCAGCGGACGCCGGGTGCTTCCCGCGCGGCGACGAACGCCGGGAGTTCCGAGTCGGGAACCGCGACCGGCTCGCCGTCCGGGTCACCGGAGTCGGTCAGCCGCGTCGCGAGGACGCCGCCGTCGACACGGCTGAGGACGAGGTGCACGGAACGATCATGCCGTGCGCCACCGTCCCCGCCGGACAGGTGGCGACGGCGTCGGACCAGTCCGACCTCTCATCGCTCCTGGGTGCGCTCCGTTCCACCGGGTCGCACGGCAGCGGAGTCCGCGACGTCGATGCGCACGGTGCCGTCGGGTTCCTCGGAGACCTCGACGCGCGGGGCTTCGTCGTGGGCATCCGAACCGGACATCCGGCGCAGCGTGTCGTGTCGACGTTCCTCGAAGGACATGTCGACACCGTCGTCGAGGTGGTCGCGATCTGGCTCGGTCATGCCGACGACCGTACGCCCGGCCGCCTGGCCCGGCTCACGCGATCGGCGCGGTCCCGGTGCGCTCGGTCCAGTGCCCACCGCCCGCCCACCGGTCGGAGACGGCCTGCTGCACCCGTCCGGTGGGACGTGCGGCACGCGCCGCGGCGAGCCCGGTGCCGAAGACGAACTTCGCCGCACTGTCGTCGCCCTCGGTCGCGTCGTGCGGGCCGGGTGGGAGCAACCGGAACCGTCGGGCGAACCGGACGACGTTGGCGTCGGGTCCGAGTGCGGTCGCGAGCCCGGGGTCGAGGAGCCACGACCGGCAGGACCACGACGTCGCGACGTGGCCGGGTGCGAGCCGTCGGAGCAGGTCAGGCGCGTCGGCGAACGACCGGTCGCAGGCGACCGGGTCGAGGGGCCCGGTCTCCGGGATGTGGACGCTCCACGTCGGCGTCCCGTCCGGCAGGTGGCCGCCGAGTTCGAACTGGAGGCGCCACACGGCCACCACGCGTCCGGTCGCGACCGCGCAGAACCAGTCCAGCCCAGTCCCCCGGATCCCGTACCGGTCGCGTTTGCGTGCGACGTCGGCGGTGCTCGCGGCCGCCTGCTCGGTGGTCGCCCCGTTGGCGGCGAGCCACGCGGCGGTCTGCGGGAGGACCGCTTCCACGGCCGCCATCGAGAGCGCGTCGCGCTCGGCCGGCGGGGCGTCCGCGACGCTCGCAGCGAGGTCCGCGGCGAGCGCTCCCGGGTCCTGCAGGCGACCGATGGCGGACGCGAGCAGCGCGACGGACGTGGGTCGGGCCTCCCGGCTGTTCGTCACCGCGCGCGGATGCCCGTCAGATCGCAGTTCGTGTCGGTCGTCCGCGCCGCGGAGCGACACGAACTGCGATCTCGACGGTGCGGGACGATCGGCAGCGGTCACTTCAGGCCGGACGAGGCCAGGCCGTCGATCACCCGACGCTGCAGGACGATGAACATGATCAGCACCGGGGCCATCGCCATCAGGCTCGCGGCCATGAGCACCGGGTAGTCGATCGTCCGGTCGCTCGACAGCGTCGCGAGACCGGCGGCGAGGGGCATGTCCTCGGCGCGGGTCGACACGACGAGCGGCCAGAGCAGCTCGTTCCACGACCACAGCACGGTCGTGATCGCGAGCACGCTGATCGACGGCCGGGCGAGCGGCAGCATGATCCGCCAGAACACCTGGAACGGGTTCGCGCCGTCCATGCGCGCCGCCTCTTCGAGTTCCGGTGGCATGTTGAGGAACGCGGTCCGCATCAAGAACGTGCCGAACGCGCTGAACAGACCGGGCGCGACGATCCCGGCGAGGGTGTCGAGCCAGCCGAGCCCTTGCACGATCTGGTACTGCGAGATCAGGTACACCTGCGACGGCACCAGGAGGATCGACAGGACGATCCCGAGGAGGACCGCGCGACCGCGGAACCGCATCCGGGCGAAGGCGTAGCCGGCCAGCGTGCACAGGATGATCTGCGCGATCGTCCGGATGATCGTGACGTACACCGACGTGCCGAGCTGGCTGAGGAACGGCAGTCGCTCGAACACGGCGGCGAAGTTCTGCCACTGCAGCTCACCGGGCCAGAACACCGGCGTGACGGACTGCACCTGGGCGTTCGTGGACAGCGACATGATGATCTGCCAGAGGAACGGGAACGCCATCGCGAACCCGCCGATGCCGAGGACGACGTGGATCCACCAGTGGGAGCCGCCGCGGCGACCCGGGCGCTTCCCGGTCCTGATCGTGGTGGTGGTCATGACTGCACCCACTTCTTCTGGAACCGGAACTGCACGAGCGTCACGATGCCGATGAGCACGAAGATGACCATCGCGATCGCGGCCGCGAAGCCCTTGTCGTTGTCGATGAACCCGGCGCTGTAGAAGTAGAAGACGAGCGACATCGTCTTCGGGATCACCGGGTTGGTGCTGCCGAGGATGGCGTAGAGCAGGTCGAACAGCTGGAAGCTCGAGATCGTCGTGACGATGACCACGAAGAAGATGCTCGGCGTCAGGAGCGGCACGGTCACGGAGCGGAACTGGCGCCAGCGACTCGCACCGTCGAGCTCGGCCGCCTCGTACAGCTCCGGCGGGATGTCCTTGAGGCCGGCGCCGAGGATGATCATCGAGAAACCGAGCGACGACCACAGGCCGACGAGGCTCACCGCGACGAGCGCGAAGCCCGGGGTCGAGATCCAGTACGGGCCGTCGATGCCGAAGCGCCCGAGGAACCAGTTCACGATCCCGTAGTCGCCGTTGAACATGATGCGCCAGACCAGGGCGATCGCGGCGGGCATCGCGACGTAGGGCAGGAAGAAGAGCACGCGGTAGAACTGCGCGAACCGCAGACCCGGGGTGTTCAGGAGGCTCGCGAGCCACACCGCGATCGGGATGCCGACGAGCACGATGGCGGTGTAGATCACGGTGTTGAGCAGCGACTGGTACAGCTGCGGGTCGGACAGCAGCCGGCCGTAGTTGGCGAGGCCCGAGAAGGTCGCGCCGCCGAAGACGCCCCACGTGGTGAACGAGTACCAGAACGTCTGGATGATCGGCCAGATGTAGAACGTGCCGACGCCGATGAGCAGCGGCAGCACGAACAGCCACGGCCACGCACCGTCGGTCCGGATCAGGCGGCGGGGTGCACCGCCGGGGGCGCCCCGCCCGGACGCGTGCTGCGTCCGGGCGGGGCCGACGGCGGGCGTCGCCGCCGTGTCGGGGTGCTGCTCGGTGTGGATCGTCATCGGGTCATTCCCTGACGCCGGGGCGTCACTTCTCCTTGCCGAGGGCGGTGTCCATCTTCTGGGCGAGGTCCTTCGCGACCTCGTCGACGGGCTTCGACCCGTCGAACGCACTCGGGAGCAGGTTCGTCTCGAGGGTGTTCCACGCGGCGGTGTTCTTCGAGACGGGCAGCGGCTTGGCGTAGTCGACCGCGTCGAGGAAGACCTGCAGGTCGGCGTCGGGCATGGTCTTCGTGAAGGCGTCCTGCGTGCCGGTGTAGGCCGGGATCACGGCGCCCATGTCGCCCTGCTGCTGCTGCGCGGTCTTGCCGGCGAGGTACACCTGCAGCGCCTGGGCCGCTGCCTTGTTCTTGCTGCCCTCTGCCACCACGTTCGAGACGCCGTGGATGACCGTCGCCTGCTCCTTGCCCTTCGGCAGCGGGTAGACGACGACGTCCTTCTCCATGTCGGTGCCGGTCAGCGCCGAGCGGAACCAGCTGCCGCCTTGGTACATCGCGAGCTTCCCGGACGTGAACCACTGGTCGGCGGTCGTGTCGGTCAGCTGCTTGATCGACGGCGACGCCCCCGACTTGATGAGGTCGGTCCAGAACTGCAGGCCTTCCTCGGACGCCTTGGACGCGTACTCGGACTTCGTGGCGTCGTCGTTCAGGACGGATCCGCCGGCCTGGAAGATGGTGTCGTAGTAGGTCGTCTGCCCGTCCATGCCGCCGGCGGCACCGTACGCACCCTGCGCCTTGAGCTTCTCGGAGAGCTCGGCGCCGGTCTTCTGGAAGTCGTCCCAGGTCCAGTCCTTCGACGGCATCGCGACGCCGGCCTGCTCGAACAGCGACTTGTTCATCCAGACGCCGATCGTGTCGAAGTCCTTCGGGACGCCGTACTGGGTGCCGTCGTACGTGTAGAGCTCGTTGAGCGCCGACGAGTAGTTCTTCGGGTCGATCGCGCCGGCCTTCACCTCGCCGGTGATCGGCGCGATCTTGCCGTTGGCCGCGTACAGCTGGAAGTTCGGACCGTTCATCCAGAACAGGTCGGGGAGCGTGTTGCTCGAGCCCTGCGTCTGGAGCTTCGTCCAGTAGTTGGCGAACGGGGTGACGTCGACGTTGACCGTGATGTCGGGGTACTCCTCGTTGAAGCCCTTGATGTTGGCCTTGATCGCCTTGACCTGGTTCTCGTCCCAGACGGCGTAGTCCAGGGTCGCCTTGGTGTCCTTCGACACCTTCTCGTAGTCGCCGCCGGAACCCGCGGCGCCCGAAGAGGTCGAGCACCCGGCGAGCAGGGCGGCTGCGCCGAGGGCGGCGACGGCGCCGAAGAGGATGCGTCGGGCTCCTCGGGCGGGGAAGTGTGCGGTCATCGGGTGGTCCTTTCGCACGGCCGTCAGCGCGTGACGGTCTGGGTGGGGAGGGTGAAGTGGAAGATCGTCTCGGCCGGGAGGCTCGGGACGTCGATGGGCACGGAGCCGCCCCGCAGCGAGCGGGTCGCCAGGGCACCGGCGGCGACCGCGGCTCGCGCCGCGACCGGGGACAGTGAGGTCGGTTCGCCGAGTGCGACGCTGCGCAGGAACTCGGTCATGGTGAGGAGGTCGGCGTCCGCGTGGCCGGAGTCGACGCCGTCGATCGGGTACTCGCGGTCCCCCTGGACGTCCCACCCGCGGCGGTGGTTCCAGACCTTGACCACGCCGCCGCCGGTGTCGCCGATGTTCTCGAGCCGGCCTTCGGTCCCGATCACGGTGTAGTTCCGCCAGTAGTCCGGGGTGAAGTGGCACTGCTCGTAGCTCGCCTGCACGCCGTTGTCGAGGGTCATCATCACCATCGAGACGTCCTCGACGTCGACGACGGGGTTCAGGCCGGTCTGCTCGAGCGGCGGCCAGTTGTCGAGCGAGAACCAGTCCCCCATGAGCTCACCGCTGCGGTCGCGACGATCGGTGACGTCGCCGTAGACGGACAGCGAGCCCATCCCGACGACACGGCTCGTGTACCCGCCGGCGAGGGCGTGGATGACGTCGAGGTCGTGGCTCGCCTTCTGCAGCAGCAGCGAGTTGACCTTCGTGCGGTCGGCGTGCCAGTCCTTGAAGTAGTAGTCGCCGCCGTTCCCGACGAAGTGGCGGCACCAGACGGCCTTGACCTCGCCGATCTCGCCGCGTTCGACGATCTCCCGCATGAGCCGGACGACGGCGGCGTGCCGGAAGTTGTGGCCGACGTACAGCGGGGTTCCCGTCTCGGCCGCGGTGTTGAGCACGGCGTCCGCGTCCTCGACCGTGATGGCGAGGGGCTTCTCGAGGTAGACCGCGATGCCCGCGCGGAGCAGGTCGATCGCGATCTCGGCGTGGGTCCAGTCCGGGGTCGTGACGATCGCCGCGTCCACCGCGCCGACGAGGTCACGGTGGGACTCCACCACCAGCGCGTCCGGGTACTCGCTGCGTCCGCGCTCCCGCCCGTCGGCGGTGACGTCCGCGACGGCGGTGATCCGAGCCTCCAGATCGGTGCTCGAGGCGACCGCCTCGGCGACGTGGCGTGCGATAACGGACCGCTGGCCCATGCCGATCACCGCGATGCGGAGTCCTTCGTACGTGTCGACGCTCATCTCGCTCCCTTGCGTGATTGTGACGCCCATGATGCCGAATCGATCATGAATGCACAATAGGCGCTCACGGATCGCTCACGGAAGCGAGATGCGAGGGTTTTACACGCCGGTAACGTCCGGGCGCGACGTGGTGGTGCTGGCGGGCCCGTCAGCCCCGGTCCGGCTCAGTCGGCGACGACGAGCTCCACGCCCGCGGCGGCGAGGTCGGCCGCGAACGTCGGCGGGACCTGCTGGTCGGTGACCAGGACGTCGATCCGGTCGAGCGGGCAGATGCGCGCGAACGTCGAGCGCTCGATCTTGGTGGAGTCCGCCACGACGATCACCCGACGCCCGACGGACGCGAAGTGCCGACTGACCTCGGCTTCTCCCTCGTGCATGGTGGTGGCGCCGTACTGGCCGGTCAGGCCGTCGACGCCGAGCACGACGACGTCGAGCGCGAACTCGTCGAGCGTGTCGCGGACGAGCGGGCCGACGAGTTCGTAGGACTGCCGACGTGCGACGCCGCCGGTGACGACGATCTTGACGTTGGCGCGCACCGACAGCTCGTACCCGATGTTCAGCGCGTTCGTGACGATCGTAACGCCGTACTCGCCGTCTGCCCGGATGAAACGCTCGCTCTTGCCGAGCTCCCTCGCGACCTCGGTGGTGGTGGTCCCGCCGTTCAGCCCGACGGTGTCACCCGGGGCGATGAGCGCCGTCGTCGCACGGGCGATCGCCGTCTTGGCCTCTGCCTGCCGGGCGATCTTGTACTGCAGCGGCAGCTCGTACCCGGCGCCGAGCGCGGCGGCCCCGCCGTGCGTGCGGGTGACCAGGCGCTGGTCGGCGAGGGTCGCGAGGTCGCGGCGAGCGGTGGCCGGGGAGATCCCGAGCATCTCGCCGATCTCGGAGATCGACACGTTGCCCCGTTCGCTCACGAGTTCGAGCAGGGCGTTGAGCCGCTGTTGCGGAGTCATGAGGGCCATCCTACGGGCGTGCCGTGCTCGGTTGCTGATCGGAATTGACGTTTTCCTCTCGCATCGCGCACGATCGCTCGCTATGCTTCCGACCATCGATCACCCGGATCGAGACCGGACCGGAAGGCACCCATGACCGACACCTTCGTGAGCGAGGAGCTCGCGTCGCAGCCGGAGACCTGGCGCGCTGCGGCCGCCCTGCTCCCCTCCTTCGTCGACACCCTCCCCCAGCCAGGCGAACGGGTCGCCGTCGTCGGGTGCGGGACCAGCTGGTTCATCGCGATGAGCTACGCCGTGGCCCGCGAGCAGGCCGGGCTCGGGGTCACCGACGCGTTCGCGGGCTCCGAGTACCCGACCGGACGCGAGTACGACCGCGTCGTGACGATCAGCCGGTCCGGCACCACGACCGAGATCGTGTCCCTGCTCGCCGACCTCCCCACGCAGCGCACCGTGCTGATCACCGCCGTGCCGGACAGCCCGGCGGCGGCGGTGGCGGACGACACGATCGCGCTGCCGTTCGCCGACGAGCGTTCGGTCGTCCAGACCCGCTTCGCGACGACGACGCTCGCCCTGCTGCGCGCGTCCATCGGCGACGACGTCGAGGCCCTGGCCGTCCAGGCGGAAGCGGCGCTCGCGCTGCCGATCGACGACCTCCTCGACGCCGAGCAGGTGACGTTCGTGGGTCGCGGCGCCGCCGTCGGCCTGACGTTCGAGGCAGCACTGAAGACCCGCGAAGCCGCGCAGTTCTGGGCTGAGTCGTACCCCGCGATGGACTACCGGCACGGCCCGATCGCGATCGCGCAGCCCGGTCGACTCGTCTGGTCCCTCGGCAGCACCCCCGACGGGCTGCCGGACGAGGTCGCCGCGACCGGAGCCCGTTTCGTCCACCACGACCTCGACCCGATCGCCGGGCTCGTCGTCGTGCACCGCTTCGCGGTCGCGCTGGCCGAACGTCGCGGGCTGGACCCGGACCACCCGCGTTCCCTGACCCGCTCGGTCATCCTCACCTGATGGGCGGCAGCGGGGCCGTGCTCGGGGTCGACGTCGGCGGCACGGGCATCAAGGCCCGACTGACCGACGCCGACGGGCAGGTCCTCGTCGAGCACCGCGTGCCGACGCCGAAGGACGACCCCGACGCGGAGCGGCTCGCTGAGACCGTCGCGGACCTCGCGCTCGATGCCGTCGACGGCGTCTCGCTCGATGCCGTCGGGGTCGTCGTCCCCGGTGTCGTCGACGAGCGGGCCGGCACCTCGGTGCTCTCGGTCAACCTCGGTTGGCGGGACGTCCCGGTGCGTGCGCGGGTGCTCGCGGCGTTGCTCGCCCACGGCGTCGACGTGCCGCTCGCCTTCGGGCACGACGTCCGAGCCGGTGCCCTCGCCGAGGTCCGATCGGGTGGCCTCGACGAGGGCTCCGCCGTCTTCCTGCCGATCGGCACCGGGCTCGCGAGTGCGCTCGTCGTCGACGGCAGGGTGGTGGACGGCGGCGGATGGGCCGGCGAGGTCGGCCAGGTCCGCCTCGCACACGGACCGCACGCCGGAGCCCGGGTCGAGGAGATCGCCTCGGCCGGTGCCGTCGCCCGCCGGACGGGTGTCGAGAGCGCGCACGCCGCCATGCTCCTCGTGCAGCAGGGCGACCCGACCGCCGTCCGGGTCTGGCACGAGTGCGTCGAGGTCCTCGCCGACGTCATCGGGTGGACCACCGCGGTTGCCGGATGCCACACGATCGTCGTCGGCGGGGGCCTGGCCCGGTCCGGCCCGCTCCTGTTCGACCCCCTCCGTGCGGCGGTCACGGACCGGCTCGCCGGGCTGCGTGTCCCCGCGGTCGTGCCCGCACGGCACGGTGACGCGGCCGGTGCGATCGGGGCGGGCCTGCTCGCACGCGATCTCCTCGCGGGCGGCACGCGCGTCGCGACGGGCACGCCGCTCGTCGCCGAGGGCACGTCGCTCGTCGCCGAGGGCACGCCGCTCGTCGCCGAGGGCACGCGGTGAGCACGCTCGTCCGCTCCGCGCGGCTCGTCACCCCGACCCGGACGGTCGACGGGGGCTGGTTGCTCGTCGAGGACGGGCTGGTGGCCGCCGTGGGATCCGGGGACGCCCCGCCCCACGACCACGTGGTCCAGACCGACGGCACGGTCGTGCCCGGCTTCGTCGACCTGCACGCGCACGGTGCGCTCGGCCACGACTTCGCGACCTGCACCGCGGACGACGCCCGCGCCGTGGCCGCCTTCCACGCCGACCGCGGAACGACGTCGCTCGTCGCGTCGATCGCGACCGGCACCCCTGCGGACACCGTGGCGGCACTCCGTCGGCTCCGGCCACTGGTCGCGGACGGCACGCTCGTCGGACTGCACCTCGAGGGGCCGTGGCTCTCGCCCGCCCGACGGGGAGCACACACACCCGACCTGCTGCACGCACCGACGACGGCCGAGGTCGTCGGGTACCTCGACGCCGCGGGCGACGCGCTCCGGATCGTCACCCTGGCGCCGGAGCTGCCCGGCGCACTCGACACGGTCGGCCGGCTCACGGACGCCGGGATCGTCGTGGCGATCGGGCACACCGACGCGGACGCCGACACGGTCACACGCGCCGTTGATGCCGGTGCGCGACTCGTCACCCACGTCTTCAACGGCATGCCCCCTCTGCACCACCGCGATCCCGGCCCGGTCGGCGTCGCCCTGACCGACGACCGCCTGTCCGTCGAAGCGATCGTGGACGGTCACCACCTCGACGCCGTCACGGTGGACCTGGTCCGCCGCAGCGCCGCCGGCCGGATGGTGCTCGTGTCCGACGCGATGGCCGCGACCGGGTGCCCGGACGGGCGCTACCGGATCGCCGGATCGGACGTCGTGGTGTCCGACGGTGTCGCGATGCTCGCCGACGGCTCGTCGCTCGCCGGCAGCACGAGCACGATCGCGGACGCCGTCGCCCGCGTGCTCGCGAGCGGGCTGGGAGCCATCGCCGAAGCCGTCGCCCTCTCGTCGGGCAACGCCGCGGCGCTGCTCGGCCTCCCGGAGCCGCTCAGCCCTGGGTCTCGCGCGGACGTGCTCGTGCTCGACGCCGATCGGCTCCGCGCCCGTCCGCTCACCGGAGGGGTCCTCGCATGATCGTCGTCGTCACGCCCAACCCCGCAGTGGACGTCACCTACCGCGTCGACGAACAGCGCGTCGGCACGACCCAACGCGTCCGGACCGTGGACCGACGACCCGGCGGCAAGGGGCTCAACGTCGCCCGGGTGCTGCACGCCGAGGGTGTCCGGACCCACTCGGTCCTGCCGCTCGGCGGCGCCGCCGGGATCTGGGTGGCCGATGCGGTGGCAGCCCTCGGGCTCGATGCGACCACGGTCCCGGTCCCCGGCGAGACGCGCACCACCGTGACGGTGGTCGACGACCTCGCCCACCCCACGATGTTCGGCGAGCCCGGGCCGTCGGTGCCGCCCGGGTCGTCGTCCCTGGTCGACGACGCCGTCCGGGCCGCCCTCGGGACGACACCTGCGCCGGGTGGATCCGTCGCGCTCGTGCTCTCGGGCTCGCTCCCCGCGGGTGCCGAACCGACCGTGGTCGTCCCCTGGGTGACGGACGCCGTCGCCGCGGGGGTCCTGGTGGTCGCCGATCTCTCCGGCCCGTCCCTCCTCGCGGCCGCCGACGCCGGTGCCACCGTGTGCAAGCCGAACCGCGAGGAACTCGCCGACGCCACGGGCCTCCCGGACGAACGCGCCGGGGCGCTCGACCTGCTCCGACGCGGTGCAGGGCTGGTCGTGGTCTCACGCGGCGCCGACGGCATCGCGGCACACACGCCCGACGAGGTGGTCGAGGTGCCCGCCGTGCCCGGCGTCGCCGGCAACCCCACCGGCGCGGGGGACGCCGCGACCGCCGGCCTGGTCCTCGCACTGTCCCGCGGCGCCGACACCGTCGTGGCACTGCGCACGGCGGCCGCGTTCGGCGCGGCAGCGGTCCTCCGTCCCGTCGCCGGCGAGATCGACCACGACGCCGCCCACCGGTTCCTCTCCGCCCTCGACCCCACCAGGAGTCCCGCATGATCACCGACCTGGCCCTCACCGGGCTCCTCGACACCGCCCGATCGACCCGGCACGGCATCGGGGCGTTCAACGTCGTCCTACTCGAGCACGCCGAGGCGATCGTCGCGGGCGCTGCCGCCGCCGGTCTGCCGGTGATCCTGCAGATCAGCGAGAACTGCGTCCGGTACCACGGCGCTCTCGCACCCATCACGACCGCGACCCAGGCGATCGCGCGCTCGGCCGACGTCGAGGTCCTCGTGCACCTCGACCACGTCGAGGACGCCGACCTGGTCGCCGAGGGCATCGCGCTCGGGGTGGACTCGATCATGTACGACGGTTCGCACCTCGACTACGCCGCGAACGTCGCCGCCACCCGGGTCCTGGCGGACCGCTGCCACGCGGCCGGCATCGCGATCGAGGCCGAACTCGGCGAGGTCGGCGGCAAGGACGGGGTGCACGCACCGGGGGTCCGCACCGACCCGGCCGACGCCGCGGCGTTCGTGGCCGCGACGGGGGTCGACGCCCTCGCGGTCGCGGTCGGCACCTCGCACGCGATGCAGACCCGCGAGGCCGCCGTCGACCGCGACCTGATCGCGCGGCTGCACGACGCCGTGCCGGTGCCCCTCGTGCTCCACGGGTCGTCGGGGCTGTCGGACGACGAGCTCCGTGGTGCGGTGGCGGCGGGGATGACGAAGATCAACATCTCGACGCACCTCAACGGGCTCTTCACCCGGGCGCTCCGGGACGTGCTCGACGAGCGGCCGGAGCTGGTCGACCCGCGGAAGTACGTCGCCGCCGGCCGCGACGCGATCACGACGGAGACGTCCCGACTCCTGACGCTCCTCGCGAGCTGACGCGACCCGAGCACCGCCGTCAGCGACCCGAGCACCGCCGTCAGCGACCCGAGCACCGCCGTCAGCGACCCGAGCACCGCTGTCGGCGACCCGCGAGCACCGCCGCCCGCCCACCGAGCGCGCCCGTCAGCCCCTCGTTCCGGAGTGCCAGCGCATCGCCGTGCCCTGGTTCACCACGAGGTCCCCGTTCCGCAGCAGCCGCAGCACCAGGTCCTTCGACCCGTACCGCCCCGTCCGTGTCGACCACTTCGCCTTCCCGACGGCGCTGTAGAGCACGACGTTGCCGTCCGTCTGCACGCGGAGCGAACTGCCCCGACCGCCGTCGACGACGAAGGGCGTCGACCCGGCGAGGATGATCCTGAGCTGTCCATCGCTGCGGAGGATGAAGCGTCTGGTGCCGGTGACGTCGCGGATCTCCTGTCCTGGGACGAGGCTCGCGCCCGGCAGCAGACGGTCTCGTGTCGCGGGGAGGTACTGCCACAGCACCGTGGTCCCGCGGACGAGCTGCACCGCGCCGAGGTCGGTGACCTGCAGGACCGGAGGCGCTCCCGCCGATGCCGTCGTGTCGGCACTCCACACCGTCGCGCCGCTGGTCGACCGGACCGCGAGTGTCCCGTCGGTGCCCACCGCGAGCGTGGCACCTGCCGAGGAGACCCCCGACGACCACTGGAACCGCCCACCACCCCAGAGTGCGAGCCGTCCGTCGGACTGCATGTCGAGCCAGTAGAGCCCCTTCGGCGAGCGGATCGACGTCCCGGACGGCACCGATGTCGAGGAGCCCGTGATGGCGGTCGCCGTGGCGAGGGCCACCTGGGCCGCGTTCGGCGTCGCCCCGCTGCAGGACTCCGTCGGCAGCAGCCCCGCGAGGACGGCCCAGTTCGGCGTCCCGAGCCCGGTTGCCTGGTCGTGACCGGCTGTCGCCCGCGCGGTGCCGTTCGACCCCGTGGTCACGTCGCGGAACGCGCGGGGGTTCGCGTACAGGGTCTGGTGCAGGTCACCGACGCCGACCGTGCAGCCGCGGGTGCCGAGCGCCGCGGCGAGCTGGCCCGCGACGACCGGAGACGCGAGACTCGTGCCGCCGCCGAGCGCGAAGCCGTGGGCGGTGCCGAGGTAGATCCCTGGTCCGGTCGCCGGGTCCGCGACCGAGGCGATGTCCGGCACGAGCCGCTTCGTCCCCGAGATGCCGGTCCCGGTCTGCCAGTCGGGGCGGGCGTACGCCGACGAGACCCCTCCGCCGCTCGCGCCGTACTGGTTGCCCCAGGCACTCTCGGTCGTCCCGGACGCGGTGGTCCGGAGTGAGGTCCCGCCCACGGCGACGACGGCAGGGGACGACGCCGGGTAGGTGACGGAACGGACGCTGGAGCTCGGGCCCGTCGGGCACATCGCACCGTCGTCGCCCGATGCGGCGAAGACGGTCGCACCGGCCGCGACGATGCGGTCGAGTGCGTCGTCGATCGCCCCGCGAGCTGCGGCGGACGTCAGCGACTCGCAGGAGCCCCACGAGACGCTGACGGCGGTGATCCCCGACGCCTGGACGTCGTCCGCGATGCGGCTGTACGCGTCGTAGAGCCCCTGGAACGAGTTCGGTGCCACGTAGACGCGCTGCCTGGCCGAGGGTGCCGTGGCGAGGAGGGCCTCCTGGTCGAGCGCGACCTCGGTCTCGCCGCCGGAGCCGTCCGCGCGGTGGACGTCGGCGCCGTCGATCGCGATCTGGTCGAGCGGGGGGACCGCTCGCCCGACGGCCGCCGCGTAGGCGACGACGTCGTTGCGGTCCCAGCCGGAGAGCTGCACGGTCGCGACGGTGGTGCCGGCTCCGGCGCTGGCCGCACTCGAGGAGCCGTAGGCCCGGGCGAGGTCGGCAGGGGCGTAGCCGCCCGGGAGCGCGGCGTGCGATGCGGCTGGCCGGGTGTCGAGTCCGAACACCGTGGTCACGGAGCCGCCGAAGGACGCCGGGATGACGACGTCGCCGGTGGGGTGCATGCCGTCGCCGCTCCCGACGAGGGTGGTCGCGAAGAGCGCCTCGGCCTGCGCAGCCGTCCCGGTCGCCTCGAGCTCCCAGGTGTCCAGGTCGGTGACCGTGAACCCCGCTGCGGCGAGCGCGGCCCGGACCGCTGCGCCGTGCGGCTCCTCCGGCGCCAGGGCGTCGACCGCGTCGCTCCGTTCGTCGGGACCGGCTCCGGCCGTGCTGGCCGGCAGGTCCCGCAGCGCGGTCCGGTCCGTCGGGCGCAGCACGACGGTGAGGTCGACCGGGGTGTCGGCGGGGGTCCTGCCGTCCGTCGGGTCCGAGGACGTCGGCACGGACCCCGAGGAGGCGACGGTCGGCGCAGTACCAGTCGGCGCGGGGGCCGTCCCGGCCGAGGCGGGTGCGGCGACACCGACGGCGAGCGTCGCCGCGAGGGCGGTCGCCGTCAGGAAAGCGAGGGTGCGGTGGTGCATCGGCGTCACTCCATGACTCTGCACGGCGCCCGATCCGTGGGCACCGGTCCGCAAGGTGATCGAGCGGACGCGAGCACGCTAACCCGCGGAGGTGCCACTCCGACAGCCGTCGACACCGGAATGCGCGCCCCCAGTTGTGGAGCGTCGTACCCCGTCCGGTCCCCCATGCGCAGCCCTGGAGGCCCGGCTCGGCCCCGGCACACCGGTCACGTCAGCAGAGCGGGACGTTCACCGCCAGACCGCCCATCGCGGTCTCCTTGTACTTGGTCGACATGTCGGCACCGGTCTGCCGCATGGTCTCGACGACCTGGTCCAGCGACACGTGGTGCACACCGTCCCCGCGGAGCGCCATCCTGGCCGCGTTGACCGCCTTGTTCGCCGCGATCGCGTTGCGTTCGATGCAGGGGATCTGTACGAGCCCGCCGATCGGGTCGCACGTCAGTCCGAGGTTGTGCTCCATCGCGATCTCGGCGGCGTTCTCGACCTGTTCCGGGGTCCCGCCGAGGACCTCGGCGAGCCCGGCGGCCGCCATCGACGCGGCGGAGCCCACCTCGCCCTGGCAGCCGACCTCGGCGCCGGAGATCGAGGCGCGCTCCTTGTAGATCGACCCGATCGCGCCGGCGGTGAGGAGGAACCGGACGACGGCCTCGTCGCGGTCGAGCCCGTCGACGTAGTGCAGCGCGTAGGCCAGGACCGCGGGGATGATGCCCGCCGCCCCGTTCGTCGGCGCCGTCACGACCCGTCCGCCCGATGCGTTCTCCTCGTTGACCGCCATGGCCCAGAGGTTCACCCACTCCATCGCGAACAGCGGGTCGTGGTCGGGGTCGTCGCGGGTGAGCTGTCCGAACCAGTCGGCTGCACGTCGTCGGACCTCGAGCCCGCCGGGCAGGGTTCCGGTTCGCCGGACGCTGCGGTCGACGCACGACTCCATCACGCCGTGGATGCGGAGCAGCTCCTCGCGGACGCTGTCCTCGGAGCGGGTCGCGACCTCGTTGGCGAGGGCGATCCCACTGACCGGGAGACCGGTCTCGGCACAGGCGGCCAGCAGTTCCGCGCCGCTGGAGAACGGGTGCGGCACGGAGTCGTCGACGGGGATCGCGGCTTCGGCGACGGCTGCGGGTTCGTCGTCGCCGTCACGCGTGATGAACCCGCCGCCGACCGAGTAGTAGGTCTCGACGGAGACCTCGGAGCCGGTGTCGTCGAACGCGCGGAGCCGCATGGCGTTCGGGTGCCTGGGCAGCATCGTCAGGGGGTGCTGGACGATGTCGCGGAGCCGGAACGGCACGCGCTGCCCGCCGGACATCCGCAGGACGCCGGTCTCCTCGAGCGCATCGAGCGCCGCGGTCATCGCGTCGGGATCGACGTCCTCCGGCAGCTCGCCGGTGAGCCCGATCGCGACGGCGCCGAGTGTCCCGTGTCCCTGTCCGGTGGACGCGAGCGAGCCGTAGAGGTCGACGCGGATCGTCGCGACGGGCAGTGCCCGGACGCGGTCGGCGAACTCGGCTGCGGCGCGCATCGGCCCCACGGTGTGGGAGCTCGACGGGCCGACACCGATGCTGAACAGATCGAAGACGGAGACCGGCACGTCGCCACCCTAACCCGTCCGGACGGACGGAGCCCGTCCGGACGGACGGAGCCCGTCCGGACGGACGGAGCCCGTCCGGACGGACGGAGGATGCTCAGCGGCGGTTGCCCTCGGCGGGCATCAGGAACCAGAGCACGACGTAGGCGATCCAGAGCGGGCCGGGGAAGAAGCTCAGGATGACCCAGGCGACGCGGACGAAGGTGCGGGACCAGCCGAAGCGGTCGGCGATGCCGGCACAGACGCCGGCGAGGACACGGCCGTTGCGGGGTCGGGTGAGTGCGTTCATGTCCACGACGCTACGCACTCGTCGATCGCCGCAGAAGGTGGTCTCCCTCCCGATCCGGGGTGGGGAGAACCCCCGCCTCAGGGAACGAGGACGATCTTCCCGCGGGTGTGCCCCTGCTCGAGCTCCTCGACGGCGTCCTGGACGCGCTCGAGCGGGTAGGTCGCGACGATCGGTACCTCGATCGCGCCCTCTGCCACCATGTTCGCCAGGGCGCCGAGGATCTCGGGATCGGCGGTGTCCGAGCTGCCGGATGCGTGCGCACCGACCTCGGCCGCCGCCTCGAACGCGATGATCGTCTCGATGCGGTCGGCGGGGATCCCGAGCGCGATGCCGAGGTGGACGTACTCGGCGCCGTGCGTGTCGATGAGCGCGTCGACCCCGTTCGTCGCCAGCTCCTCGATGCGCTGCTGCAGTCCGTCCCCGTAGGCGACCGGACGTGCCTTCTTGGACGCGAGCCACTCGTGGTTCGACTCCGACGCGACGGCGATGACGTCGACGCCCTCGTTCGTGAGGAGCTGCGTGACGAATCCGCCGACACCCCCGGCGGCGCCGGAGACGACGACGGTCTCCCCCGCCCTCGGGTCCACGGCACGGACAGCAGCCGCCGCGGTCGTCGCGATGACGTCCAACCCACCGGCCACGGTCCAGTCGAGCAACCGCGGCTTCTGCACGACCTGCTCGGCCGGGACCGACACGTACTCGGCCTGGCTCGACCGTTCCCACGACCAGCCGATGACCTCTTCGGCCTCGTCGACGCCGTCGACGCCCTCGCCGACCGCGACGACGATCCCGGCGAAGTCGGTGCCCTGACCGGACGGCAGGTCCCCGCCGAACACCCCCTGGCGGATGGCGGACTCCCCCGGGTTGATCCCGGCGGCTCGGACACGGACGAGGACACGCCCCGGCTCGACTCCGGGGACGGGTACCTCGGCGACACGGAGCACGGTCCGGTCGCCCCACTCGTCGAAACGGACGGCGCGCATGGTCTCAGGAAGATCGCTCATCCCCGGAGACGCTACGCCTCCGCGCCGCCACGATGCATCCCAGTTGAGCGATGGACCGCTCCATCGGCGTCAACGTGCGGCTCCGAGGCATGCGACACTAGCCGCATGCCCATCCTCAACAAGGACATGCAGGTGTGCATGTCGCTCGCCGCCCGTCCGAGCAACATCGGCACCCGGTTCCACAACTTCCTCTACGACGAGCTCGGGCTGAACTTCCTCTACAAGGCGTTCACCACCACCGACCTCCCCGGAGCCGTCACCGGCATCCGCGCACTCGGGATCCGCGGCTGCTCGGTGTCCATGCCGTTCAAGGAGGCGGTCATCCCCCTCGTCGACGTCGTCGAAGAGTCCGCCGCGGCCATCCAGTCCGCGAACACCGTGGTCAACGACGACGGCGTGCTCACCGCTTCGAACACCGACTACGAGGCCGTCGCAGCACTGCTCGGCACGCACGACGCCGACCCGACGTCACGGGTGCTGCTCCGCGGGTCCGGCGGCATGGCAAAGGCGGTCATCGCGGCGTTCCGCGGCGCCGGGTTCGAGCACCTCACCGTCGTCGCCCGCAACGAGGACACCGGCTCGGCCCTCGCGTCGCAGTACGGGTTCGACTGGGTCCGCACCGAGGACGAGGCCGGCGACGCCGACCTGCTGGTCAACGTCACGCCGCTCGGCATGAACGGGGACCAGGCGGACACCGTCGCGTTCGCCGCGGACCGGATCGCCGCGGCCCACACCGTGTTCGACGTGGTCGCGTTCCCCTCCGAGACGCCGCTCGTGCGGGCCGGACGCGCGGCGGACAAGCACGTCATCACCGGCGCCGAGGTCATCGCGTTGCAGGCGGCGCGCCAGTTCGAGCGCTACACGGGCGTCGCCCTCACGGACGACCAGGTGACCCGAGCCAGCGAGTTCAGTCGCGCTGAGTAGGCGACCGGGCGACGAACGGGAGGCTCGCGGCGGCGCCGCCACGAGCCTCTCCCCACCGGCACGGCCGGCTCGCCGCTGGCGCGTCGTGCCGGAACCGGCGGCGTGGGCCCACCTCGGTCACGGGGCCAGGTCCACCGCATCCGGCAAGCCGAACGTGTGCCGGAGCGCGCTCCGCGCCGCTCGCCACCCGGCCATGCCGTGCACACCGGGCCCCGGTGCGGCACTCTGCGAACAGAGGTACATGCCACGGCCCATCCGCCACGGATCGCCGGACGGCACCGGCCGGCTGACCAGCTGCCAGAAGCTCGCCGCCCCTCCGGCGATGTCGCCGCCGACGTAGGCCGGGTTGTAGGCGGCCATCTCCACGGCCGTCCGGGAGCTCGTCGCGAGGATCGTGTCACGGAACCCCGGCGCGAACCGCTCGATCTGGCGGGTGACGGCCTCGGTGTGGTCGATGTCGGATCCGGCGGGGACGTGCGCGTACGCCCAGAACACGTGGCGGCCCTCCGGTGCCCTGGACGGGTCCACCACCGTCGGCTCCGCCCCGAGGACGTACGGTCGCTCGGCGTGCCGACCCCGCGCGACCGCGTTCTCGGCGGCGGCGATCTCGGCACGGGTGCCGCCCAGGTGCACCGTGCCGGCCCGACGCAGGTCCTCGTGCGTCCACGGCACCGGTTCGGACAGTGCGAAGTCGACCTTGGCCGCGGCGTTGCCGAAACGGAACCGTCGGAGCGCACCACGACGCGGCGTCGGGATCTGCGCGCCCGCGATCCGGAGCATCCCCGGCACGCTCGTGTCGAACAGCACCGCCTTCGCCGGGGTGAGGTCCCCGAGCGATCGGACGTCCTGCCCGGTGACGATCCGCCCGCCGTGCGCGACGAGGTCGGCCGCGAGCGCGTCGACGATCGTCTGGCTGCCGCCGATCGGCACCGGCCAGCCGCGGGCGTGCGCGTAGCTGCCGAGCGACAGGGCCGCTGCGGCGGTCGCGAGGGACGGCATGTGCTGGATGGAGTGCGCCGCCACGCCGGTCAGCATCGCGGGTGCGACCTCGCCCCGGAACCGGGCGTTCCAGGCACCGCTCCCCTGCTCCAGCGCCCGCAGGCCGAACCGCAGGACGGTGAACGGGTGCTTCGGGACGTTCAGCAGCGCGTTCGTGGCGAAGTCCGACACCTGGTCCGCGTTCCGCGCGAGTGGGGCCATCAGGTTCCGGAAGGCGCGGCCGTCGACACCGAGTTCCGCGGCCGTGCGGTCGAGGTCCTGGTGGGCGATCCCGGCACGGCCGCCGTCGAGCGGGTGGCCGTACTGCACCTCGGGCAGCCGCAGGTCGATCCGCTCGTCGAGGCGGAAGCGACGGAAGAACTCCGACTGCAGCGCCAGCGGGTGCACGGCCGAGCAGACGTCGTGGTGGAACCCGGGCAGCGTGAGCTCGGCGGTCCTGGCTCCCCCGCCGATGGTGTCGTTCCGCTCGACCACCTCGACGGACAGGCCGGCCCGCGCCAGGGTCACCGCTGCGGCGAGCCCGTTCGGCCCCGCCCCGACCACCACTGCGTCCACCACGTCGTGGCCTAGCTGCGGGCGGTGTCGGCGTCGGCCGCGTCGGTGCCCTCGTCGCCGTCGGTGTCGGCGTCCGTGGGCTCGTCGGCGTCCGCCTCGACCGCACTCGGGCCGGACCCGAGCGGGTGCTCCGCGAGCAGCGCCGCGAAGTCCTCGTCGAGCATCTGCTGCACCCGGTCGTCACGACCGATCTCGTAGCCCTCGGCCGGACGCTGCGCCCACCCCAGGCGTCCGACGACCGTCGTGCCGATGTCGTCCCAGGCACGGGCCCGCGCGGCGAGCACGATGCCGTCGACGAACACCTGGTCGTCCCGGCGCCGATCGAGCATCGCGGCGAGCTCTTCGTAGGTGGCTTCGCGCGTCCGGAGCTTCAGGTCGTCGCCGCGCTTGTAGTCGTGCTGGTGCTTCGAGCGGCCCTTCTGCTTGATCGCCTTCGAACGGATCTCCCGCATGCGCTCGGCATCGCCGCGCTGTTCCTCGGCCATCCGGTGCAGTTCCTCGCGCACGGTCTCGGCCGCGACGGCGTGGTCGAAGAACCCCTGGTCACGGAGTGAGTTGGTGATGATGCGGTTGGCGACGGCGATCGTCACGGCGGCCTTCGAGATGAGGAATCCCTCGTCGACGGCACGACGGAGTTCCACCTGGCTGACGGGTCGCTCGGTCGAGGTCTTGCTGCGCCGTCCGAACAGAGCCATGCCACCGACGATACCGGCGACGGGTGACCATCAGCCCGCAGGTGGACCCGGATCACCGCCTGGAGGGACGACTGGCGTCCGCGGCGTCCGTAGCGTCGAACGCATGGTCACCACCACGACATCTTCCCGGACCGGACTCGGGACCGCCAGCCTCGTGCTCGGCATCTGCTCGCTGCTCGCCGGCTGGACGTTCTTCGCACCGGTCGTCGGGCTCTGCCTCGGCATCGCATCGCGCAGCCGTGAACCGCTGGCGCGCGGGCGTGCCGGCTGGGGCATCCTCCTGAACGTGATCGCACTGGCGATCTGGATCGTGCTCGTCGTCGTCTTCATCGCCGCCGGCGCCTTCGCCGCCTGGCAGCACGCGACGCAGGGCTCCTGACGCGGCGCCTCCCTACTCGTAGCGGAGCGCCTCGATCGGGTTCTGCCGTGCGGCGCGACGCGCTGGGAGCGTGCCGGCGAGGAACGCGATGAACATCACCACGAGGATGATCGTGATCACCGAGGACGGCGCGAACTGCATGATCTGCAGGCCGGGCAGGTCCTTGAGCACCGTGCCGGCCAGGACGCTCGAGATCCCCGTGCCGAGCGCGATCGCGACACCGGCGCCGATCGCACTGCCGAGGAAGCCGATGAACACCGCCTCGAGCGAGAACAGCGTGTAGACCTTGCCGCCGCCCATGCCCATCGCCTTCATCAGGCCGATCTCACGGGTCCGCTCCTGGACGCTCATCAGCAGCGTGTTGATGATGCCGAAGCCCGCTGCGATCAGGGCGATCACCGCGAACGCGTTGAGCACGCCGACGATGCCGTTGATGACGGTCTGGAACTGGCCGAGTTGATCCTGGATCGTCTGTCCGGTGTACCCGTCCTTCGACAGGGCGCTCTTCACGTCGGACGCCGTCGCACCGCTGTCGAGCGTCGCCGAGGCACTCGCGTACGAGGTCGCGATCGACGCGGGCTTGCCGGTCTCCTGCGCGGACTGCATCGCGTCCGTCAGTGCCGCGTTCGCACCGGCTCCGCCGCCGAACAGCGACTCGTTCTGCACGCCGACGACGGTCGCCGTCAGGGTGTGCTCCGCGCCCTGGTAGTCGTCCACGGCGAAGGTGAGCTCCTTGCCGACTGCGGCCTTCTCGCTACCGAGGCCGAGGTTCTTGAGGTAGTTCGTCGGCAGGATCACCTGGTTCGCGGACGTCTTGTCATCGAGCTGCTTGCCCGATGCCAGGTCGGCCTTGAGCTCGCCGGCGTTGGCGGAGAGCGTGACGACGTACTTGCCCTCGTTGCCGTACTCCGCGTACTTCGGGCTCAGCGCGACCGCGGGACGCACGGACGCGATCCCGTCGACGCCCTTGATCTTGTCGACGTCGGACTGGGACAGGTACCCGAAGGACGCCGGCCCGCGGTCGACGCTCTGCGTGGACGCGTCGGGGTCGTACTTCGCGGGACCGCTGTCGGTGGAGGACGAGTCGACCGTCTTCGTGATCGTCAGGGTCCCGGTGTCGCCGATCGACGCGACCTGGGTGTCGATGTAGTTCCCGACGCCGGTGCCGATCGCCGAGGTGAGCGTGATGGTGAACGCGCCGATGAAGATCGCGATCACGGTGAGCGTGGTGCGGAGCTTGGAACGGAAGGTGTTGCTGACCGCGGTCCGCAGGAGGTCGAGGAAGTTCATGCTGCGTGCCTTCCGTGCTCGGTGGCACCCGGGGCGGGCGCATCGGGTGACGGACCGGAAGACCCGCCGACGATGAGCCCGTCGCGGACGTTCACGCTCCGGTCGCAGCGTGCCGCGAGCTCTTCGTCGTGGGTGACGACCACCAGGGTGATCCCCCGCTCGCGCTGCAGTCCGAAGAGCATGTCCTCGACCACCTCGCCCGTGTTCGTGTCGAGGTTTCCGGTCGGTTCGTCCGCGAAGATGACGCTCGGCTCCCCGACGAGCGCGCGGGCGATGACCACGCGCTGCTTCTGCCCACCGGAGAGGTCGTTCGCGTCGTTCCTCGCCTTGTCCGCCAGCCCGAGCGCGTCGAGCGCCGCCATCCCCCGGCGCTTCCGCTCCGCCCCGGAGACGCCGGCGATCTTCAGCGGCAGCACGACGTTGTCGAGCACCGAGGTCTTCGGTGTCAGGAAGAACTGCTGGAAGACGAACCCGAAGGTGCTGTTCCGCGTGCGGTTCACGTCGCGGGCGCTGAGCGTCGCCGCGTCCGTGCCGTCGAGCAGGATCTGCCCGGTGGACGGCTTGTCGAGCAGCGCGAGCAGGTGCATCAGCGTCGACTTGCCGGAGCCGGACTTGCCGACGATCGCCAGGCTCTCCCCCTGGTTCACGGCGAGGGACACCCCCTTGAGCGCATCGAACCGGGTGGAACCTCGGCCGTAGGTCCTCGTGAGGCCCCTGGCCTCGAGCACGGGAGTGGTCATGCGCCCGAGCGTACTGCCCGTTGCACGAGTGCAAGTTTTGTGCCGGCTGACAATCCGGTCCCTGAACGACGTCGCATCATATTGACATGCTACATCTCATGTTCGCGCATGATGGTTGATCCGGGCTCGATCGAGCCTGACGAAATCACCGAAAGGCATCGAACATGGACATCTTCTCCGGCATCGCCACCCTCATCACCGGGCTCGCATCGGCGGTTGTCACGCCGTTCATCAACGGACCGTTCACCCTGGCGGCGAACTGGGGGACCGCCATCATCAACGGCCTGTTCGGGCTCGGCCACTGAACCGGACGTGCGCACGCGTCCGCGGCGCGTGCGCACGACCGCCGGCCCGTGGATGACCGAGGGTCGTTACAGTCGAGCCATGCCCGACAGCGCCACACCGTCCGAGATGGGTCTGCGCGACCGCAAACGCATCGAGACCCGCAGCCGCATCGCCGACGCCGCACGGTCGCTCGCGCTCGAGGACGGCATCGACCACACCACCATCGAGCAGATCGCCGCGCGCGCGGACATCTCGCCGCGGACGTTCTTCAACTACTTCGAGAGCAAGGAGGACGCGGTCCTCGGGCACACCGAGCTCGACCTCTCCGCCGAGACCCTCGAGGCACACGTGCGTGCCGTCGCGGGCGAACCGGCGGCGCAGGCGGTCGTCGACCTGGCGTTCCTGGTGTTCGGCGAGACCTTCGGGGACGAACGGCACCGGCACGAACGCAAGGAGCTCATCGTGCGCTTCCCGCAGCTCATGCGCCGCCAGGTCACGCGGATGTCGACCGTCGCCGAGGCGATGAGCGGCGCCGTCCGCACCGTGCTCGAGCGCGACCCGGCGTGGGGGCCGGAGGCGGCGACGCCGCAGGCGGCGGAGATGCTGCTCGGGATGGTGATGACGGCGCTCCGCAGCTCCGCCCGCAACGAGGGCACGGAACCCGAGCAGGTGCGCACCCAGGTGGTCGCGTTGATGCGCGACACCGCGGCCCGGATCGCAGCAGGCTGACGGACGGGAGGCTCGGTGCCAGCTGGCACCGAGCCTCCCGTCCCTCTCGTGCTCACCACGACGATCGAGGGAACAGAAAACGTCGGGTCGCCTCGGCGGACCCGACGTTTTCTGTTCCCTCGATGAGCGAGCTCGCCCGTCAGGACTTCGAGATGAAGCCCTCCTTGACCATCCAGTCGAACGCGACGTCCGCGGGCTCCCGGCCCTCGACGTCGACCTGCCGGTTCAGCTCCTGCAGGACGGCGTCCGTCAGCTTCGGGGAGATCTGGTCGTAGACGCCCTCGAGCTGCGGGTACTCCTGCAGCGCCGACGTGGAGAGCACCGGGGCGACGTTGTAGGCCGGGAAGAAGCCCTTGTCGTCCTCGAGCACCTGCAGGCCGAGCGACTTGATGCGGCCGTCAGTGGTGAACACCTCGCCGAAGTTGCACTTGCCACGGTCGGTCGCCGTGTAGACGGTGCCGGTGTCGAGGATGTCGACGTTGCCCTTCGGGATGGCGGAGTCGCCGGAGCCGCCGAGCTGCAGGCCGTACTTCTCGAGCATCGGCTTGAAACCGTCCGACCGCGAGTTGAACTCCGACTCGACGCAGAACGTGCGCTGGTCGGCCGGGAGGTCGGCGATCTGCGACAGCTTCGTGATGCCGCCGAGCTCCTCGACCGCCTCCTTCCGCACCGCGAACGCGTACGTGTTGTTCATCGGGGCGGGCGGCAGCCAGGTCAGTCCGTTGCCCGCGTCCTCGTCCTTGACGGCCTCGTACTGCTCCTGCTTGTCCGGGATGCCCTCCTTGTGCCCCATGTAGGTGAGCCAGGCGGTGCCGGTGTACTCGTACGTCATGTCGGCGTCGTGGCTCGTCATGAGCTGCCGCACCGCCACGCTGCCGGGGACGTTCGTCTCGTCGGTGACCTGGAACCCCGCCGCCTTCGCCGCGAGCACCCCGATCTTGCCGAGCACGAGCTGCTCCGTGAAGTTCTTCGACGTCACCGTGATGTGCGCGTCGTCCGGCAGGTCGTCGATGTGCTTGATCGTGCCGGGCGCTGCGGCCGGGACGAACGAGGCCGCGGGCTGCAGGCCGCAGCCGGTGAGCGCCAGGGCGGCTGCACCGGCGACGATCGTGGCCGCGATCCGCCGCGTGCGGCGCTGTGTTCGGGTCGTCATCGGAGTCCCTTCGGGCGGGCGACGGTCTCGACGATGCGGCCGAGCCAGTCGATGGACAGCGCCAGGAGCGCGATGAGCAGGGCGCCGGACACCAGCACCTTCGGCAGGAACAGGTTCACGCCGGTGGTGATGAGGAGCCCGAGGCCGCCGGCACCGATGAAGGTCGCGAGCGCGGCGGAACCGACGAGCAGCACGAGCGCGGTGCGGATGCCGGAGAGCATGACCGGGACGGCCAGGGGCAGTTCGACGCGCATGAGCACGGAGAACGCGCTCATGCCCATGCCGCGACCGGCCTCGACCGTGCGCTGGTCGACGCTCTCGATGCCGATGATCGTGTTCCGCAGCACCGGCAGGATCGCGTAGAGCACGAGGGCGATCACCGCGGCCCAGAACGAGAACCCGAGCCAGAACGCGAGGAGCACCACGAGCCCGACGGCGGGCGCGGCCTGCCCGAAGTTCGCGATCGCCAGGATCACGCCGCTGGCCCGGCGGAGCGGTCCGCGGGTGAGGACGATGCCGAGCGGGATGCCGACGACCAGCACGATCACGGTGGAGACGATCGTCAGGAGCAGGTGCTGCCAGGTCAGCGACACGAGGTCGGCCGGGTTGAGCGTCGAGCGCTCGGTGGCGGTCAGGTCGGCCGTGTTCAGCCAGACGGCGAACGCGGCGAGCACGACGAGGATCGCGACGGGCTGGACGACGAGCCCCCGCCAGGTGGACTTCGCGGGCTTGGTCGCCGGATCGGCGACGACGTCACTCATCGACGGGCTCCTCTGCACGGACCGGAGACGACGGCAGCGTCTCGATCGGGTTCGTGTTCGTGCCGACCGGGGTGTACGCCTGCTCCTCGGCCGCTGCCGCACGGGAACGGGTGATCGCGTCCATGACCGTCTCGACCGTGATGACGCCCTGGAAGGAGTCGCGGCGACCGGTGACGAGCGCAGCACCGGCGCTGGACACGAGCATGGTGTCGAGCGCGTCGTTGAGCGTCGCGGCCTCGCCGACGACCGGCAGGTCGGGGTCGGTGCCGTCCGGGATGCGGTCGAGGCGCTCGAGCTGGCGACGGGTCGGCCAGCCGATCGGACGCTGACGGGCGTCCACCACGACGGCGTGCCCGTGGCCGCCCGCCTCGCGCATGCGCTGCAGGACGGCCTTCGCCTCTTCACCCGGCGAGCAGGTCACGGCAGGCGCGAGCTCGACGTCGCGCACGCGGTTGAGCGTCAGCTGCTTGAGGCCGGCACCCGAGCCGATGAAGTTCTCCACGAACTCGTTCGCGGGCTCGGCGAGGATGCGCTCCGGGGTGTCGTACTGCACGATGTGCGCACCCTCGGAGAAGATCACGATCCAGTCGCCGAGCTTCACGGCCTCGTCGAAGTCGTGCGTGACGATGACGATCGTCTTGTGCAGCTCCTCCTGGATGCGGAGGAGCTCGTCCTGCAGGCGCTGGCGGGTGATCGGGTCGACCGCACCGAACGGCTCGTCCATGAGCAGGACGGGCGGGTCCGCGGCGAGTGCCCTGGCGACGCCGACGCGCTGCTGCTGCCCGCCGGAGAGTTCACGGGGGAAGCGGTCGCGGTAGGTGTCGGGGTCGAGGGAGACCAGGTCGAGGAGCTCGTCGACACGGGCCGCGATCTTCTCCTTCGACCAGCCGAGCATCTTCGGCACGATCGCGATGTTCGCCGCGACGGTCATGTGCGGGAAGAGCCCGCCGGCCTGGATGACGTAGCCCATGCGGCGACGGAGCTCGTCGCCGTCGATCGACGTGACGTCGTCGTCGCCCACCACGATGCGGCCCTCGGTGGGCTCGATCAGGCGGTTGATCATCTTGAGCGTGGTCGTCTTGCCGCAGCCGGAAGGACCGACGAGCATGACGATCTTGCCCGCGGGGATCTCGAGCGTGATGCCGTCGACGGCGGGCTTCGACTGGCCGACGTAGCGCTTGGTGACGGTGTCGAGCAGGATGCTGCGACCCGTGACGTCGCTGTCGGCGGGGGAGCCGTCGGTGTGGGACAGGGTTGCGTCAGTGCTGGACACGGATACCTCGCGAGATGGTCAGGCGGCCGAGGCCGAGGAGCAGGAGGTCGAGGACGAGGGCGAGCAGGACGACGCCGACCACACCCACCACGACCGAGTTGAGGGAGTTCGCGCCGCCGAGACGCGAGAGCCCGGAGAAGATGAACCCGCCGAGCCCCGGGCCGAGCGCGTACGCGGCGACGGCGGCGACGCCCATCACCATCTGCGCGGACACCCGGACGCCGGTCAGGATGATCGGCCACGCCATCGGCAGCTCGATCTGCACGAGCGTGCGGAAGCGGCCCATCCCGATGCCACGGGCTGACTCGACGACGGCGGGGGAGATCTCGGAGAGCCCGACGACCGCGTTGCGGAGGATCGGCAGGGCGGCGAAGAACGTGACCGTCACGACGGACGGCACGACGCCGAACCCGAGCGGGACGAGCAGCAGGCCGATCACGGCGAAGGACGGCAGCGTCAACCCGATGGTCGACACCTCGTTCGCGACCGATCTCAGCCGGGGGATGCGGTAGACGAGTGCTGCGAGCAGCACGGCGATGACGGTGGCGAGCACGGTGCACTGGAGGACCAGCGAGAAGTGCTGCCACGACGCGAACCAGATCTGGTCCCATCGCTCCGTGACGTAGTTGAAGAACACCTGCTGCTGGTTCCCCTCGGGTCGGTCGTTCTGCCCACGGGTCGGGGCACAAGTGCCGCCCAACGTACGCAGTGGCACGGCGACTTGTACAACCGCAAATGTCCGATGTCCAGCGTTCCTGCGGATTATTCAATCCCGAAACCCCAGATCAGCGCGGAGTGCAGTCCGGTTTTCTGGGAGAACGGTAACGATCGAGGACGAGGCCGCGCTACAGACCGGCTTCGCGGAGGCCGGCCTGCTCGGCGATCGCGACGAGCCGCTCCCGCCACTCGATCCACTCCTCGGGGGTCTTGTCCGCGAGGTTGCCGTCACCGTCGCCCGCGAGGCCGTCGAGCATCTCGCGCACGATGTCCGCGTGTCCGGCGTGCCGAGCGGTCTCGTACGCCATGTGCACCAGGACACGGTGCAGCGTGACGTCGCGGTGCTCCGGAGCCCACCACGGCACGACCCCGCGCGCGTCGAGGTCGAGCGCCTCGATCGTGGCGTCGGCGTGGGCGGCGCTGGCGTGGTGGAACGCCACGATGTCCGCCATCGTCTCGTCGAGCGTCGCGTACATGTCCCGGTCGTCGTCGGAGTCGAGCCATGCCGGCGGATCGGGGAGCGGTCGGTCGAACACCCGCCCGAAGTACTCGGACTGCACGGCGGCCACGTGCTTCACGAGCCCGAGGACGTTCGTGCCCGTCGGGGTCACCGGCCACCTGGCCTGCCGTTCCGCGAGTCCGTCGAGCTTCGCGAGCAGCGCTGCCCGGTGCTTCTGCAGGTAGCGGTGCAGCGTCTGCTTCACGAGTGCCTGGTCGGTGACCGGGGACGTCCCCTCGTCGGTGAGCAGGGAGTTCCCGGTCGCGGCGATGGAGCCGGTCGGCGGTGCAGGTCGCACCGCCGGCGGCTCCTCGGTGGTGTCGCTCATGCCCTCGATCGTGCCACCGCGCGCTCGCGGATGCGCTCCGACTCGGCCACGGCGACGCGCTCGGCGGTGAGCAGCAGCCCGGCCACCTCCGCGGAGTTCCGCGATGGTGCGTCGTTCCAGCTGGTCAGGTCGCGCACGCGGCCCATCCGGACGTCCGGGGCGGGGCACCAGAGGACCGGCGAGCCCTCTTCGACCGCGAGTGCGTGCCAGACGACGTCGAGGGCGCGCTGGACCGGCTGGGAGTGCACCGCGTGCGGACCACCGGCCGCGTAGACCACGGCACCGACGAGGCACGCACCGACGAGCGGGCGTCCGGCGACGTCCATCGCCGCGGCACTCGACGCCTTGCGGGTACGGCCCTTCTCGTCGACGTAGGAGAACCACGCGTGCTGGATCCAGCCGCGTTCGACGACACCGCGCGCACCGGACAGCAGCCGCTCCACGTCGGCGAGGTCGCGGAGCTGCGCTTCGGCTCGACGGACCCTGGCAGCGGCACGACGCTCGGCGAGCCGGTCGAGGAGGCCGCGGAACCCGGAGCGGGTGGGCGTGGGGAGGGAGGGAGAGGCGTCGGTGTCGACGTCGTGCTGGACGCGGAACTCGAGGGTCATCAGGCCCCTCCGATCTTCACGTGCACGGATGGTGTGGGGAGACGATAACCCCGTTCTGGTCAGCCGTCGAGAGCGGCGTCGATCCCACGCTCGGCGACGATCCGGAACGCGCTGTCGTCGCTGAGGTGCATCGCCGAGGCGATGGACACGGCCCAGCCACGTGCCCTGGTCCAGGTGGCGTCGTCGGCAGGGACCAGCGCGCGGAAGGTGCGCCGTGCCTCCCGGTCGAGCGTCAGCCAGGCGGTCGCGAGGTCCACTGCCGGGTCGCCCGCCGTCACGTCGCCGAAGTCGACGACCGCCGACAGGCGGTCGCCGGTGCCGTCCGGCGCGGGTTCGACGAGCAGGTTGAATGGGTGCAGGTCGCCGTGCACCCAGACGGGAGGCCCGGCGTACGCGGGCAGGGCGGCTGCGATCCGCCAGAGCGCGGCCAGCTCCACGGCACGTGGCACGTCCGCGGTGGCGAGCCGGTCCAGGACGGCCTCCGAGCGGGTGCGCAGGGGGACGGCGCGCACCGGGTTGACCGGCGCGTCCGTCGGCGCGGGCACGTGCAGCAGCCGGACGAACGCGGCGAGCGCCTCGGCAACCGCTGTCCCGCCCGCGCGTTCGCCCGCCGGGACGCCGGGGAGCCAGCGCACGACGCTCCACGACCACGGGTACCCCAGCGCCGGGCGGCCGGTCCGCACCGGATCGGGGACGGGCACGATGGCGGCGACCCGGTGGGCGATCTCGGGGAGCCAGCGTTGCTCGTGCTCGATGAGCCGGGCGGCGGCGGCACGACGGGGGAGTCGGACGGCGAGCAGCTCCCCGAGCCGGACGACCACGTTGTCCCAGCCGTTCGCGACGACTGCGAGCGGCAGGTCCGCGAGATCGGGGTGCTGGTCGGCGAGCAGCGCGCGGACGAGCTCGGTGTCGACGTCGACCTCGGCTGCTGGGGTGGGCATCGGGTCAGGCTAGCCCGGGCGGCTCCTCCCCGCGAACGGGGGCTCTCGGGACGAACCTACCGCTTGGTATCTTCATAGGGTCGGAGACGTGGGTGTCGCTGGGGGGACTCACGACCCGTGGTCGTGTCGGACCGGCGTCAGGGCGCCTCGGTCCGCGCGATGAGGGCCACCAGCCGTGGGATCTCCGGGCGCATCCGCTCCGTGACGATCGCGGCGAGCAGGACCGTCCAGAGGTCGCGGAGCCGTTCGAACAGGTCCACGCGGTCGGCCAACACGTCGGAGACCGTCTGCACGCCGGTGTACGCGGGGATGACCACGCGCCCGAGCATCTCCGGGTCCCAGACCTCGTCGACCTCGCCCGCGGCGATCCCCTGCCGCATCAGCTCGGCGACGACCGCCATCCAGTCGGTGTACGGGTTCTGCCGTGCCACCTCGGCGGTCGCGGCCTCGGTGGACAGCCGGATGCCGGCGCTCACGACGACCTCGGACACCATCTGCGTCGCGAGTCCCTGCGACATCCACATCAGCGACTCGAGCGGGGACGTCGACCGGGCGGACGCCGCTTCGCCGTACCGCCGGGACACCTCGTGCTGCTCCGTGATGACCGCCCCTGCCAGGTCGCGCTTCGACCCGAAGTGGAAGTAGAGCGCCCCCTTGGTCAGCCCGGCTCGTTCGGCGACGGCGTCCATCGAGGCGCCGACGTACCCGTGCTCGTCGAACTCGTGGGCCGCGGCCTCGAGGATCGCCGCCCGTGTCGCCACCGCGCGCTGCTGCCGCGACTGTCCGTCCTCCGCCATCTGGGTGCCTCCGGAGCCGATCGTATCGGCGGCTCCCGGGCGGTGTCGGGCAGATCCCCGGCAACCGTCAGGTGACGTGTCCTACGGTTCCCGGCATGGACGGATGGCGGAACCCGACGCGCTGGGCCCGAGCGGGTCGATGGCTGCTCCTGCCCATCGCGGTCCTCGACTGGTTCGCGCTGCCGGCCCAGGGGGTCTTCGTCACGGCGTTCCTCGTCGCGGTCGTCGGGCTCGTCGGGATCGCCGCCGCGCTCGTCGTTCGGATGCTCCGCGGCAGCCGTGGCGCGATGGCCGCCCTCGGCGTCGTGATGCTGCTCGGCGGTCTGGCCGTCTTCGGGCTCGACCCGTTCCCGGGGTCCTTCCCGCTCATCGACTCGTGGTGGCCGGATGCCATCACGCAGCCGCAGCACGTCGGCAGCGCCTACTGGCAGCTCGCCGGACTCGGGATCGAGCTGTGCGGGTTCGGCCTGCTCGCGACGCTGCTCGTCGTCACGCTGACGCGTCCGACCCTGCACGGCGGGTCAGCACCGCGACGCTGACGTCGGCGTCGGGTGCGGCCTCGCGCAGTGCCCGGATCCGGTCGACGAACGCCGTGGCCTCGGGCTCCGCTGCCGCCAGGGCCGCGACGGCACCGATGTCGTCGAGCCCATCGAGCGACAGGAGCCCCGCGGTGAACAGCACGAGGCGGTCACCCGGTACGAGGTCGACCTCGACGTGGGTCCGCGCCGTGCCCTCCGGCTGCAGCCCGATCGGCAGGTCGGTCGTCCTGAGCACCGTGTGGGTGTCGTCGGCGCGGACGTGCAGCGCCAGGCCGTGGCCGGCGTCCACGAACGAGACGTGACCGGTCGTCGGGTCGATCCGTGCGTGGAAGAGCGACCCGACGGCACCGGCGGCCTCCAGGTCGGCGCCGATCTGGGCCTCCAGTGCCGGGCCGTCCGCTCCCAGCTGCACGTCGGTGCGTGCCACGACGGCGGCGCGGAGCGTCGACGCGAGCAGGCCGGCCGCGCTGCCGGCGGCCGAGACCGAGCCGATCGTCAGTCGGATGGTCCCGTCGGCCGCGACGCGCCAGTCCGCGACGTCGCCGGACCCCTCGCGTGACGAGGCGACGGCGGCGAAGTCGTGGCCGGGGACGTCGATCGGATCGGGGACGAGCGCGTCGAGCACCCGCCGCACCCGGTCCCGGTCGATCGCGTGGCCCAGCTCCCGCTCCGCCCACCGCGCGAGGTCGCGGAGCATCTCGACGTCGGCGGGGGAGAGCTCGCGGGGCTTCGCGTCCATGATGCAGAGCGTGCCGACACGGGTGCCGTCGAGCATGGACAGCGGCGCACCGGCGTAGAAGCGGATGCCCGGCTCGCCCGTCACAGCCGGGAGCCCGCTGAACCGCGGGTCGAGTGCGGTGTCCGGCACCACCATCGGCCCGTCCTGCAGCACGGTCGTCGAGCAGAACACGTCACTCGCGGCGGCGCTCCCGCCCTGCTGCCAGCCCTGCGCGGACTGCGCCGTGACGAGGTCGCCGTGCACGAGGTTGAGGAAGCTCAACGGCACCCCGAACGCCGCCTGCGTCATCCGGGTGATGCGGTCGAACCGCTCCTCGGGACCGCTGCCGAGCACCCCGAGGGCCTCGACGAGCGCGTTCCGTCGGTCCGCCTGGGTGTCAGTCACGCGTCCTGTCTACCGCACCCTCGGCGAGGAACCAGTCGCGCGGGTGCTCGTCGGCCGTCAGCACGAGGCGCGGCGTCGTGGGAGCGGCCCACTCCGCGGCGTTCGCGAGCACCCGCTGGATGTCCGGGTGGTGGTAGACGGGGTACTCCTGGTCACCGGGCGAGAAGTAGAAGACCCTGCCCCGGCCACGACGGTAGGCGACGCCGGAGCGGAACACCTCCCCGCCGGTGAACGTCGACAGGAAGACCTCTTCGTCGGGGCGGGGGATGTCGAAGTACTCGCCGTACATCTCCTGGCGGTCGATGACGATCGGGTGCGGGACGCCCTTCGCGATGGGGTGGTCGGGCGCCGTCGTCCAGACGAGCTCGCGCTCGCCGTCGTTCCGCCACTTCAGGGAGCACGTCGTGCCCATCAGCCGCTTGAACGGCTTCGAGTAGTGCCCGGAGTGCATCACCACGAGGCCCATCCCGGCGTGCACGGCGTCCACGACCCGCTGCACGACCTCGTCGCTGACCTCCTCGTGGGCCGCGTGGCCCCACCAGAACAGCACGTCCGTGGCGTCGAGGCGCTCCTGCGTGAGACCGTGCTCCGGCTCCTGCAGCGTCGCCGTGCCGACCGTGGCCTCCGGCAGGTGCTCCTGCAACGCGGCCGCGACGACGGTGTGGATGCCGTTCGGGTAGTGCGCGACGACCGTCGCGTCGCCGCGGGTCTCGTGCACGTTCTCGTTCCAGACGACGATGTTCTTCACTGCTCGATCTCCATCTCGTGTCCTGCCTGTGCCGACGCGTAGATCGCGTCGACGACCCTGCTGCGGTGCAGCGCGAACTCACCGTGGTGCCCGTCGTGGAGGCCGCTGCGGATCGTGGCGATGAACTCCTCGATCACGCGCTGGTGGTGCCCGCCGGGGACCTGCACGCCCGGCCGGGTGACCGTCGGGATGCCCTGCTCGTCGGAGTAGAGCGTCACGGTGCCCTCCGTCGCGTAGTCGCGCACGAACAGTCGTGCACCACCCGTCGACCCGAGGAGCTCGACCTCGATGTCCTCGACGTCCTTCGAGTAGCTCGCCCAGCTCGCCTGCAGCACCAGGCTCGACCCGTTGTCGAACCGGAGGAGGGCGCTCGCGAAGTCCTCGACGTCGAACGGACGGTCCGTCGCCGCGGACACCGGGGTCCGCTCGCTGCCGCCACGGCCGGCGCTGCCGAGTTCGTTGTACGTGACGGCGCTCGCCGTGACCACGCGGGGTTCGCCCATCAGGTGCAGTGCGATGTCGAGCACGTGCGACCCGAGGTCGATGAGGGGACCGCCGCCAGCGGTCTCCTTGTTCGCGAACCAGCTCCGGATCCCGGGGATGCCGGCGCGACGGAGCCAGCTCGCGCGGGCGTGGTAGACGTGGCCAATCGGATCGCCCTCGGCGAGGTGGTTCGCGAGGAACTGCACGTCGGCGCGGCGGCGGTGGTTGTACGCGACCTCGAGCACGCGGTCGTTCCGGACGGCGGCGTCGACCATCTCCTGCGCCTGGGCACCGGTCGTCGCGAGGGGCTTCTCGCAGAAGACGTGCTTGCCGGATTCGAGCGCGGCGACCGCGATGGGGTGGTGCAGGGCGTTCGGGACGCCGATCGACACGACGTCGAGGTCGTCCCTGGCGACGAGGTCCTGCCAGTCCTCGTACGTGTTCGGCACGTGCCGGGTCTCGGCGAGTTCGGCCAGTCGAGCCGTCTCCTGTCCCGCGAGCGCCACCACCTCGACCCCCGGGAGTGCCGTGTAGGCATCGAGGTGCGTGGTCCCGGCGAACCCGAGACCGACCACCCCGACGCGGAGCGTGCGTGCTGCATCCGTCGTCGTGTTCGTCGTCATCGACATGCCACCGACGCTACCGGAGGCTCGGGTCGAATCGATACGAGAGGCGGCGTGTTGCCGTGCTGGGGGTGGGTGGGGTGGGGCGGGTGGGGGCGGTGGGTGGTGGTGGGTGGGCCGAATCGCGCGTAGGAGGTCGAATCGCGCGTAGGAGGCCCGAATTTCTGACCTCCTACGCGCGATTCGACTTCCTATTGCGCGTGTGAGGGGAAGGAACGCGCGCGGAGGTCTCCCATCCGTGGTCCGCGACGATGGAGGCATGACGCCTCGATCCCTGTTCCGTGCCCTCGCGGTCGCCGAACTCGTGACCTGGACGATGCTCCTCGTGGGCATGCTGCTGAAGTACGGCTTCGGGCTGGGAGACCTCCCCGTGCGCATCGGCGGTAGCGTGCACGGCTTCGTGTTCCTCGCCTACCTCGTCGTCACGACGGTGGTCGCGGTGAACCAGCGGTGGTCGTTCGGCACGCTGGCGCTCGGCTGGGCGAGCGCGGTGGTGCCGTACACGACGCTGCCGTTCGAGATCGGTGTCGCTCGCCGGGGCATGCTCGATGGCCCCTGGCGCCGCTCCGCTCGAGCGGGAACGCGGCCCGGGTTCTGGGACCGCCTGCTCTTCTTCGTGGTGCGTCGCCCGGCAGTCGCCGTCGTGGTGGGCGTGGTGCTCGTCGTCCTGGTGTTCGTGGTGCTGCTGACGATCGGCCCGCCGGTGCCGTCCCGCTGACGTCGGTCCGGCTGGCACGTCCTGCCCCGTCCCGTCCTGTCACGGTTCCACGACTTGCCGCTCACTTCCGCGGCGGTTCCACGACACACCCCTCCGCGCGCTCGAGATGCCGGAATTACGGCATCTCGGACGGGGCCCACGAGGGGCACGCGAACGGACGGGAGGCACGGTGCCAGCTGGCACCGTGCCTCCCGTCAGTGGACTGCCTGCGTTACAGGGCTGCCAGGACCGCGTTCAACGTCGCGGACGGGCGCATGACCGCGCTCGCCTTGGCGTCGTCCGGGCGGTAGTAGCCGCCGATGTCGGCGGGGGAGCCCTGCACGGCGATCAGCTCCTCGACGATCTGCTGCTCCTGCCCGTCGAGCTGCTGCGCGATCTCGGCGAACGCCGCAGCGAGTTCGGTGTCCTCGGTCTGCGCCGCGAGCTCTTCCGCCCAGTACTTCGCCAGGAAGAAGTGACTGCCGCGGTTGTCGATCGTGCCGAGCTTGCGCCCGGGGGACTTGTCCTGCTCGAGGAACGTCCCGGTGGCGCGGTCGAGGGTCTCACCGAGGATCTTCGCGCGCTGGTTGCCCGTCACGCCGGCGAGGTGCTCGAGGCTGACCGCCAGCGCCAGGAACTCGCCGAGGCTGTCCCAACGCAGGTAGTTCTGCTGCACGAGTTGCTGGACGTGCTTCGGCGCGGAACCACCGGCACCGGTCTCGAACAGGCCGCCGCCGCCGAGGAGCGGCACGACCGAGAGCATCTTCGCCGAGGTGCCGAGCTCCATGATCGGGAACAGGTCGGTGAGGTAGTCGCGGAGGACGTTGCCCGTGACCGAGATCGTGTCCTCGCCGCGGCGGATGCGCTCCAGCGAGAAGCGCATCGCGTCTTCCGGCGAGAGGACCTCGATCTGCAGGCCGTCGGTGTCGTGCTCGCCGAGGTACCGGTGGACGAGCTCGATGAGTGCGGCGTCGTGCGAGCGGGTCTCGTCGAGCCAGAACACGGCCGGCGTCGCGCTGGCGCGGGACCTGGTGACGGCGAGCTTCACCCAGTCGCGGATGGCGACGTCCTTCGTCTGGCACGCACGCCAGATGTCACCCTGCGCGACCTGGTGCTCGATCACGACGTCACCGGCGGCGTTCGTCACGCGGACGGTGCCGTCGGCGGGGACCTCGAAGGTCTTGTCGTGGGAGCCGTACTCCTCGGCCTTCTGCGCCATCAGGCCGACGTTCGGCACCGAACCCATGGTGGCGGGGTCGAAGGCGCCGTTGGCCCGGCAGTCCTCGATCACGGTCTGGTAGATGCCGGCGTAGCTGGAGTCCGGGATCACGGCGAGCGTGTCGTGCTCGTCGCCGTCCGGGCCCCACATGTGGCCCGAGGTGCGGATCATCGCGGGCATCGAGGCGTCGACGATGACGTCGCTCGGGACGTGCAGGTTCGTGATGCCCTTGTCCGAGTCGACCATGGCGAGCTCGGGGCCCGCGGCGATGCCGTCCGTGAACGCCTGCTTGATCTCCGCACCGTTCGGCAGTGCGTCGAGCCCGGTGAGGATCGAGTTCAGTCCGTCGTTCGGGGTGAGACCGGCCGCGGCGAGGTCGGCGCCGTAGCGGTCGAACACGTCGGGGAAGAAGGCACGGATGACGTGCCCGAAGATGATCGGGTCGGAGACCTTCATCATCGTGGCCTTGAGGTGCACCGAGAACAGGATGCCTTCGTCCTGGGCGCGCTTGATCTGCGCGCGCAGGAACTGCTCGAGCGGACCGACGTGCAGGACGGTGCCGTCGATGACCTCTCCCGCGAGGACGGGGATCGACTGCTTGAGGACCTGCTCCTGCCCGTCGGCACCGACGAACGTGATCGTGAGCGTGTCGTCGGCGGGGGCGACCCACGTCTTCTCGTTCGAGCGGAAGTCGTCGACGCCCATGGTCACGACGTTCGTCTTCGACTCGGGGCTCCACGCACCCATGCGGTGCGGGTGCTTCCTGGCGTAGTTCTTGACCGACAGCGGTGCACGGCGGTCGGAGTTGCCCTCGCGCAGGACCGGGTTGACGGCGCTGCCCTTCACCTTGTCGTATCGTGCACGGGCGTCGCGCTCGGCGTCCGTCGACGGCTCGTCCGGGTAGTCGGGCAGGTCGTAGCCCTGGGACTGGAGCTCCTTGATCGCCGTCTTGAGCTGCGGGATCGACGCCGAGATGTTCGGCAGCTTGATGATGTTGGCTTCCGGCGTCTTCGCCAGGTCGCCGAGCTCCGCGAGCGCGTCGTCGAGGCGCTGCTCGTCGGTGAGCCGCTCCGGGAACAGGGCGATGATGCGGCCGGAGAGCGAGATGTCCCGCGTCTCGACGTCCACACCGGCGGTGCCGGCGAACGCCTGGATGACGGGGAGGAAGGAGTGGGTGGCGAGGAACGGTGCCTCGTCCGTGAGCGTGTAGATGATCTTGGCCATGCTGGCGGGTACTCCCTTGTTCGCGCGTCGGTGGTTCCACGCTACTCGTCGTGAGCGATATCTCGACATCAAGATACATGGGCTGTGGAGAGACTGCCGTGGGCATCCAGCTGTGGACCTTAATCGTGCAGACGACACCCAGGCGCGTCACTGTGTTCACATAGGGGATGGCCGTGCACTGGAAGGGTCGAGAGGAGCACACCATGTCCACTGCACGTCGCACCCCCGAGGACTTCGGGTGGACCGCCGAGGACCTGCGCTCCGCGTTCGCCTCGGACGGCAGCGGCCCGTTCCGCTACGCACCGGACGGATCCGGCCCGTTCTCCTACGACGCCGACGGCAGCGGCCCGTGGCTCGTCGGCCCCGTCCCCGCTCGCGGTCTCGCGGTGTTCGCGCCGCGGAACCGTGGATCCGCGTCCCGCCTCCGCCGCATCGGCACGGCGTGCGCAGCGGGAGCGCTCGCACTCACGCTCATCGCCGGGAGCGTCGCGGTCGTGGACGTCGTGGCTCCTCCACACCATGCGGTGAACGCCGCCTCCGTCCACGAGCCGGGTCACGACGGCGACTGATCCGCCGAACGGTGCCACGCTGGGGGAGTGACAGAACTCCTCGTCGTGGGCGTGATCGCCCTGCTGGTCATCGCGGCCGCAGCCGTGCTCGGCCCGCGCATCGGCATCGCCGCGCCGCTCGTCCTCGTCGCGGTGGGCATCGTCGCGAGCCTGGTGCCGTGGATCCCGAACGCCGAGATCGACCCGGAGTGGATCCTCGCCGGGGTCCTGCCGCCACTGCTGTACTCGTCGGCGGTGTCCATGCCGACGATGAACTTCCGACGTGAGTTCGGCGCGATCAGCGGCCTGTCGGTCGTCCTCGTCGTCGCGAGCTCGCTCATGCTAGGACTCTTCTTCGCGTGGGTGATCCCGGGGCTGGGGCTCGCGTGGGGCATCGCCCTCGGCGCGATCGTCAGCCCGACGGACGCCGTGGCGACCTCGATCGTCAAACAGACCTCGGTGTCCCGTCGTGTCATCGCGATCCTCGACGGCGAATCACTGCTCAACGACGCCACGGCGCTCGTGCTGCTCCGGACCGCGATCGTCGCCGGTGCCGCCTCGTTCTCGTTCTGGGGTGCCGTCGGGGACTTCGCGTTCGCGGTCGCCGTGGCCGTCGCGATCGGGCTCGTCGTCGGCTGGCTGAACCTGCGGGTCCGATCGCGCATCACGAACCCGACCGTCAACACCGCCCTGTCGTTCGCCGTGCCGTTCGTCGCGTCGATCCCGGCCGAGCACGTCGGTGCGTCCGGACTGGTCGCCGCCGTGGTCGCCGGGTTGGTCACCGGCATCCGGGCGCCACGGGTGCTCCCACCGAACCACCGGCTCTCGGACGCGCAGAACTGGGGCACCGTCGAGTTCGTGCTCGAAGGGGCGGTGTTCCTGGTGATGGGCCTCGAGCTCGCGTCGATCGTCTCCGACGTGCAGTCCGACCACGCCGGCATCGGTCCGGCGCTGCTCATCGCGGTCGGGGCACTCGTGCTCACCGTCCTCGTCCGCACGGCGTACGTCGTCCCGCTGCTGTTCGGGCTGTCCAAGAGCGCCAGACGCGGCGCCCGGATGCAGGAACGCTTGCAGGGGTTCCAGAACGCGGACACGCAGTCCACGACGCAGGCGCTGACCGACCACCGGTTCGGCAACCGCGCACCGTCCGAACGCGACCTCGAGCGCTTCGGCACCCGGGTCCGCCGGATGCTCGCGGACATCCAGTACTTCACGAAGGCACCGATGGGGTGGCGCGAGGGCACGGCGGTCGTGTGGGCCGGCATGCGCGGTGCGGTCACCGTCGCCGCGGCGCAGACCCTGCCGCAGGACACCCCGCAGCGGTCCCTGCTGGTGTTCGTCGCGTTCGCCGTGGCCGGGCTCTCGCTGCTGGTCCAGGGCGGCACGATCGGCCCGCTGCTGCGGAAGATCAGTCCGCCGACGACGGATGCCTCGAGCGGGGATGCCGAGGAACGCGGCCGTCTGACGACGGTGATGCGGACTGCGGCGGAATCGGTGCGGGCCGACGACACGAAGGAACTCACACCGCGGACGCGCGAAGAACTCGAGGCGACGGACCCCGCCGAGCTCCGCGCGTGGTTCGGACGCGAGAAGGTCCGACGGCTGCAGGTGCTCGATGCGCAGCGGTCCGCATTGCTCGACGCCCGCGACGACGGCGTGTTCGATGCCGAGGTGCTCGAGTCGGTGCTGCGGAACCTCGACGCGGAGCAGATCGCTCTCGAACTCCGGGGCGGGCCGACCGGCTGACCGCGTGTGGGCCGCTCACTGCCCGATCGTGATGCGGAACACCCGGACGCCGGCCGTCTGCAACGCGGCGAGCCCCAGGCGCATGCGGAGGTTCCGGAACGGAGCCTTGAAGGCGTTCGGCGCCGATGCCGAACCGATCTGGTGGAGCACCTCGGCGGTCAGGGTCCGTTCGAGCTTCGGCGCCAGACGCGTGAGCCCGGACACCGTGACGACGATGCGGACCGCGTTGGGCGCGAGCAGCGGGTCGATGCGCTCGGCCGCCTCCTGCGCACGGTGGAAGGCCGGGTCGTCGCCAGGACGACGGATCGCGATGACGGCCAGTTCGGCATCTCCCGTGCCGTCCGGCTCCGGCAGGTCGTCGACCCCGATCACCCGCATCCGCCGGGCGTCCACCCCGGCACGGACCGCGGCGACCCTGAGCACCGGGAGGAGCTCCTGGGTACCAGCCAGCACGACGTCCGTCGTCCGGAGATCGACTGGTTCGTGCCGCTCTCGCGACGATCGGGCCATGAGGGGTCCTTCCGCTCGCTCTCCTCGGACCCTACTGACGTGCCGACGGACACGCCGCTCGGATCAGTCGTCTCCCAGGCCGGCCCCGACGCTGCTCGGCTCGTCGGACATCGCCGCCCGCAGGACGACCTCGACCGCTGACACCTGTGCCGCGACGGGCCACGACGCCGGATCGGCCGCGGCGAGCGCCGAGATCCCCTCGACCGCACCGGCGAGTGCTCCCACCCTCGCTGCCGTGTCCGACGCCGACGGCGCTGCCCGGTGGAGGAGCCCGGTGAGCCGTTCCCGGAATGCGGCATTGTGCGCCGCGTGCCGTTCGGCGAGCGTCTGGTCGGCGAGCGCTGCGGCGAGGAAACCGATCCAGACGCGTGAGTTCGCGAGCCGCTGCTCGTCGACGGGCAGGGCGTCGAGCACGATCGCGCGCAGAGCCTCGGCCGGCCCGGAGGCGGAGCGTTCGCTGGCGTCCATCCGGGTTCGTGTCCGCTCGTGGAGCAGGTCCCTGGCGTGCAGGAGCAACGCGCGTTTGTCCCGGAAGGTGTGCAGCACGAGGCCAGTCGTGCACCCGGCGCGCTCGGCGACCGCGCGGAGGGTCAGACCGGGCGCTCCGCGGTCGGCGAGGACCTGCCAGACCGCTTCGGACAGGTCCCTGCGCTGCGCATCGACGTCCCGGGTTCGCGGCATGCGATAACCGTAACATCTGTTACCGTAACAATCGATACGGAAACGACACCGCCAGGAGACGCCATGTGGACCATCGATCTCGTTCCCTTCGACGACGAGGACGCAGCCGCCCTGCGCGCCGCGCAGCGCGTCGAACTCGACGCGCGGTACGGATCGGACGACCACGAGCCAGGGACCGTCCCGAGTGCGGTCGACGTCCCGGTGTTCCTCGTCGCGAGATCAGAGGACACCCCGACGGACACCCCGACGGGCAGAACGACCGGCACCGCGACGGGCACCCCGATCGCCTGCGGCGGCCTGCGCCCCCTCGGACCAGAGCTCTTCGACGGCACCGCGGTCGAGGTCAAGCGGATGTACGTCGCCCCGGCGGCCCGGGGGTCCGGTGTCGCCGCCGCCGTGCTCCGGGAACTCGAACGGCACGCGGCAGGACTCGGCGCCGAACGGGTCGTCCTCGAGACCGGGACGATGCAGCCCGACGCGATGCGGTTCTACGAGCGCGAGGGGTACACCCCGATCCCGCGCTACGGCCACTACGCCGACTCCGAACTCTCGGTCTGCTACGAGCGAGTCCTGGAGCCCTAGGCTGGCGCCATGGCGCGGATGCTGCGGACGGAACGGGGCCTCGACCGGCTCGTCAACTTCTCCGACGCGACCGTCGCCATCGCGATCACGCTGCTGCTCCTGCCGCTGGTCGACGTCGCGGGCGAGATCGACGAGAAGTCACTCGGCGACCTGCTGTCGGACAACGTCGGCACGGTCATCGCCTTCGTCGTGAGCTTCGTCGTCATCTCGCGCCTGTGGCTGTCGCACCACCGACTGTTCGAGGCGACACAGTCGTACTCGACCCTGGTGCTGCGGGTGAACTTCGTCTGGCTCGCGAGCATCGCCTTCCTGCCGTTCTCGTCGAACCTCATCGCCCACGAGGCCGAGGACGCCGGGGTGAACGCGTTCTACATCGGCACCATCGCCCTGTCGAGCCTGAGCATGTCCGTGATGCAGTGGGCCGTCTGGCGCGACCCCGAGCTCATCCGGCCCGGCGGTCGGCAGATGCTGCACCCGATCGACGGCACCGTGACGTTCATCGCGCTGATCGTCGCGCTCGTGGGCGCCACGATCCTGCCGGCTCCCGGTCCGTTCTGGCTCTTCATCCTGGTGCCGGCCGGGTGGGTCTCGACGTGGCTGGAGCGGCGGTACAGCGCCCACCAGAAGACGACACAGCACGACACGTGACGCCGAAGGGGGCTGTACAACCGGACAGGTTCGTGCAGAATGGTCTGCGGCCATGACGACTCTCCGCGACGCAGACCAGCACCCCGGCACCCCGGTGGTGCACACATCTCGTCGCGCTGCCCTCGAGGCCGAGCGCGCCGCCGCCAAGGCAAAGCCTGCCAGGCCCGCGAAGCCCGCAAAGACTGCGCAGACCGCGAAGCCGACCTCCCGCTTCACCCGCGTCCCCCGCCGCAGCGTCGCCGCGACGAAGCCAGCGCTCACCGCCGGGAAGCCGCCGCTCACCACGAAGCAGCGCACCAGCCGCCTCACCGTGACGAGCGCCCTCGCGGCCTTCGTGATGTTCGCCGCGTCCGCGATGCCCGCACATGCGAGCCCGACGACGTCGACCGCGACCACCACGCTCGCACCCACGGTCCGCACCCAGGACTTCGCCGTCACCCAGGCCGTCGCCACCGCGACCACGAACCGCGACGGCTTCACCGTCGGCGGCAGCGGTGGTGCGACCGCCGGCGCCGAGGTCACCTTCGGCGGCGACGTCCGTTCCCCGTTCCCGAAGCCGGTCCGGATGAGCTCGGGCTTCGGGTACCGATCTGCCCCGTGCGGCGCGTGCTCGTCGCTCCACCAGGGCCTCGACTTCAACCCCGGCATGGGCGCACCGATCGGCGCGGTCGCAGCGGGGACCGTCCGGGTCTCGGGCACGTACTTCTCGTACGGCAACGCGGTCATCATCGACCACGTGGTCGACGGCCGCGAGGTCTCCACGCTCTACGGCCACATGATCCCGGGGTCGTCACCGCTCAAGGTGGGGGACGAGGTCACCGCCGGACAGTTCGTCGGCTTGGTCGGCTCGTCCGGCGTCTCGACCGGTGCGCACCTGCACCTCGAGGTCCTGATGGACGGCACGCTGCCGGTGGACCCCCGCGCCTGGATCGAGTCCCACACAGGGCGCTCGCTCTAGGGATCCGTCCACATTCGCAGCCCGCTGTGGCGGGAATCCCAGCAGACCTGTGCAAGATCACAGGCATGGATGACTCCCACAGTCCCGGGCCCCGCTGATGGGCGCCGACACCTGGATCGCCTTCGGGCTGGTCGTGCTCTTCGTCCTCGTCGGCGGGGTGTTCGCCGCCGCAGAGATCGCGCTCGTCTCACTCCGTGAGTCGCAGCTCCAGCAGCTGGAGCACCGCGGCAGCCGGGGCGCCCGGGTCGCAGCACTCGGCCGTGACCCGAACCGCTTCCTCTCCGCGGTGCAGATCGGCGTGACCGTCGCGGGGTTCTTCTCCGCCGCGTACGGCGCGTCCTCGATCGCCCCCGACGTCGCTCCGCTGTTCCAGGGCCTCGGTCTCGCGCAGGGCACCGCCGAGACGGTCGCCCTCGTCGCGATGACCCTCGTGATCGCCTACCTGTCGCTCGTCTTCGGCGAACTCGTCCCGAAACGTCTGGCACTGCAGCGCGCGGAGGGCTTCTCGATGCTCGTCGCGCCGACGCTCGACCGCTTCGCGACGCTGATGCGCCCGGCGATCTGGGTCCTGTCGAAGAGCACCGACGCCGTGGTGCGGCTGCTCGGCGGTGACCCGAACGCCCGGAGTGAGTCGATGAGCACCGAGGAGCTCCGCGGCCTGGTCTCCGAGCACGACGCCATCGACGAGCAGGGCCGCCGCATCGCCCGCAGTGCGCTCGACGCCCAGGGCCGGATCCTCCGGGAGTCGATGCGCCCGTGGTACGACGTCGCGACGCTCGACGCCGGGCAGAGCATCGCCGAGGCCACCGACCTCGCGCTCGACCTCGGCCACACCCGGTACCTCGTCACCGCGGGCTCGCGTGACGACGTGGCCGGGTTCGTGCACCTCCGCGACCTCCTCCGACCAGCGGACGCGAGCGCCCCGGTGCACACGATCGCGCGCCCGCTCGTCGCGTTCCCCGAGACCAAGTCCCTGTCGAGCACGATCGCCGAACTCCGCACCGGCGGCCAGCAGATCGCGCTGGTCGTCGACGAGTACGGCGGCAGCGCCGGCATGGTCACGCTCGAAGCGCTGCTCGAGGACCTCGTCGGTCGCATCCGCGACGAGTACGACGAACCGGTCTCGGTCAGCGACGGTGTGGAGGGATCGACGGTGCTGGAGGACCTCGTCGCCGACGGTGGCCCGGTCCTGCCCGACGGCGACTACGAGACGGTCGGCGGCCTGGTCCAGGTCCACCTGGACCGCGTCCCGCAGGTGGGCGACATCGTCGAGGTGGGGGAGCACCGCCTCGCGGTGACCGCCATGGACGGTCACCGCGTCGCCCGGGTGACGATCGAGCAGCAGCAGACCGGAGCGCAGCAGCCGGCCGGAGCGCAGCAGCCGACCAGCAGACAGGACGCGACCAGCTGACGGACAGGAGGCTCGGTGCCAGCCGACACCGAGCCTCCAGTCCGACGGTCCACAAGTCAGAAGTCGGTGCCCCGGCTCACCGACTCCCACGCGTCCACCTCGGCGCGCAGCGCATCGAGCGCCGCGCGGAAACCGTCGGACGCGTCGTTGCCGAGCAGCAGCATGTACGGGGTCTCGTCCGCCTCGACCGCGGTGATCAGCGCCTGCGCTGCCTTCGCCGGATCGCCCGGCTGCGTCCCGTGCACCGTGTCGTGCTCGATGCGGCGCTTGCCGGCGGTGTCCGCGTAGGCCTCGATCGGCGTGGCGGACTGGGTCAGGGACCGCCCGGCGAAGTCCGTCCGGAACGCTCCCGGCTCCACGACCATCACGTCGATGCCGAGCGGCTGGACCTCTTTCCGGAGCGACGCGGACAGGGCCTCGGTCGCTGCCTTGACCGCCGAGTAGAAGCCGGAGCCCGCGGGGGAGATCCGCGCGCCGATCGACGAGATGTTCACGATCGTGCCGGTCCCGCGCGCCCGCATGCCGGGCAGTACGGCCTGGACGAGTCGGGTCGACCCGAAGACGTGTGTGTCGAACAGGCGCTGGACGGCCTCCGTCTCGCCCTCCTCGACGGCGGCACGGTACCCGTACCCGGCGTTGTTCACGAGCACGTCGACCCGGCCGAATCGCTGCTCGGCAGCGGCGACCGCGGCGGTCACGGCGGCCGGGTCGGTGACGTCGAGCGACAGGGCGAGGGCGCGGTCGGGTGCGGTGTCGGCGATGTCCTGCACGCGTGCGGCGTCGCGTGCGGTGACGACGACGGACCCGCCGGCGGCGAGGACCGCCTCGGCGAAGGCCCGCCCGAGGCCGGTGGAGCAGCCGGTGATGAACCATGTGGTGTCGGTCATGTCGCCCATGCTGGCGCGCAGCGGGGGTCCGAGACGGGTTCCGCTGGTACCTGCCTCGCTCCCGGGTGCAGCACGTACCCTTCTCGCCATGGGTATCGACGTGCGCAGCGAGATCCGCGACTTCCTGTCCTCACGACGGGCGCGGATCACTCCGGACCAGGCGGGCATGCCCTCGTTCGGTGGTGGTGTGCGTCGCGTGCCCGGGCTGCGGCGGCACGAGGTCGCGATGCTGGCCGGGGTCAGCGTGGACTACTACACGCGGCTCGAACGGGGCTCGCTCAAGGGCGTCTCGGACAGCGTGCTCGACGGACTCGCGCGGGCGTTGCAGCTCGACGAGGACGAGCGGACGCACCTGTGGGACCTCGCCCGGCTCGCCAACTCCGGCGTGAAGACCATGCACAAGACGATGCCGACCCGGATCCGCCCGGGCGTGCAGCGACTCCTCGACGCGATCACCGGTGCGCCGGCGTGGGTGCGGAACGAGCGCGGGGACGTCCTGGCGGCGAACGAGCTCGGCCGGGCCCTGTACGCGCCGATGTTCGCGGGCCCCGGTCGCCCGGTGAACTCCGCGCGCTTCACCTTCCTCGACCCGGCAGCCCGGACGTTCTTCATGGACTGGGCGCGGACGGCACGTGACTCGGTCGCGATCCTCCGTGCGGCAGCGGTGGCGAACCCGTGCGAGCCGGGCCTCGTGACGCTCGTCGGGGAGCTCTCCACCCGCAGCGAGGAGTTCCGGACGTGGTGGGCCGAGCACGACGTCCGCATGCACCGGACCGGGAAGAAGCGGATCGACCACCCCGTCGTCGGTGCCCTCGAGCTCGACTACGAGGCACTCGAACTCGTCGCCGACCCCGGCCTGACGATGTTCACGTACAGCGCGGAGCCCGGTTCGCCGTCCGAGCGTTCGCTGGCGCTCCTCGGCACCTGGGCCGCGACGGAGCGGGCGGAGCAGTACGCCGCCCTGCGGGAGTCCGAGTCCGAATCGATCGACTGACGCGGGCGCTCGTCGCTGCCCGCTGCCCGCTACCCGCTACGCGGAAGGACCAGGCGACGCCGGTGCGTCGTCGTCGTCGTCATCGTCGTCGAACAGCGCCGGGTACTTCAGGCGCTCGATGCGCAGCACACGCTCCTGCGCCGACAGTCGCAGCACCCGGATCGCAGCGAACACGAGCACGATGAGCGCCACGGTGAGCACGGCGAGTGCGAGCAAGAAGAGCACGTACGGAATGAACACGATGCTGTAGCCCCCGTCGATCATGCGTCGACCCTATCGACACCCGCGTCGCGCCCCGCCGTAGGCTGAGCACGTGACCAGGACTGCGGACGGCTCGGCGGGGGACGCCGACTACGGCACGATCGGCGCCGGGTACGGCAGGTACCGCCGACCGGAACCCACGTTCGCCAGGGCCATCGCGAAGGCCCTCGGCGATGCCCGCACCGTCCTCAACGTCGGCGCGGGAGCCGGTTCGTACGAGCCCAAGGACCGCGACGTCACGCCCGTGGAGCCGTCGGAGTCCATGCGGGCGCAGCGCCCTGCCGAGCTCGCGACGGCGATCGACGCCACGGCCGAGGACCTGCCGTTCGCGGACGACACCTTCGACGCCGCGATGACGACGTTCTCCGTGCACCAGTGGACCGACCTGGAGCGCGGTCTCGCCGAGGTGCGCCGGGTGACGAGGGGCCCGGTCGTGGTGCTCACGTGCGACCCGACCCGCGTCGAGGACTACTGGCTCGCCGAGTACGCCCCCGACGTGATGGCGACGGAGGCCCGTCGGTACCCCGCGCTCGACCGCATCGCCAGCGCCCTCGGCGGCGACGTCGAGACCACCCGCATCCCGATCCCCTTCACGTGCGTCGACGGGTTCTCCGAGGCCTACTACGGCCGACCGGAGCGGCTCCTCGACCCGGGTGCCCGCAAGGCGAACTCGGCGTGGTCCTTCGTCGACGAGATGAGCGCGGCCCGCAGCGTCGCCGCACTCCGGACCGCGCTCGAGACCGGCGCGTGGGACGCCCGCCACGGCGCCCTGCGCGTCCAGCCCTCGTACGACGGCTCGCTCGTGCTCTTGACAGCGGCTCCTAGACTGGTCGGATGAGCATCCGTTCCGAGGAGGTCGTCGGCGCCCACAGCGCCGGCATCAGGGCCTGACGCCCCCGGTCGTGTCCGTCGGACACGGCCCCCGTCGTCGTGCACACGGCGTCGACCCTCCTCCAGAACACCCGCTCGGCGCGGCGCATCCACGCGCCCCGAGCGGCTCGACCGAAACGGTTCACCATGCTCCCCATCAGCGAGAAGACCATCCGCGCGTCCTTCGTCAACGCCTCCCGCAAGGAGACGAGCGACATCACCCTGCCCACCGACTTCGAGGACATCGTCTGGGACGACCTCGACTACCTCGGCTGGCGCGACCCGAAGATCGGTCGGCGTGCGTACGTCGTCGTGCCGACCCTCGACGGCGAGCTCGTCGGCATCCTGTTCCGGCAGGCCGACGCCTCGCCGAACTCCCGGGCGCAGTGCACGTGGTGCCAGGACGTGAAACTCCCGAACGACGTCGTGTTCTACAGCGCGAAGCGGTCGGGCAAGGCCGGTCGGAACGGCAACACCGTCGGCACCCTGGTCTGCGAGGACTTCCAGTGCTCCCGCAACGTCCGGAAGCTGCCGCCGCCCGCCTACGAGGGCTACGACGTCGAGGCGGCTCGGCTCCAGCGGATCGAGGACCTCCAGCTCCGCGCGGCGGGCTTCGCCGCCGAGGTCTGAGGGGCGCCACTCCCCGCGTAGGAGGTCGAATCGCGCGTTGGAGGTCGGATCTTCCGACCTCCAACGCGCGATTCCGCTTTCCCAACCACGTGTTGTGGGTGAGAACGTGCATGCCGGGAGGCACGGTGCCAGGCCGCCACGAGCCTCCCGGCCGCGTTTCAGGGCGGTGGCCGGCCGACCAAGGGGACACCGGACGGAAATCCCCGTGAAACACGCGTTCCATAGCGTTGCCGCATGGACCTCGGCGATTTCAACGACGCGACCGCCCTCGACGCAGCCTCGACCGTCCGCGGGTGGGCCGACGTCCCGGCATGGGTGGATGCCCTCGTCGCAGCCCGGCCGTTCGGCTCCGTCGCCGCACTGATCGAGCGTGCGCGCGCCGACGCTGCGGACTGGGGCGGGCCCGAGCTCGACGCGGCACTCGCGCACCACCCGCGCATCGGGGAGCGGGCGACGGACGCGTCCTCGGCGCGGGAGCAGTCCTCGATGCGCACCGCCGACGAGGACGTCACCGCGCAGATCGCCTCGGGCAACGCGGCCTACGAGGAACGGTTCGGCCGCGTGTTCCTCGTGCGTGCGGCCGGGCGGACCCCCTCGGAGCTGCTCGCGGAGCTGACCCGACGCCTGTCAAACGAGCCGTCTCGGGAGACGGACGAAGCCGCCCGGGCGCTGGCCGACATCGCCGTGCACCGCATCCGCGCGACGTTCGGCGTCGCGCACCTGACCACGCACGTCCTCAACGCGACGACCGGCACCCCTGCAGTCGGCGTCGGGCTGACGCTCCGCGGACCGTCCGGGGACGTCGTCGCGACCGGGACGACGGACGCCGACGGTCGCGCTGCCCTCGGGCCGGACGTGCTCGCTCGCGGCGACCATGAACTCCGCTTCGCGACCGGCGCCTGGTTCGCCGACGCCGGCGTCCCGACGTTCCACCCGTCCGTGACCGTGGCGTTCACCGTCGCGGGCACCGACCACATGCACGTGCCACTGCTGCTGAGCCCCTTCGCCTACAGCACCTACCGAGGGAGTTGACCCATGACCGTCCACCTGGGACCGAACAAGTACGGTAAGGCCGAGAACCGTCTGGTGCGGGTGACCCGCCACGGGGACCGGCACGAGCTCGCGGACCTGACGGTGACGTCGCAGCTCACCGGCGCCTTCGACGAGTCCTTCACGACCGGCGACAACGCGTCGATCGTCGCGACGGACACCCAGAAGAACACCGTCTTCGCCTTCGCCAAGGAGTACGGCGTGGGCGCGCCGGAGGAGTTCCTCGCACTGCTCGCCTCGCACTTCACCACCGAGTTCGACTGGGTCACGGGCGGGCTCTGGCAGGCGGAAGTGCACCCGTGGGAGCGCATCACCGTCGACGGGCAGCCGCACGACCACTCGTTCCGGCGGACCGGTTCGGGCACCAGGCTCGCGACCGTGCAGGTGTCGGACGGGCAGCGCCACGTCACCGGCGGGGTGAAGGACCTCGTCGTCCTGAAGTCGACCGGCTCCGAGTTCCACGGGTTCCCGCGGACGCGGTTCACGACGCTGCCGGAGGTCACCGACCGGATCATGGCGACCGAGGTCACCGCCCGGTGGCGCTACCTGCCGGAAGCGGTGTCGGCCGGGATCGACTACGACGAGGTGTACGCCTCCGTCGTCGCGGTCATGCTCGAGCAGTTCGCGACCGTGCACTCCCTCGCCCTGCAGCAGACCCTGTTCGAGATGGGCCGCGCGGCGATCGAGCTCCGTCCGGAACTCGCCGAGGTGCGCTTCGCGATGCCGAACAAGCACCACTTCGTCGTGGACCTGTCGCCGTTCGACATGACGAACGAGAACGAGGTCTTCATCGCTGCCGATCGTCCCTACGGCCTCATCGAGGGGACGGTCGTCCGCGACGGTGTCGAGGACGCCCCCGCGGCGTGGGAGCACCTCCCCGCGTTCATCTGACCGGCGGTTCGCCGAGACGCCGCCGAAGCCCCGGGCATCTCGGGGATCCGGCGGCGTCTCGCGGAGCGCGGCCTACTCCCGCACGGGCTCCCGCCCGGGGAGCGCGATCGGCGCCGTCGAGCGGACCCCGTCGTAGGAGCCCACCGCCGGGTCCTCGCCGTACCGATCGGCCACGGAACGCGACCCGAGCAGCAGGTTGAGCAGGATCGCCGCGACGGCCCCGGCCGAGATCCCCGAGTCGAAGACCAGCGTGAACCACGTCGGGAACGCGCCGTAGATCGACGGCGCGATCGTGGGCAGCAGCCCGATGCCGAGGGGCAGCGCCACCACCAACACGTTCCGGTTGTCGAACCGCACCTTCGAGAGCGTCCTGATGCCGCTCGCCGCGACCATCCCGAACAGCGCCACTCCGGCACCACCGAGGACCGCGTGCGGGATCGCCTCGACCACCGCGGCCACCTTCGGCACCAGCCCGAGCACGACGAGGATCCCGCCGGCAGCGGTGGCGACGTAGCGCGAGCGGACCCCGGTCAGCGCCACGAGGCCGACGTTCTGCGCGAAGGCCGTGTACGGGAACGTGTTGAACACCCCGCCGACGACCGTGCCGAGCCCGTCCGCACGGAGTCCGTCGGCCAGGGTGCGCTTCGACACGGGACGCCCGGTGACCTCTCCGACGGCGATCATGTCCCCGGTCGTCTCGGTCATGATCACGAGTCCGACGACGAGCATCGACACGATGGAGGCCAGGTCGAACGTCGGCAGCCCGAAGTGGAACGGCGTGACGAACGCGAACCACGACGCGGATCCGATGCTCGAACCGTCCACCATGCCGGGCACGAACAGCGCGGCGACGGTCCCGACCAACAGCCCGAACAGCACCGAGACCCGTGCGAGTCCCCGAGGCGCGAACCGCTCCACGAGGACGATCGCCAGCAGCACCCCGGCGGCGAACGCGACGTCGAGCGGCTTCGCTGCGCCGTCCTTCCCGCCGTCGGTGACCCATCCGGCAGCGACGCTCATCAGCGACAGCCCGATGACGAGGATGACGGTCCCGGTCACGATCGGCGGGAACAACCGCACCAACTGGGCGAACCAGGGTGCGACCACCACCATGAACACGCCGCACGCGATCGTCGCCCCGTAGACGGCGGTGATCCCGTGCTGCGATCCGATCGCGATCATCGGTCCGACCGCGGCGAACGTCACGCCCTGCACGAGCGGCAGCCGGACGCCGAACCGCCAGAAGCCGACGGACTGCACGATCGTGGCGAGCCCGGCGACGAACAGGTCGGCGCTGATCAGGAACGCGAGATCGGCGCTCGAGAACCCGAGCGCTCCTCCGACGATGAGCGGGACGGCGATCGCCCCCGCGTACATCGCGAGGACGTGCTGCAGCCCGAGCGGCAGCAGTCGTGCGAGCGGCGGAACGGTGTCGACGCCGTCCTCGCCCCTGGTCTTCGTGGTCGTCATGACTGCCCCTCGCGGTCGGTGGATTCCCTGTCCTCTGGACGCTATGCAGCCCCTGTTTCGCCGAGGTGACGGCGGTGGGTCGCGTGGATCACGCGCCCACGGCCCGAAACGGACGGGAGGCCCGGTGCCAGCCTGCACCGAGCCTCCCGTCCTGGAGACGGCCGGGTCTACCGCCCGATGCCCGACATGTCGGGGTAGCGGTCGCCCGTCGGGGCGGGCAGCGCCGACAGGCGCGCCACCTGGTCGGCGGTGAGGGTGAGGTCGGCTGCGCCGACGTTCTCCTCGAGCCGCGAGACCCGCTTCGTGCCGGGGATGGGGACGATGTCGTCGCCCTGGGCCAGCAGCCACGCGAGGGCGACCTGCGCGGGAGTCGCGCCGGCCTCGGTCGCGACGGCCTGGACCTCGTCGACGATGCGCATGTTCGACGCGAACGCTTCCTCTTGGAAGCGAGGGTTCGCCAACCGGAAATCGTCGGCGTCGAGATCGGACGGCTTCGTGATCGCGCCCGTCAGGAACCCGCGGCCGAGCGGGGAGTACGGCACCAGGCCGATGCCGAGCTCGCGGAGGGTGTCGAGCACGCCGTCCTCGGGGTCGCGCGTCCACAGGGAGTACTCGCTCTGCAGCGCCGTGATCGGGTGGACGGCGTGCGCCTTCCGGATCGTCTCGGCACCGGCCTCCGACAGGCCGATGTGGCGGATCTTGCCCTCCTGCACGAAGCCGGCGAGCTGGCCGACGACGTCCTCGATCGGCACCTTCGGGTCGACGCGGTGCTGGTACCAGAGGTCGATGTGGTCGGTGCCGAGGCGCTGGAGCGACCCCTCGAGGGCGATGCGCACCGAGTCGGGGTCCGAGCTGATCGCGCGTTCGGTGCTCGGCGTGATCTCGCCGGGCGTGTGTGTGATGATGCCGAACTTCGTGGCGAGGACGACGTCGTCGCGGCGGTCCGCGATCGCGCGGGCGACGAGCTCCTCGTTGATGTACGGGCCGTACATCTCGGCGGTGTCGATGAGCGTGACGCCCAGGTCGAGCGCGCGGTGGATGGTGCGGATCGACTCGTCGTCGTCCGTGCCGGCGCCCGAGTAGAAGGCGCTCATCCCCATGGTGCCGAGGCCGATCGCGCCGACCTCGAGTTCTCCGAGTTTCCGTGTCTGCATGCTCCCGGTCTACTCCGCGGTGCTCGGTTGGAGGGAGGCACCGGTCGTACCCGTCACGGGCGGGCCTGGTTCGTCCGGTTCCTCCAACGTCCGGGTCCGGTCGGCGGTCGTCTGCTCTGATCGGATGCGTGAACCTGTACTTCCGCCTGCTGCTCCTGCGCCTGAAGACCCGGACCGGACCACGACTGTCGCTCTGGGACGAGGCGCGGACGCCGTTCCGGGTGACCCTCACCGACCTCGACCCGCTGCGGCACGTGAACAACGGCAAGTACCTGTCGTTGCTCGACCTCGGGCGGCTCGACCTGATGCTCCGGTCGGGCTTCTGGGGCTCGTTGACCGACCGCGGGTGGTACCCGGTCGTCGCGGCGCAGACGATCACGTACAAGCGGTCGCTGACGCTCGGGCAGCGGTTCGAGCTGGTGACGCGGGTGCTCGGCGTGGACGAGCGGTCGGTGTACCTCGAGCAGACGTTCGTCCGGCGGGGAAAGGTCATCGCGCGTGCGGTCGTGCAGGGGCGGTTCCTCCGGAAGACGGGCGGGACGGTGTCCCCGTCGGAGCTCCTCGACGCCGTGGGTGGGGCGCCGTCCGACCTCGCGCTGCCCGAGTGGGTGCACGAATGGGCCGGTGCCGTCCGGATCAGCAGCGCCGCGGCGTGACGCTCGGCCGCGCCGCCGCGTGGCCGCGCCGCCGCGTGATCGAGGGAACAGAAAACGTCGGGTGGGCCCGGGGGATCCGACGTTTTCTGTTCCCTCGATGGAGGGGGGAGGGGGAGCGTGGGAGAGGGAGCGCGTAGACAGGGTGGGTGACCGAGGGACGCAGCACGACCACACGCAGCACGACCACACGCAGGGGGCTCATCGCCGGGGGAGTCGGGCTCGGGCTCGCAGGGGTCCTGGCCGCCTGCACCGGGCCCTCGCCGTCACCGTCGCCGACCCGCACGCGGACACCGAGTCCCACCCCGACACCGTCGTCACCCACGGGCCCGGACTCGTGGGACGCGCTGGCCGCCGCGGTCTCCGGCACGCTGCTGCGCTCCGGCTCGAACGGGTGGGACGGCGCGCGCGTGCTCGAGAACCCCCGGTACGACGACGCCGACCCGCAGGGCATCCTCCGCGTGGCGAACAGCGACGACGTGGTCGCCGGGCTCGCGTTCGCCAGGAACACGCACACCCCGGTGGCGCTCCGGGCCGGCGGCCACTCGTACACGGGGTGGTCGGCCGGCGGTGCGTCCGGGACCGACGTCCCGCGGTCGCTGGTGATCAGCACGCAGACCCTGGACGGGATCGACGTCTCCGGCGACTCCGTGACGATCGGCCCCGGCGCGCAGCTCGGCGACGTGTACGCGGCGCTGGCGAAGGCCGGCCGGGCGATCGGCGCGGGATCCTGCCCGACCGTGGGCATCGGCGGGCTGACACTCGGCGGTGGTGTCGGCGTCCTCGTGCGGTCCTTCGGGCTGACGTGCGACCAGCTCACCGGAGTCACGGTCGTCACCGCCGACGGAGCCGTGCACGAGGTCTCGGCCACACGCGAACCGGACCTGTTCTGGGCCTGCCGCGGTGGGGGCGGTGGAACCGTCGGCGTCGTGACGTCGATGACGTTCCGGACGCAGGACGCGCCTCCCGTCCTGCTCTTCAGCATCGTGTTCCCCTGGTCGGCCGCTCGGGACGTCGTGCGCGCCTGGCAGGACTGGGCGCCGAAGGCGGACCCGAAGCTCTGGTCGACGCTGAAGCTGCTCGCCGGATCCCGGCACAGCGCGCCGACCGTGACGATCACCGGCACCTGGACCGGCGAGAAGTCAGGTGCAGACACCAGCGTCGACGGTTTCATCCAGGCCACCGGCGTGACGCCGACGTCGCACACGGCGACCGAGCTGACCTACGGACACGCGATGGCACAACTCGGCGGGAAGGCGCAGCGGGTGTCACAGGCCGCGACCTCGTCGATCGGGACCGTGGCGTTGACGGATGCCCAGATCGACGTGCTCGTGCAGCAGGCGGCGGGTGCTGCGAAGGTGTCCGGCGTGCTCGAGGGCGGAGTCGCGCTCGATGCCCTCGGCGGGGTCGTGGCCGATGTCGGGCGGACGGACAGTGCGTTCCCGTGGCGGTCCGCGCTCTGCACGGTGCAGTACACCGCGGTGTTCCAGAACGGTGCCGACCCGGCGCCCTTCGACCAGTACGTGCGGGGGTTCCGGGACGCGATGGCGCCGGCGTGGGGCGACGGGGCGTACGCGAACTACTGCGACGCGGCGATCACGGACCCGGCGGCGTACTTCGACGTGAACACCTCGCGGCTGCACCGGATCGCCGAGCAGGCGGACCCCGACGGCCTGTTCGCCCAGCCGAACTGGGTGTGACGCGGGGGCGGGCGGCGGACACAGAACCACGAAACGGACACGACACCGTGGAATCTCGCGGTGTTGTGTCCGTTTCGTGGTTCGCTGACCCGCGCGGGGCCCGCGCAGCGCCCGCCCGCGTCAGCGCCGGAAGTAGGCGTTCGAGGCAGGGAGGAACATCAGGATCGTGGCGATGATCACGGCGATGAGGCCGATCGTGCCGACGATGCTGAACGCGCTCACGACGCCGAGGACCTGCAGGATCGCCAGGACCAGCAGCACGATGCGGGCCCAGTTCCGGCCGTCGCGCATGCGGAACACGATGAAGAGCTCGACCAGGGCGATGACGATCGCGATGACCGCACCGATCACGAGGGCGGTGCCACCGGCGGCCCCCTGCACCTGCGAACCGGAGGAAGCGAAGCCCACGATGCCGCCGATGATCCCGATCAGGACCGTCACCAGCCAGAGGACGAACGAGATGGTGACCGTTGTCGGCCGACCCGAGGCGGAAGAGCTGCTCATGATGTGTTCCCTTTCGTGGCCGACCTCGGCCGTGGCGACCGGGCGGTCGCTCGCCGCAGACGCTAGTCGCGCGCATCAGTCACGTCCGGACCATCCGATCGACGCGTCCTACGATGTGCCGCATGGAGATCGAGCCGTTCGTCGTCGTGGACGCCGCAGCCTGGCGCGCATGGCTCGACGCGAACGAGGGCTCCTCCGACGGGATCTGGCTCGTCCTCGCGAAGAAGGGCACGACGGAGCCGACATCCGTGACCTACGCCCAGGCGCTCGACGAGGCGCTCTGCTCCGGGTGGATCGACGGTCAGAAGCGCAGCCTCGACGCCGCGACGTTCCTGCAGCGGTTCACGCCGCGCCGGAAGGCCTCGCTGTGGTCCGAGCGCAACATCGGACTCGTCGCGACGCTCATCGCCGAAGGGCGGATGCGAGCGCGGGGTCAGGCAGAGATCGACCGCGCGAAGGAGGACGGGCGCTGGGACCGCGCCTACGCCGGAGCCGCCTCGATCACGGTGCCCGACGACCTGCAGGCAGCGCTCGACGCCGCTCCGGCCGCAGCCGCACTGTTCGCCGACCTCGACGCCACGAACCGGTACGCGGTGCTGCACCGGATCACGACCGCCCCGAGCGCGACCGCGCGGACGAACCGGCTGACGAAGCTCGTCGGGATGCTGGAGCGTGGCGAGACCCCGTACCCGCGCCCGGCAGGGGGACAGGTCCGCTGAGGACGGAGCGGCCGGACGGGGTAGACCGGACACATGACGACAGGTCCTGACACCACCACCCGTCCCGCCGACGCCTCCGGTACGTTCCGCATCGGCGGCGATCTCGAGGTGAACCGCCTCGGGTACGGCACCATGCAGCTCACCGGCCCCGGGGTCTGGGGACCCCCGAAGGACCACGACGAAGCCGTCCGCGTCCTGCAGCGCGCCGTCGAGCTCGGCGTGAACTTCTTCGACACCGCCGACAGCTACGGCCCCTACGTCGCCGAAGAGCTGCTCCACGAAGCGCTCCACCCCTACGGCGACGACATCGTGATCGCGACGAAGGCCGGCCTCACCCGCACGGGCCCGAACGAGTGGCCGCCCGTCGGTCGACCGGAGTACCTGCGACAGGAGGCCGAGATGAGCCTGCGCCGCCTGGGGCTCGAGCGCATCGACCTGTTCCAGCTGCACCGCATCGACCCGAAGGTCCCGCTCGAGGACCAGGTCGGTGAGCTCAAGAAGCTCCAGGACGAGGGCAAGATCCGGCACATCGGCCTGTCCGAGGTCCAGGTGGACGACGTGAAGGCCGCGCAGGAGATCGCGACGATCGTCTCCGTGCAGAACCTCTACAACCTGCAGAAGCGCGACGCCGAGGAGCTCCTGGACTGGTCCACCGAGCAGGGCATCGGCTTCATCCCCTGGTTCCCGCTCGCCACCGGCGGCCTGACCGGGGACGACTCCCCGCTGACCGACCTCGCGAAGCGCAAGGACGCCACGCCGGCGCAGATCGCCCTCGCCTGGCTGCTCAAGCGATCGCCGGTCGTGCTGCCGATCCCCGGCACCTCGAGCGTCGCGCACCTCGAGGACAACCTCGCGGGCGCGACGATCGAGCTGACCGACGACGAGTTCGAGGAGCTCTCGGCACTCGGCAGCTGACGCGCGAACGGGCCGCGCTGACCGCGCGCACCCCACGCACCGCGCTCAGCCCGCGATCGCCGCCATCGCCTGCGCGGTCGCCTCGCCGAGGTCCTCGGCGGGGCGACTCAGCAGCCCCTTGACCATCCGGGTGTCGTCGTCGGCGAGGACCTCGAACGCGCCCACGACCGCACCGTCGTACGCCTGCGCGACGACGCTCGCCGGGCTCACCTTCGGCACGTCGAACCGTGCCCCCATCGCGGTGTCGATCATGCCGACGAGGACCCCGGTCACGGTCGTGCCCTGCGCCGCCAACTCGGTCCGCAGCCCGTTCGTCGCGGACCATGCGGCCGCCTTCGACGCGGCGTACACGGTCGGGATCGGCGTCCACGCGGCGAGGGAGAGCACGTTCAGCACGGCACCGCCACCGTTCCGGGCGAGCACGGGGGCGAACGCGCCGGAGACCTTGATCGTCCCGAACACGTTCGTCTCGAAGACGGACCGGAGCACGTCGTCGTCCGCACTCGCGATCGAGCCGTCGGTGCTGGGGGCGATGGCGGCGTTGTTCACGAGCAGGTCGACGTCGGGAGCGGCCGCCGCTGCCGCCGCGATGGATCCTGCGTCGGTCAGGTCGAGGGTCAGCGGCACGATCCGGTCGTCGTCCCACTGCCGCGGTGAGCGAGCCGTCGCGTACACCTTGGCGGCGCCGCGTTCGAGGGCCTGGCGCACGAACTCCTCGCCGAGCCCCCCGTTCGCTCCGGTCACGAGCACGATCCGGTCGTCGAGTCGCTCAGTCATGGTCACTCCTGTAGGTTGAGAATGAAACGGGGATTGTCCCCGGATCAGTATGTGGGGAGTTCCCCCACTTCTGTCAACCGAAAGCGAGCAGAACGGAGACGCCGTGGACCAGACGACCACGAAGCCCATGCGCGCCGACGCACGACGCAACCGTGACGCGATCATCACCGCCGCTCGACAGGTGTTCGAGCAGGGCGGCACCCTCGCGCCGATCGACGGCATCGCGACCGCGGCCGGCGTCGGGAACGCGACCCTGTACCGAAACTTCCCGACTCGGGAAGACCTCCTCGCGGCCGTGATGGCGGAGAGCTTCCACGCCGCGCTCCGCGACTCCCGCGACCTCGAGCAGCTGCCCGCCGACGACGCCCTCGCCGAGTGGATGTTCCGCGTGACCTGGCAGCTCCGGATCTGGCAGAACCTGCCGACCTGCATCGCGGGTGCGATCGGTGACGACGACTCGCCCGTCAGCAGCCTCTGCGCCGGTCTGACCGAGCGGACGGGGGAGTTCCTCGAGCGGGCCCGGTCGGCCGGATCGGCGACCGACACGGCGAGCGCCGAGGACGTCTTCGAGCTGCTGACGACGCTCTCGTGGGGCGTGGACCGGTTCGGCGACGACCAGGACCGAGCCAGGGCTCGGGTCCGGCTCGGCACCGCCGGACTGTTCAGCGACGGCGCGCGACCGGCGCAGCACTGAAGGCTGCGCCCTCAGCGGCGCCGGAACAGGTCGGCGATCGCCCACGGCCCCGGAGCCAGGCGCACCGCCATCTCGTCGCGCACCCGGGCTTCGCGTTCCCGGTCCCGGGTGAGCTCCGTGATCTCGGCGTTCGCCGTCCACCACATCGCGACGCGCTCGCGCAACGAGGGCCGTCCGGCCGCGGGGATCGTCGTCTCGATCGTGCTGGTGTCGTCGTGCATGCCTCCACGGTAGGAGCGGAACGCGCGGTGAAGGAGGTTCCACCAGTACACGGCCCAGCGGGACTAGCGTCGTGACCATGCAGCGACGCACCCTGGCCAGCACCGGCCGTGAGACCTCCGTGATCGGCCTCGGCACCTGGCAGTTCGGCGGCGACTGGGGTCCGGTGGAGGACGCCGACGCCTTCGCGGTGATGGACGCCTCGTTCGAGTCCGGCGTCACGCTCTTCGACACCGCCGACGTCTACGGCGACGGTCGCAGCGAGGAGCTCATCGGGCGATGGCTCCGCGCCAACGCCGACTCCGGCGTCACGGTCACGACGAAGATGGGCCGTCGTGCGGACCAGGTGCCGTCGAACTACAGTGCGGCGAACTTCCGCGAGTGGGTCGACCGCTCGCGGGCGAACCTGCAGCAGGACACGCTCGACCTGGTTCAGCTGCACTGCCCGCCGACCCCCGTGTTCGACGACGACGCCGTCTACGACGCCCTCGATGCGCTCGTCGCCGATCAGTCGATCGCCGCGTACGGCGTCAGCGTCGAGACCGCCGACCAGGCACTCACCGCGATCGGGCGGCCCGGTGTCGCGAGCGTCCAGATCATCCTCAACGCGTTCCGATTGAAGCCGTTGGACGCGGTCCTGCCGGCCGCACGGGAGGCAGGGGTCGCCGTGCTCGCGCGCGTCCCGTTGGCATCGGGGTTGCTCTCCGGCAAGTACACCACCGACACCGAGTTCGCCCCGGAGGACCACCGTACCTACAACCGCCACGGCGAGGCGTTCGACCAGGGCGAGACCTTCAGCGGCGTGCCGTTCGAGGACGGGGTCCGGGCGGCGCAGGAGTTCGCCGCCGCACTGCCCGACGGCGTCTCCGTCCCGCAGGCGGCGCTGGCCTGGATCGTCGCGCAGGACGGCGTCACGGCCGCGATCCCCGGCGCGCGCAACGCGGAGCAGGCCCGCTCCAACGCTGCTGCCGGCTCGCTCGACCCCGTGCCTGGTCTCGACGCGACCGTGCACGAGCTGTACGACCGGTGGTTCCGCGCGACGGTGCACGAGCGCTGGTGACCACGGCGGTCGACCCGGGCACCGTCGGAGCAGGTACCGACAGGACCCGTCGCACCGCCGAGCACCGGCCTACCGTTCCCCGCATGGACAACATCACCCTCAACAACGGCGTCCAGCTCCCCCCGATCGGCTTCGGCGTCTTCCAGAGCTCCCCCGAGGACACGGTCGACGCGGTGCGGACTGCGCTCGAGGTCGGCTACCGCCACATCGACACCGCCGCCGCGTACGGCAACGAACGACAGGTCGGCGAGGGCATCCGTGCCTCGGGCGTCGACCGCAACGACATCGTGGTCGAGACGAAGATCTGGGTCTCCGATTACGGGTACGACGAGACCCTGCACGCGTTCGACAAGGCGACGCGCAAGCTCGGCTTCGACACGGTCGACGTGCTGATCCTGCACCAGCCCGCACCGGACCGCTTCGACAAGACCGTCGCCGCGTACCAGGCGCTCGAGCAGCTGTACGCCGACGGCCGGGTCCGCGCGATCGGGGTGAGCAACTTCATGCCGCACCACCTCCGCTCGCTCCTCGACCAGACCGACGTGGTCCCCGCGCTCAACCAGATCGAGCTGCACCCGTACTTCACGCAGCCGGACGTGCAGCGGGCCGACGCCGAGCACGGGACCCTCGACCAGGCGTGGTCCCCGATCGGCGGGATCACGTTCTACCCCGGCTTCGGTGACGAGCGGGTCAGCGTGCTCGACGACCCGACGATCCGTGCGATCGGCGAGGCGCACGGCAAGACCGCCGCACAGGTCATGCTCCGCTGGCACCTGCAGCAGGGACGGAACGCGATCCCGAAGTCGACGAACCCCGGACGGATCGCCGAGAACTTCGACGTCTTCGACTTCGCGCTGTCCGACGAGGAGCTCAGGTCCCTCGACGCCCTCGACACGGGGAAGCGCAACGGTCCGGACCCCGACGGTACGGAAACGTCGCGCTTCGAGCGTGTCATCCCTGAGGACTGACGATCAGCGGACCGAAGATCAGCGCGCGGTGATCACCTTGGACGAGCCCGCGATCACCGCGGCGTCCTCGCCGAGGGCGACGAGCGGGTCCCGGAGGCCGGTCGTGGTCCCGATCGCCTTGCGCAGGAAGTAGCCCGCGAAGCTGCCGATGAGCGCACCGACCGCGCCGAGGACCGCTCCCTCGACGCGGCGGTCGCGCTTGCCAGTCGTGGCGATCGCCGCGCCGACGAGGGCGCCAGATCCGGCACGCCCGATGAGCCCGGCTGCCGCGATGCGACTGGGGGTCTTCGGCAGCTTGTCCCCGACGAGCTCCCCGACGGCACCGGCGACGAGCAGCCCGCGGCCGAGCTGCGTGCGGAACATCGGCCAGTCCTGCCACGCACCGGTGAGCTCCTTGCGGTCCCGGTTCAACGCCAGCAGGGCCAGGGGCGTCGCGCTCCGACCGCCGCTCAGGATGCCGAGCAGCAGTGCTCGCGTGCCGGTGTGCTTGGTGTTCTTCGCCATCGTCTCTCGCCTTCTCGTGTCCGTCCGACGCTACGCGCGCGGGCTGACGACGCCCCCTGGGGACCGGCGACGGCGACGCTTGCGGGCGAGCGTCCACTGCCGGGACTCCGCCCCGGACAGCGCGAACAGGATCGCGATGTCGAGCGCGAACCCCGCCAGCCCGCTCTGCATCGTGAGCGATTCGGTCCCGCCGATCCAGGCCGTCGCGACCGTGACGATCCCGATCGTCGACAGCGTCATCGCCGTGAACCGTGCGAACGGTCGACCGAGCCACACGCGCAGGGTGAGCACCCACCAGAACAGCGACACGATGCCGAAGACCACGGCGAGCACGACGCGGACCCCGGGTGTCGCGAGCGAGGCCGTGTCCGCCGTCGATCCCAGCAGCCCCGCGATGTCGACCCCGGTGACGAGGGCGAGCACGAGCGCGGCGGCTGCGAGGGGCCGGATCGCCATGAGCAGCACGCCGGCGACGACCTCGCCCGGTCGGACACGGCCGACCCGACGCGAGGTCTCCTGGAGCGCTGGTTCGTCGGCGACGACCGCGCCGAGATCCGCGACGGGCAGGTCCCCGTCGGTCTGGATCGCGTCCCCGCCGCCGTTCCGGGAGTGGTAACCGGCGGAGAACGCCTCGATGACGTCGACCCGCGCAGCAGGACCGAGCGACCCGATGACGTGGTCGCGTTCGGCGTCGATGTCCTGCGCGACGCGGTGGGTGACCTGCCACGTGAACACGCTGAAACCGACCCCGCTGTCGAACGTCGCGGCCGCGAGCCACTCGACCCGGCGTCCACCGGGGAGCAGCCAGTCGTCCGGCGTCCGCCAGAACCGCACGTGGTGCCGCTTGCCCGGGCTGTTGCCGACCTCCTGCTGGTAGCAGAACGCCTGCCGTCCGCCGAAGAGGTACAGGTTCGACACCGGTGCGTTCGGGTAGCTCCGCCTGGTCAGCGTCGCGACGACGATGCGGAGGTTCGCCCGGAAGCCGAGGTCGTCCGCCAGCACCCACCCGGCGTCCCGCATCACCGTGTGGATCTGTTCCTCCGATCCCATCAGCGCGATGTTCACCGGGTCGCCGAGGATGCCCTCACGGGTCCGGGTCCGCCCGATGAAGTAGTCGGGCAGGTACACCGCGGCGAGCGCCGTGTGCAGCCGGGGGAGCACGAGGTAGGCGATGACCAGGTAGACGAGCACCACGAACCAGCTCTGGCTCCACCCGCGGGCGAAGGCCTGGGTCGCGAGGACGACCGCCAGCAGTGCGGCCGCGACGATGGCGAGCCACGCGAAGGCACCGTCGATCCGCCGGACGACCGACGGGATCGGGGAGCGCATGTCCTGGAACCTAGTCCAGCAGCGCGACCTGGTCGCGACCAACGGGCGGACGGGAGGCTCGTGGCGGGCCCGCCACGAGCCTCCCGTCCGGTGGTCAGATCCCGAACTGCGCGTAGAACGCGGCCGGATCGGCCGCCAGTGACGCCTTCACCAGCGCGCTCCACTCGTCGACGACGACCTCGGCCGCGTCCCGCTCGACCCTGTCCAGGGACGCGATCGCGACCTCCATCGGGTCGATCATCTGGCCCTCGTACCCGGCCATGATGTCGGTGTCGGCGGCGCCGAGGTGGAGTCCCTGCACCGTGACGCCCCGCGGCACGAGCTCGAGCCGCACGGCGTTCGTCATGTTCCACTCCGCTGCCTTGGCGGCCGCGTACCCACCGCTGCCGGGGTACGCGAACCACGAAAGGGCCGACAGCACGTTGACGATCGTGCCGCCGCCGTTCCGCTCGATGACGGGTGCGAACGCCCGGACCATCGACAGGTTCCCCCAGAAGTGCGTGTCCATCTCGCGACGGACGTTCTCGAGGTCGTCGGTCAGCAGCGAGGACTGCGTCGCGATCCCGGCGTTGTTGATCAGCAGGGTGACGTCCCCGGCGCGCTCGGCTGCGGCGGTGACGGACGCCTGGTCGGTGATGTCGAGCGGGAGCACCTCGACGCCCTCGATGTCCACGAGCTCGGGGCGGCGCGCGGTCGCGTAGACCTTGGCGGCACCACGCTCCAGGAGCTGCGTGACGAAGCGGCGACCGATGCCGCGGTTCGACCCGGTGACGAGTGCGACCGATCCGGCGATGTCCATGGTTTCCTTCCGTCGACCGGGCACCTCCCGGACCGACGGAGGTACGCTAAGACCTCACATCCATGTCAGGTGCAAGTCGGGGAGGACACATGCGCATCGGGGACCTCGCAGCGAAGGCCGGCGTCAGCGTCCGGTCGCTCCGCTACTACGAGGAGCAGGGGCTGCTCGCGGCGACCCGCACGACATCCGGCCAGCGGACGTACGACGTCGCGGCGGTCGACCGTGTCCGGCTCGTCCAACAGCTCTACGCCGCGGGGCTCGCCAGCCGGACCATCGCGCGGCTCATGCCGTGCGTCGACGCCGGGGTCGCCACCGCCGAGAGCGCCGCGCTGCTCGTCCACGAGCGGGACCGGATCACGGCGCAGATCGCCGAGCTCGAGGCCGCGCGCGACCGCCTCGACGAGGTCATCCACATCAGCGAGCACCCGACGCCCGAGCACTGCCCGGCACTCCGCACCGACGTCGCGCGACAGCACGACATCGCGCGACGGCACGACGCCGCACGCCAGCACGACGCCGCACGCCAGCACGACGCCGCACGCCAGCACGACACCGCACGGAGCGCCGCCTGATGCGCGTCGCGTGGCGCATCCTCCGGTGGCTCGGTTCCACCGTCGTCTCGGTGCTCCAGGTGCTGGCCGGTGTCATGGACTCCCTCGGGTCGGGCGGCGCGACCGGGCCGCGCGTCCCACCGACCACGACGCGGGCACACGGCCGTCGGGACGAGTACCGCCCCTGACCGCGGTCGTGCTCAGCCGCGGGAGACGACCACCCGCCGGTCGCCGGCACACCAGCGCAGCACGAAGCCCGAGGCCACCGCGCCCAGGGTGTCAGCGGCGAGGTCGCCGATCGTGTCGCCGTAGCCGACGAAGATCGTCGCGTCGAGGTACGTGTGCCCCGCCCACTCGAAGATCTCCCACAGCCCGCCGATCGCGAGACCGATCGTCCCGCAGATGACGACGGCGGTCGCGAGGTGGATCGACCTGGCGTCCGGCAGCACCCCGAGGTCCGCGGCGACGATCGCCACCAGGGCGCTCAACGCACCGATGAGCAGCAGGTGCACGACCTTGTCCCACCCGAACACCGTCGTGTACCAGTCGAGGACACTGCTCCACCCGGCGACGACCGACAGCACGCAGAGCGCGATGTCGAACCCCGGCCGGAACCCGAGGATCCGCGGGAGCACGACCCCGAGCAGGGACAGTCCCATCACGGCGAAGGAGATCGCACCCCAGCCGACCGCCGCCACGGGGACGCTGACGAGCGCGAGCACGCGGATGACGTCCGCGACGAACTCCCACCCGCGGGGGCGGCGGAGGAAGGTGGACGCGGCGGACTGCACGAGCGGACGGCTCATCGGGGCTCCCATCGCAGGACGGCGTGCACGGGCAGGTGGTCGGACGGCCAGACCCCGGCCGGTCGCCGAGCCGAGATCGCCACACGATTGACGACGACACCGGTCGACGGGGTCGCCCGGACCAGGACGCGGTCGATCCGGGGACGACCGGGACGGGGCGCGCGGTACCGGGCGTACGTGCCGACGGGCACCTGGCGTCCGGCCGGGTCCGCCAGCACCCACGTGTCGTCCAGCCCGGCCGCCGCGAGCACCCCTGCCGACGCCGAGCGCTCCCCGGCGTTCCAGTCCGCCAGCACCACGGCCGGGAGCCCTGTCTCGCGGACGACCCGCCCGATGAGCTCCGCCGACCGGGTCTGTGCCGGCGGCGAGAACGGGTCGACGTGCGTCGCGACGGCGGCGAACCGCACACCCGTGGCCAGGTCGTCGAACTCGCACACGACCGCGATCCGCGGGAACGGCGCACCCCACGCCCTGGCACCGATCCGCGACGGGTCCGGTCCGAGCGCGATCGTGCGCTCCGACACCACCCGCAACCGTTCGGTGTCCACGAAGAAGCCGACGCGCTCGCCACCGCCGCCCGGTCCGCGCCCGGTGACCACGGGCTGCCAGCGCGACCCGAGGGAGGTGCCGAGGTGCTGCACCTGGGTGGGCACTGCCTCCTGGACGGCCAGCAGGTGCGGTGTCTCGGACCGGACCAGCGTGGCGACGGCCGGCGCCCGCCGGACCCACGAGTCCGGGTGCCCGGGCCGCAGGTGCGGGACCGGACGGCGCACGTTGAACGTCATGCAGTGCAGGCCTGGTGGCGCGACGTGCCCGACCACCGGAGCGTCCTCGGTCACGGTCGGCGCACCACGGGGACGGCCCGCGTCCCGGCGAGCACGCGGCGCATGATCCGACCGGGAGCGAACGCGCGCATCCCCGACGTCCACATCGTCCTGCCCGCCTTCCGGGTGCGGACCACCAGTCCCACGGCGTCACGGACGGGCGTGCCCGACACCGACGCGACCAGCGACGGGTCGAAGACCGTCCGCCAGGCGGGGTCGAACTGGATCGACAGGTCAACGTCGTCGTGGATCTGCGGGTCGAAGCGGTGCACACGGTGACGGACCGCGAGCCACGCGGTCCGTCGCATCACCATGTTCGAGCCGAACAGCGGCGGACGCGCCAGCGCCCCGGTCATGAGCAGGAAGTACGCGCGCATGTAGGCGACGTCCCAGAACACCGCGGCGACCGGCCCCAGCCCGCGGAACCGTCCCGGTCCGGTGACCGCTGTGACGAAGGGGTCGTCGAACCGGCGTGCGGCGCGCTCGACCCAGTCCGGCGGGAGCACCGAGTCCGAGTCGACCCGTGCGATCAGGGTCGAGGTCGCGGCGTCGTACCCGTGGCTCGCCGCCGCACCGATGCCGCGGACCGGCTCGTGCAGCACGATCGCGCCGGCCGCTGCAGCGATCACCGCGCTGCCGTCGCTGCTGCCGTTGTCGACGACGATCACCTCGGTCGGCAGGACCGTCTGTGCCGCGAGCGATGCCAGGCACTCGGCCAGCTGGTCGGCGTCGTCGAGCACCGGGACGACGACGGTGACGGAACGCATCGACCCAGACAACCAAGGTGGTGCTGAGCGGACGGGAGGCTCCGGTCGCGTCCGCCGTGTACCCGGCGGCGCGATCATGGCTAGGTTCGGGGCCATGGCAGCAGAGCAGCTCACCGTCACGACCGCAGACGGCGCCGCGATCGCGGTATCGCGCCGCATCGGTGGCGACGAGTCGATCGTGTTGCTGCACGCGGGTGTCGCCGACCGCCGGTCCTGGTCCACCGTGTTCGAGGCGCTCGCGGACACCGACCTCGACCTCGTCGCGTACGACCGTCGCGGGTACGGGGACACCCCGGCCGCCGCGGATCCGACCGGGTTCTCGCACCTCGACGACCTCGTGACCGTGCTCGACGCCCTGGAGCTCGAGCAGGTGTTCCTCGTCGGGAACTCGATGGGCGGAGCACTCGCGCTCGATGCCGCGTTGACGATCCCCGCCCGGATCGCCGGGGTCCTGCTCATCGGCGCCGGCGTCTCCGAGATGACCGACGAGGACACCCCGTTCGACTGGGTGCTCGACCCCGCGACCGCACCGTTGCTCGAGGTCGCCGAGTCGTCGGACGCCTCGGTCGACGACCGCATCGCCGCACTCGCGCACCTGTGGCTCGACGGGCCGGCGGCGCCTGCCGGACGCGTCGGTGGTGCTGCTCGGACGCTGTTCGAGGACATGAACCGGCGGATCCTCGAGGTCGCCGCACCGGACTCGGCGGGGTCGACCGGAGTGGAGGCGTGGACGCGGCTCGGCGAGATCCGGGTCCCGGTGCTGACGACCTGGGGCGACCTCGACATCCCCGCCGACCTGCCGTTCTACGAGGAGACCGCGCGGCGGATCGGGCAGGAGCCGGGGCGCGTGCTGCCGGGGGTGGCGCACCTGCCGGGGCTCGAGCAGCCCGCACTCGTGGCCGACCTGGTGCGCGAGGTGGTCGCCGCGTGAGTGCTGCCCGTCTCCCGCTCGCCCCCGTCGACCCGCGGGCCCTCGCACTCGCGGAGCAGCTGGCGGAGGAGTCCGTCGCCGATCCGTTCCGTCCGCTGCCACGCTGGGCGCAGAACTGCTTCGTCGCCGTCTCCGTCGTCGCGATGCTGCTCGCGCTGGCGTTCCGTGTCGTCGGGGGCGACGCGGCGTCGACCTTCCAGCTCGTCTGCTCGGGGCTCTTCATGGTCCTGCTCGTCGCCAGCTGGATCGTCGGCCTCCGGCGGGGCTGGTTCCGGGCGTGGCCGTCACCGGTCGCGAAGCCGCTCGGTCGCCGGACGGCTCGCCGGGTCGGCTCGGCGGCAGTGGGGCGCGCGGCCGTGCCGGACAGCCTGGACCTCGTCGTGCTCGGCACGGCGAGGCAGACGGTCCGTCTCGCCCAGTGGCAGACGTTCGCGCTCCCGGCGTTCGTCCTCTTGGAAGCGGGGAACGGGGCGGTCTCGGACGGTCTCTTCGGTCCGTGGGCCTGGGGCTTCATCGTGTTCGCGGCGGTCGTCACCGCCTTGCTGGTGTGGACGGTGCGCCGCGAACGAGCGGCCGACGCGGTGTTCCGCGCCGGCCGCGTCGATCAGCGGGTCGAGCGGGTTCAGCCGACGTAGCCGTACGTGCTGACCCAGTCGATGAAGAGGTGCCCGGAAGCGCCCCAGTTCCCGACCTGGAACATGTACCGGTGCGGCTTCGTCGGCACGTCGTCCGTGATGGTCTGGAGCACCTTGCCGTCGAGCAGGTACGTGACCGACTTGCCCGGGATCCACTCCACGGAGTACGTGTGCCACTTCCGCCAGTCCACCCCGGTGCCGATGGTGGCGCGGTTCGCTTCCTGGCCGGGCGTCATCGAGTGGTGGTACCCGGTCGGCGATGCGTCGAAGTTGCCCTCGGGGTAGTCGATCTCACCGTCCGCCCAGGTGTTCGACGTCGGCCACAGCATGAAGGCCGCACCGTTCCCGTCGCCACCGCTGGCCTTCGCCTTCACGGTGAACTTGCCACCGACGTGCGACCATGCGCCGTCCGGGGTCCCGAACGTGCCGGCGGCACCGTTCGACCCGTCGAGCTCCACGTCCATCAGCCCGTCGTGCGCGCTGATCTGCGAGCCGGACGAGTAGATGCCCTCGTCCGGGTACGGCTGCCACGAGCCGTCGTACGTCTTCGCGAATTCCCCGTTCGCGGAGGCGTCGGTGCTGAAGTTCTCGACGAACGACTGCTTGAAGTCACCGATGTCACCACGGGGTGCGGTGACCCCGGCGACGGCGACGGACCCTGATCCGAGCGGCACCGCGATGAGTGCTGCGCTGAGGACCGATGCGGCGAGTGCCGCTCTCTTCGTGCGTTGCTGCATGAGCTGTCACTCCCTGTTCATGACTCACGGCGCCGTCACCCCTGTCGGCGCCGGGACCGCCGGATCTCGGCGGGCCGCAGCGAGGGTAACCGCTCCCGGCGCCGATGCCGAGGACTTGACAGCGACGGATCACCCCCGTATGGGGGTCAGTTGATGATCTCGCCGCGGGGCTCCGACCGGAGCGCTGCGAGCCGCTCGCGCCACCCTCGGAGGGCCTCCGGCGTCAGGCGCGTCCAGTCGTGCACCTCGCGCACGATCCGGACCGGCGACGTCCTCCGGTAGGACCGGGTCGGGTTGCCGGGGAACTTCTTGTCCGTGACGTTGGGGTCGTCCTCGTAGTCGCCCGTCGGCTCCACCTCGTACACACGAGGCTCGGCATCGCCCGCGGCGAGTTCGGCCGCGAGCCCGGCGCCGTCGGGGAGCGCGGTGAAGTAGACGTGGTTCATCACGATCTCGGGACGGTAGTTCGAGTGGAACCCCGCCGTCAGCAGGTTGCCGACCTGCAGGTCGGCCTTCGTCCCGTGGAAGAACGGCCCGTCGTCCAGCGCGCCAGTCACGACGGTCAGCGTACGACGTCGGTCGCGGTCGGCGTCGCGTCGTGTCGGTCCTGTCAGGACGGCGTGATGAAGTCCCGCCCAGCCGTAGGGGATCCGTCAGGGCCCCGATCGCCCGCTGGTTCCGGGACGATCGTTGCCGACGTGACACTGACAGCGATCATGCCGACGCTCCGAGCGTCGCTCCCCGATCCCTTCGACGCATCCCGGTGGCCCGCGCGCACCACGCCGACCATCGGCGACGTGGTGATCTCCGCCGTGTCGATGGTCCGGCTCGCCGAGACCGTCGGCACCCCCTGCGTGCACACCGCCGAGCAGGCTCCGCCGCGGTTCCGGCCGCCGGCATGGACACCGCGCGAGGTCAGCGTGGCGGTCGCGTCCGTCACCCGTGTGCGACGACCGCGAACGGGCATCGTGCTCCTCGAACTCGACGCCGTGCTGCCCGCCTGCGCCGTGCTCGACGAGGTCCGCCTGATCGGCCGGGTCACGACGGCGCCGACGGCGGAGACGTACGTCGTGACGCCGTGCGACGGCGCGACCGACGGCCCGTTCCGCCGGCTGCCGGCACCGGTCCCGACCGACGTGCACGAGGGCGACCTGCTCTGCTTCCCGTGCCTGGCAGCGTTGCGGCACCGGGACGTGGTCGAGCCCGTCCGGGCTTCGCTCGGCGCCGAGATCCGATGAGCGCGATCACCCGGGACCGCACGACCGCGGGGATCCACCTCTGGGGTCGGTACTCCGTCCACCCCGTCAGCCGGTCGATGTGGAGCTCGCGGACGCTCGTCGTGTTCCCGCCGGGGACGAGCACGCGCGAGCGGGCACTGCTCCGCGCCTGGCACGGCTGGACGATCCTCGGCGCGCTCCTCGCGGTCGGCATCATGGCCGTGACGAACCCGACCCCGGCCGTGGGGATGGTCGCCGCGCTCGCCACCTACGCCTGCGGGTTCCTCGTCCTCGGCCGGGCCACCCGCACGCTCCGGCCCCGCGTCCGGTCGATCACGGTGACCACCTTCTACGGCAACGGCCGCCCCGAGGTGCACGGCGACGCTCGGCTGCTCGACGGCTCACTCGATGCCCTGGCCGTGCTGGAACGCGCGCTCCGAGCACAGCAGGTCCGGCCGGTCGACTTCGAGATGGTCTGGGCCGACGTCTGGAACGCCCTCCCGCCGAGAACCCAGCGACCGTGACGCGCGGTCGGGCCGTCAGCGCTCGACGTTCTCCAGGTCCTCGAGCAGGCTCTCGTGCGTCGGCTCCCACCCGAGCGTCCGCCGCGTGTAGTCGCTCGAGGACGGCTGGTCCATCGCGAAGATCGGCGCGAACGACCCGAACGTGTCGTCCGCGACCCGCTCCACCGGCAATCCCAGCCGTCGCCCGATGACCTCGGCGATGTCACGGACCCGATCGGCCTCGTCCGCGACGGCGTGCCACGCGGTACCAGCCGGGGCACGCTCCAGCGCGATCCGGAACAGCACCGCTGCGTCACGGGCGTGCACCGCCGGCCACCGCTGCTCGCCGTCGCCCGGGTACCCGGCGACCCCGCTCTGGCGTGCGATCTCGGTCAGGATGCCCGCGAACCCGCCGGCACCGTCGGCGTGCACGGTCCGGGGCAGGCGGATCGCGGAGACCCGGACGCCGCGGTCGGCGAGCGCGAGCGCGTCCAGGACCGAACGAGCGCGGCCGGCGACCGGACCCTCGAGGGGGAGCGGGTCCGACTCGACGGAGGCCCGGCCGGGGACCCAGGGCGTTCCCGACACGACGACGAACGGCCGGTCGGACCCGACGAGCTCCTCGCCGAGGGCGGCCATCGCTGCAGACTCCTCGGCGATGCCCGCGGCGAGCGCCTCGGGAGAGCTGAAGTCGTTCGAGAACGCCAGGCTCACGACACCGTCCGCGTCGCGGGCACCGGCACGGAGGACGTCGAGGTCGGACAGCCCGCCGCGGACGGGCTCGGCGCCGGCAGCGGTGAGCGCTGCGGCCGATCGGTCGGAACGGGCGAGGGCGGCGACGGTGTGCCCGGCCGCGATGAGTTCGGCGACGACGGCCGTGCCGATCGTGCCGGTTCCGCCGGTGATGAAGACGTGCATGAGTGCTCCTGACAGTGATGGGACCGTTGTCTCATCACTGTACACCCGCGACGGGACGATTGTCCCGTCAGTATGATCGTCCCATGGCGCGATGGGAACCCGGTGCTCGGGAACGGCTGGTCCTGGCCGCGGTCGACCTGTTCTCCGAGCAGGGCTACGACGAGACGACGGTCACGCAGATCGCCGAGCGCGCCGGCGTGACGAAGAGTACGTTCTTCCGGCACTTCCCGGACAAGCGCGAACTCCTGGTCGCCGGGCAGGAGACGCTGAGCCGGCTGCTCGCGTCCGGTATCGCCGAGGCCCCCGCCGACGCGACTCCGCTCGACGCCGTGGCCGCCGGGCTCCAGCGGGCATCGGACGAGATGGGCCCGATGAACCGCGAGCTCGGACCGCGGCTCAAGGCAGCGGTCGCCGCGAGCGCCGAACTCCAGGAACGGGATGCCCTGAAGAGCGTCGGGATGGCGGCCGCGATGACCGAGGCCCTGGTCGCACGCGGTGTCGGCGCAGCACCCGCTCGCCTCGCCAGCGAGATGGGGGTGCTCGCGTTCAAGCAGGGGTTCGACCGCTGGTCGGGCGGGGACCGCTCCGACGACGACCGCCTCGACCACCACACCCTGACCGCCCTGTCCGAGCTCCGCGAAGCGGCCGCCACGCTCGGCTAGCCTGCACGCCATGGGCATCGCGTTCGAGAACATCGGCATCGCCGTGCGCGACCTCGAGGCCACGATCGCGTTCTTCACCGACCTGGGTCTCACCGAGGTCGGTCAGGACGAGGTCAGCGGCGCCTGGGCCGACACCGCCGTGGGCCTCGACGGCAACCACGCGAAGATCGCGATGCTCGCGACCCCGGACGGACACGGCCACATCGAGCTGTTCGAGTACGTCCACCCCGACGCGATCGAGACCGAGCCGACCCTGCCGAACGAGATCGGCATGCACCGCGTCGCGTTCCAGGTGGACGACCTCGCCGAGTCGCTGGCCATCGCCGCACGCCACGGCTGCGCGCCGCTCCGCGGCGTCGCGAACTACCAGGACGTGTACCCGCTCACGTACCTGCGTGGGCCGAGCGGGATCATCGTGATGCTCGCGCAGGATCTCCGCAGGAGCTGACCGCGGCAGGCCGCCGGACGGGAGGCACGGGTCGGCCCGGCACCGAGCCTCCCGTCCGGCACGCGGCGAGTGCGCGGACGTGGCGACCTCCGGGGCGAGGGCGTCGATCAGGCCTTGTCGTGCAGTGTGATCTGGTATCCGTCGGGGTCGGCGAACGTGAACGTGCGGCCGAACGGACCGTCGATCGGCGCCGAGACGATGGTGTGGCCGTCGGCGACGAGGGCGTCGTGGATCTCCTGGACCCCGGTGGCGTGCAGCCAGATCGAAGCGCCGATGCCGGGCTGCGGGGTGGACGCGATGTCCGTGCCGGGGATGACGTCGCGGAGCGCGAAGGCGATCGGCGTCGTCTCGAAGACGACGGCGTGCGGCGGACCGGCCTGCGAGCGGACCAGGCCGAGGTACTGCTCGTAGAACGCCTGCGACGCGGCGAGGTCGGTCGCCTGGAGGTTGATGAAGTCGGGGCCGGTGACGGGCATGGGATGCTCCTTCGTGGTGTGTCAGTCTTCTGACATGGCTCAACCTATGTCAGACTACTGACATGAGTCAAGACCGGGTCGGCATCGACCTCGAGACCTCGCTCGGGTACCTGCTGAAGGAAGCCGCGAGCGCCCTGCGCGCCGCGATGGAATCGGTGCTGCGCCCGCTCGGGCTGACGGTCACGCAGTACTCGTGCCTGGAACTCCTCGCACAGCGACCCGGCCTGTCGAACTCCGATCTCGCACGGGGAGCGTTCGTCACCCGGCAGTCGATGAACGTGCTGCTGCACGCGTTCGAGCACGACGGCCTCGTGTCCCGGCCGGCGGCACCTCCGGTGGGGAAGACGCTCCCGGCACGGCTCACCCCGTCCGGCCGAGCGCTGCTCGAGCGTGCGAGTGCCGCTGTCCGGTCGGTCGAGGACCGGATGCTCACCGGGATGTCGACGGAGGACCGAGCGATCGCGTTCCGGAGCCTGCGGAGCATGATCCGTTCGCTGCGGGACGACGAGCAGACCGGCGGGTGACGCTGGCGGGGACGGACCTCGGATTCTCCGATGACGAATCCGGTTCCCGAAACCCGGGTTTGCCGAACCGGATTCGTCAGGAGCGCCGGCGGATCACCTTCGGTCGAGCCGTTGCGCTGACCGATCGGACCGGCGGTGCCGCCGGAGGGCGAACAGCCCAGCGGATGCCCCGATCGCGGGGATCGCGATGGACAGGAACGCTCCGAGCGCGATCACGATCGACCGTTGCGTCCGCGCGGGATCCTCGCCGGGCAGCTGTGCGATCACCACGAGCACCCACGTCGGGAGCGCGACGGCGACGGTCCAGAGGACGACCACGGCGCAGGTCAGCACCACCACCCACGGTGAGCGCCTGGGTTCCGGTCGTTCATCGAGCATCGGTCGATTCAACCAGCTCGCGCACTCGACACGTACGGTGGGGAGCGTGGATCTCCAGCGACGGACACCCGGCTCACTCGTCGTCGTGTCGGGCGGGAGCCTCGCGGGGAAGTCGACCCTCGCCCGCGCACTCGTCGGACGGCTCGGTCACGACTGGGTGTTGGTCGAAGCGGACACCGCCGCGCCGACCCTCGGTTCCTCGGACGACTTCGACCCACCACGGTTCGCGCGCACGCTCCACTTGGCCGCGTTCACGTGGCTCGACGCCGGGTACGACGTGGTCCTCGACGGCGCCCTGCCCTTCCCCGAGACGGGGCACTTCTGGGAGTGTCTCGAACTCTGCCTCGAGCGCGGAGCGTTCTTCGTCGGCGTTCGGACCGACCCAGACGGCCTCCCGACCCGCGCCGCGGCGCGACCCGGGTCGGACCTGGGGTGGGCGAGGTCGGGGGCCGCAGCGGCGAACGACAGCGTCCCGCTGGACATCGAGATCGACACGAGCGCGGAGCCGACGGAGGCGAGCGTCGAGCGCATCGCCGGGCGGCTGCTGCTCAGTCGCCGGAGTTGATCAGGCCCAGGTAGCGGCCGAATCGGGGCTTCGGCTCGTCGCGCAGCGCACGCTGGGCGGGCCAGCAGTCGCGGTCGTCGAGAGTGGTGTTCGTCCGGTCGAGTTCGTGGCTCATCGGTTGCTCCTTCGCATGGGGTGACGAGTACGACACCGGGGAGCGACGGGACATTCCCGACAGGGCGCGCCGTGCGGGACGGTGATCCGGCACGCTGGCAAGCGGGCCGACCCCGATGGCCGGCTCCGGCCGTGGAGCCGCCACGATCGGACGGGAGGCACGGGTCGGGCCCGCACCGAGCCTCCCGTCCGGCGGGTGGTGACTAGCGGATCGGCGCGACCATGCGGAGGACGTCGCGGACCAGGCACCGCGGACGCTCCTCGTCGACCGGCAGGGCGAAGGCGACGCGGTAGTACAGCGGCGCGATGACGTGGTCGAGGACCTGCTCGGCGGTCGGCACGGCCTCACCCCGGCCCTCGGCGCGCCGGATCAGCACCGATGCCTGCTCGAGTCTGGTGTCGTTCACCTCGCAGTGCGCGACGATGTCCTGGCGGGCGGCCACCATCGCCCGGAGGTACCGAGCGCGCTCCGACCGGGTGATGTCGCGCGTGACGATCAGCGCCCACTCGGTCAGGTCGCCGGCGAGGGTGCCCGTGTCGGGGAGTTCGTCACCGTCGCGGGTGAGCGCTGCGACCGCGACTTCCTCGAGCAGCTCGTCGACGTCACCCCACCGCCGGTAGAGCGTCGTCGGGGCGACTCCAGCACGCTCGGCGATGACGGGGAACGTGATGCGCTCGGCGCCCTCGCCCACGAGCGCGCCGACGGCCGAGTAGACGGCGGAGCGCACGCGGCTGCTCCGCCCACCCGGTCTGGTCGTCGACGTTGCAGACATGGTCCAACTATCGCAAAGTTCTTTGCTTTTTGGAACCGTGCGGGCTACTGTCCCAAAAGCAAAGTTCATTGCTTTTGATGGAGGACTCCATGGTGTTCCCTCGCCCGGTCGCGTTCGTGGTCGCCGGAGCCACCGGTGCCGCGACCCTGACGGCTGCGTCCGCTCCGTCGCCGCTCTACCCCGTGTACCAGCGGCTCTTCGGGTTCTCGGCGTTCACGCTGACGGTGGTCTTCGCCGTCTACGTCGGAGCGCTGCTCGTGGCCCTGCTCACGGTGGGGTCGCTCTCCGACCGGATCGGACGTCGGCCCGTGGCGTCGGGGGCGATGGTGCTGCTCGCGGTCGGCATGCTGCTCTTCGTCGTCGCAGGTGGAACCGGAGGGCTCGTCGTCGCCCGCGTCGTGCAGGGGTTCGCGGTGGGCGCGGCGACCGGCACGGTCACGGCGATGATCCTCGACGCCGCCAAGGACCCGCGGCGAGGGTCGATCGTCAGCAGCGCGGTCCCGTCGCTCGGCATCACCGTCGGCGCGGTCCTGGCGGGAGCCCTCGTCGAGTTCGCGCCGTTCCCACGCCAGCTCGTGTTCTGGGTCCTCGCTGCCGCGTACCTGCTCCTCGCCGTACTCGTCTGGTGGATCCCGGAGCGCACCCGACCGGCATCGACCGATCAGGAACCGCTCTGGCGCGCACTCCTGCTGAGCGTGGCGCTGCCGTCCGTCGTCCGCCCCGCGTTCCTCGCGCTCGTCCCGTCGATCGTCGCGACCTGGGCGCTGTCCGGCCTGTCGTTGTCACTGGGGTCGTCGGTCATCGGCACGCTGCTCGGGGTGCACAGTCACTTCGTCGTGGGGCTGGTGCTCGGGGCGTTCTTCGTCGCGGGGACGATCGGCGGCGCGGTCTCGACGATCCTGCCGTCGTCGACCCGGCAGTGGTTCGGGTACGGGACCCTCGCCGGCGGTGTGGTGGTCATGCTCGTCGCGGTCATGGCGACAGCGCTGCCGCTCTACGTCGTGGGGTCGGCGATCGCCGGGCTGGGCTTCGGCAGCACGTTCCAGTACGCGGTCACGACGCTCGGCGCGGCTGCTCCCCAGGACCAGCGCGGCCAGGTGTTCGCGACGATGTACATCGTCAGCTACGCGGCGTTCAGTGTGCCGGCGCTCGCGGCCGGCCTCGCCACTGCGGCGGTCGGGCTCGAACCCACCGTGCTCGCGTACGGGGCGTTCGTGGTCGTCCTGGTCCTGGTCGCGGTCATCGCCGGGCCGCGAACGCGTCGATCGCCTGCTGCGCGATGAGCATCTCGGTCGGGCCGCCGTGCCCCTCGTCCTCGACGACCTCCAGGCGGCTTCCCGGCCACGCCCGGTGCAGTTCCCACGGGGTGACCACGGGACCGCTGACGTCCCGACGACCGTGGATCAGGACACCGGGGATGCCCGCGAGTTCGCCGGCGCGCGACAGGATCTCGTCCGGGCCGAGGAAGCAGTCGTTCGCCCAGTAGTGCGTGACGAGGGTCGCGAAGCCCTGCCGGTGGCGCGCGTCGGGGTGCAACGGGCCCACGGGCGACCCGAGGTCGAACGAGATGTGCGTCGCTTCCCACTCGTCCCACCGCTCGGCAGCAGCGAGACGCACCGCGGGGTCCGGGTCGCGGAGCAGCCCGGCGTAGTGCTCGACGACGCGGACGCCGTCCGGGACGCCGGCGGCGAACGCCGACCACGCCTCCGGGAACAGCGCGCCGACACCCTCGGTGATCCAGTCCAGCTCCCGACGGGCTCCGGTCGTGACCGCCACGAGCACGATCTCGGTGACCCGGTCCGGGTGCGCGAGGGCGTAGGCCAGCGCGAGGGTGCTGCCCCACGAGACGCCGTGCAGGAGCCAGGACTCGATGCCGAGCCGTTCCCGGAGCGCCTCGATGTCCGCGATGAGCGCCTGCGTCGTGTTCGTGTCGAGCGCGTCGAGGTCGTCGATCGCCCACGGGGTGCTCCGGCCACAGCCCCGCTGATCGAGTCCGACGATCAGGTACTGCGCGGGGTCGAACCGCCGGCGGTATCCGCCGGACCCGAGGCCCGACCCCGGACCGCCGTGCAGGTACAGGGCCGGACGCCCCGTGGGGTTCCCCGACGTCTCCCAGTGGATCCGGTTGCCGTCCGGGCGCTCGAGGGTCCCCGAGTCGAAGGGGTCCAGTTCCGGGTGCATCCCGGCAGCCTAGGACGGCCAGGGGCGGCGCCGTCGTTCGTGGCCCGGCTCACCGCGAGTTCGTCGGTCTCAGGCGAACGGGACCTGGAAGACGCACGTCACGTTCCAGAGCAGGTAGGTGGCGGCGGCCACACCGATCCGACCGGTCACGGCGGCGAGCGCGCCGGCCAGCAGGGCGAGCACGGCGGCGGTGACCACGGCGCCCGATGCAGCGGGCGCGATGCCTGCGACCCAGGCGGTGCCCGCCTCGAGGACGACGACGAGGAGTGCCGGGACGACGACGGTCAGGACACGCAGTCGGCGGGACAGCAGGGCTGCCAGTCGCCGCTGGAACACGCCGTGCACCATCGTGGCGACGAAGAGCGGTCCGAGGACGAAGGCCAGGAGGCCGACCGCCGCGAGCACGGCGAGCTCAGCGCGCGACGGCACGAACGCCAGCACCATCTCGGGTGGATCGCCGAGCAGCACCTGTGACGCCGCCTCGACGACGCGGCAGAGGACGACAGCGGCGAGGGCGGCGACGACCTCGGGGAAGCCGATGCGGAGTCCCCTGAGCGCCGACCGGAACCGTCCACCACGGAGGAGCCACGCACCGGCGATGAGCAGCGGGATCCACACGGCGAGGAGCCGCTGCGCCGCCAGGGGGAAGACCGACGGCGTGAACGGCTCGGCGACCGGGTTCGGGGACACTGCGGTGGCGACGACGGCCACGAGGACGGCGACCACAGGCACGAGGACGTCGGTCAGGTCGCGACGTGCCGACGGCGTGGGGACGTCGGCGGCCTCGGAACCCATGAGCTGAGCGTACGGGAGGGATCGAGGTTCTCTCACGCCCTCGTTCGGGAGGCGCGGTGTCAGCACGGGGTGCAAACTCGGGTCCACCATGCCGTCCGACATCCGCACGCTCGACAGCTCCGACGTCGACGCCCTCCAGACGTTGCTCGAGGTGACGCCGGACTACTCGGAGCGGGTCACCGGCTACCCGCCGGGACCGTCGGATGCGCTGAGCGCCCTCATCACGGTCCCTCCCGGGTACGACCCGGCGGGCAAACGGGGCGTCGGGCTCTGGGCCGACGGAGAGCTGACCGCGTTCGCCGACGTCCTGATCGGCTACCCGGATCCCCGCACGGCGTACCTCGGCCTGCTCATCGTCCGGAGCGATCGCCGGCGGCGGGGACACGGCCGTACCCTTCACGACGCTCTGCTCGCGGACCTCCGCACGGCGGGCGTCTCCGTGGTGCGGGTCGGCGTCGTGGACAGCGTCGAGCGTGAGGCCGCTCCGTTCCTCCGCGTTCTGGGCTACGGGCCGACCGGTGAGCAGAAGCCGTACCGCTACGACCACCTGACGAGCGTCACCCGCTCCTGGGAGCTCGCGGTGGGGTGGGTGGGGTGAGTGCGAGCGCGTGGATCCAGGGGTGCCCGGGATGCGCCCGTTCCAGAGCGCTGCGCAGCCATGCCGCGGCGGCCTCGCTCAGGCGCGGCAGGCAGGCGTCGAAGTCCTGCTGGTCCTGCGGCCGGAGGCCCGGCGCCTTGTGGAGGAGCTGGACCTCTGGCCGCAGGTAGCTGATCCCGTCACGCTCCCAGAGGAGCTCCGACGCCGGCAGCGTGATGCTCCGATCTCGCTTGTAGGCCCACTTCCCGGCGTCGATGTCCGTCAGGAGGACGTCGTACTCCCACGGGTCCGATCCACTGTGACGGAGCCAGAGGTTGCCGCAGGTCTCCGGGAGCGCGTCCGTCTCGTCGACCAACGGCCGCAGGGTCCCCTGATCGGCTGACCAGACGTCCATCCGGCCCGCGAGGTACGCGCGGAGCGCTGGCACGTCGGAGCGGGCGATGCTCGGGTCGATGTCGCCGTGGGATCGACTCCGGCCGGTGAAGGTCTCGATCGCCCATCCGCCGGCGACCCACCAGGCGCCGGGGAAACCCGCGAAGAGCGCTGCGACGTCCGCGGGGGTGCGCGGACGCCAGGGCCCGTACAGATGCACGAGTTCGTCGTGCTCGAGTCGGTCGGACACGGGCCAATCATGGCCCGTGCACCAGGACGGGGTGACGTCTGCCCGTGTCCGGCGTAGGGTCGAGCGCAACGACAGGGGGACCACGCGGGGAAGTGGACTGCGAGTGAGATCGTCATCGCGGCGTGCGCGAGCGTCTGCGTCGTGCTCGGGCTGATCGTCGCATCTATCGCATCCGGGTCCGTCTGGATCCCGCTCCTGGTCGGTGCCGCGCTCATCGCGATGCTCGTCCGCATGCGTCGGCAGCGAGCACGGCCCACCCGCTGAACATCCGTCTGCTCGCGCGGGGCATCCCGATGGCCTCCGCCATGCTGTGTCGATGACGCACGACGACGTGACACTCAGCTGACGGGCCCCCGTCGAGGACCGGGAGCTCGTGGAACTCACCGCCGCCCACGGTGGGACCCCCGAGGCCGGGTGGTGGGACCGCGTCCGACCCCGTTCGCTCGGCTGGGTCGCTGCACGAACGACTGACGGAGCGCTCGTGGGCTTCGTCAACGTCGCGTGGGACGGCAGCGACCACGCGTTCCTCATCGACACGAAGACGCACCCGTCGCATCAACGCCGGGGACTCGGCACCGCGGTGGTCCGGCACGCTGTCGCCGAGACGCGCGCCGCCGGGTGCGAGTGGCTCTTCGTCGACTACGGCGCCGACATGGCCCCGTTCTACGAGGACGCGTGCGGGTTCGCTCCGACCCGGGCGGGCCTCGTCCACCTCCGTTGAGAGCAGTGACGGCCGCGGGCTACGGAGACGGATCCGGGTCCTGGAAGGCAGCCCGGTAGGCGGTCGGCGACGTCCCGACGATGCTGCCGAAGTGCCGACGGAGGTTCGTGTCCGACCGCAACCCGGTCGCTTGCGCGATCTGGGTCACGGTGAGATCGGTGCGTTCGAGGAGCTCACGTGCGTGGTCGACCCGAGCACGGAGCACCCACTGCATCGGGGTGATGCCCGTGTCGTCGGTGAAGCGCCGCGAGAACGTCCGAGGCGAGACGGTGGCCTGGCGAGCGAGGGTCGTGAGCGTGAGGTCGTCCCGGAGGTGGGCGAGTGCCCATTCCCTGGTCGCAGCGAAGGCGTCGCCGAGGGGCTCCGGGATGCTGCGGGGGACGTACTGCGCCTGGCCGCCGCTGCGGTACGGCGCGCTGACGAGCCGCCGTGCGACGTGGTTCGCGAGTGCGACGCCGTGGTCGCTCCGGATGAGGTGCAGGCACAGGTCCAACCCGCTTGCCGCACCGGCGCTGGTGAGGACCGCTCCGGCGTCGACGAAGAGCACGTTCTCGTCGACATCCACCTCCGGGTACCGCTCCTGGAGCACGTGCGTGTAGTGCCAGTGCGTCGTCGCCCGGCGGCCGTCGAGCAGTCCGGCCGCGGCGAGCGTGAACGCCCCGGTGGAGATCGCTGCGATGCGGGCACCACGCTCGTGCGCCCTCCGCAGGGCGGCCGTCACCATGTCCGGGGTGCTGGCGTCCGCCGGGTTCCGGAACCCCGGGACCAGGACCGTGTCAGCCCACTCGAGGGTCTCGAGGTCGTGGCCCACGGCGTACGCGAGACCGTTCCACCCGTCGACCGTGCCGACCCGCTCCCCGCAGACCCGCACCTCGTAGGGCATGCTGGGTCGCTTCGCGAAGACGTGCGCCGCGATCCCGACGTCGAGCGCCTTCGCGCCGTCGAGGACGAGCACGGCCACACGGTGGTCACGGACGGTGTTCACGCTCGCGAACCTAGCGCGCATCGAACGCGGGTCGATCACGAGCGGTGACAGCCGTGGCGATCCACCCGCCGACGAGGACGAGCACGACCGCACCGGCGGCTGCCGCGTACACGGCGCGGTACGGATCCGCGACCGTTCCGAGCCCCGCGATCAGCAGACCGGACAGCACGGCGCCGACGCGACGGGTGTTCGTGAAGAGCCCGGACGCCAGACCAGGACTGGGGAAGACCGTCTGGAAGACCGTCAGCCCGACACCGGCGACCGTGGCGAAGAACCAGGCGTTCAGCGGCTGCAGCGCCAGGAGCTGCCACGGCTCGTGGACCAGCGTCACGAGTCCGTAGTACAGCACGCCCGCGGCCCAGCCGGTGGCGAGGAGTGTCCGCGTCGGGACGCGCTCGTGGAGTCGGCCGATGGTCATCAGCGCGGGGATCTCGACGAGTGCGGCAGTACCAAGGACGACCCCCGCCCACCCGATCGGGGCGTGCAGGTCCCTCGTGACGAAGAGGATCGCGACCGTGACGGTGGCGATGTTCGTCGCCTGCAGCAGGGTGAACGCCGTGACCACTGCCCATGGGGACCACCCGCGCAGCTGTGCGAGCAACCGCGGCCGCTGCGCCACGTCGTCCGCGGCCACCGGCCCGCGACGCCGCAGCAGGAGCAGCGCGCCGAGGACGTTCACCAGGCTGATCGCGGCGAGCAGCAGGAACGCGGCGGACGTGCCGACCACGCCGGTGCTGAAGGCAGCGAGCGGCGGCCCGACCACCCAGGCGAACGACACGATCGCACGCGTGCGGATCACTCGTGCGGGCGGTGCGCCCTCGTGCCGCAACTGCGCGAACAGCAGGGTCGATCCCACGCCGGGCGGCCCACCGAGCACCACGAGCGCGATCACCGCGATCGGCAGCGACGTCGTCAGTGCCAGGACCGCGACGAGACCGACACCGACGAGCGCGCAGAAGAGCAGCGGTCGCAGGTAGTCGCCGGCCCGGTCGGCCAGCGTCGGGACCACCAGCGACGCGACGAACCCGCCGACGTTGTACGCGCCGAGCACCCATCCGACCTGCGATGGTGTCGCTCCGTACACCTCGACCAGCAGGACGGCGAGCAGCGGGTTGAGGACCGCGAACTGGAGCGCCCAGAACCACGCGGCGACCGGCCAGAGCAGGTGCCCTCGGGCATGAGCGGTTCGTCCGATTTCCATGAGGACAACCCAACTGCCCGCTGTCGTCCCGCGCCATCGCTCCAGCGGACGTCGGTCGTACAGATCACGCCAAATCGGGTGATCAGACGGGGACGAGCGGCTGTCGCTCGCCCGCTGGCAGCTCGACCCGGATGCAGTCTCCCGGTCGGACGGTCCCGCCGGTCACGACGACGCTCATGACGCCGCCCTTGCATTCGACCGACCCGTCGTCCGCTCGGCCGAGCACCTCGCGGAGGAGACCCGGCTCGAAGTCGTTGATCTGCTGGCACGGGTTCCGCAGCCCGGTGACCCGGACGCACGCCTCGTCGCCGAGGTGGAGCAGCGTGCCGGTCGGCAGCCCGAGCAGGTCGACCCCGCGGGTCGTGACGTTCTCGCCCATCTGCCCCGGCTCGACCGTGTACCCGGCATCCGCGACCTCGTCGAACAGTTCGGCGTGGATCAGGTGCACCTGGCGCAGGTTCGGCTGCGACGGGTCCCGTGCCACCCGGGAGCGGTGCTGCACGGTCGTGCCGGCGTGTGCATCGCCCTCGATGCCCCACCCCGCGACGAGCGTGACTTCGTCCACCACCGGCTTGCTGAACCGGTGCTCGCCGTCGCGACTCACCGCGACCACCCCTGGTCCGTCCTCGAGTTCCCCGCTCGTGGCTCGATCCTCGCGGATGCCACGGAATCGCGCGACCCCCGGGTTGCACCTCCGTCTATCGACGGGCACGACCACCTCGACGCACTCCGCTGGTAGGGGCATGGTGGATGCATGACCACCACTGCAGCGCTGCAGGAGCGCATCCAGTCGGAGCTCACCCGACTCCGCGAGCATCACGGCGTCCCGGGCGCGTCCGTGGCGCTCGTGGTGGGGTCCGACGTCGTCGAAGCGGTCTCCGGCGTGCTGAACACCCGCACGGGGACCCCGGTCACCCCGTCCTCGCTCTTCCAGGTCCAGTCGATCACGAAGGTGTTCACCGCGACCCTCGTGCTGCAGCTCGTCGACGACGGGCTGGTCCAGCTCGACGAACCCGTACGGACGTACCTGCCGGAGTTCCGCACGGCCGACGAGGCGGTCAGCGCCCGGATCACCGTCCGGCACCTCCTGACCCACACCGGGGGCTTCGAGGGCGACCTCTGGCAGCCCACGACCGACGGCCCCGACGCGCTCGACCGCTTCGTCCGCGACCTGGTGCGCCACGCCTCGCAACACAGTGCACCGGGGGAGCGGTGGGCGTACTGCAACGCCGGCTACGGCACGCTCGGGCGGCTGGTCGAGGTCGCGCGGGGCACGACGTACGAGCAGGCACTCCGGGGGATCCTGCTCGAGCCCCTCGGCATCGAGGACGTCGCCTTCTCCGCGAGCCAGGCCCTGGCGTACGGGACGGCGATCCCCCACGTGCACCGATCGGACACGGGCGAGCTCGGTCCGTCCCGCGAGTGGGCACTCATGCCGCCGTCGAACCCGGCCGCCGGCAACCAGCTCGCCATGTCCGCGCCGGGCCTCCTCGCCCTCGGACGGCTCTTCCTGGCCGGCGGGGTGGGCCCGACCGGGCAGCAGTTGCTCTCGGGGACGTCGACCGCGATGATGCTCCGACCCGAGGTGCCGATCCGCGGCATCGGCCCCGTGCCGTCGTTCCAGTCGCTGGGGTGGGCGCTGCTCCGGCCGGGCATCGCCGAGCACGGCGGCGGCGCCCCCGGCGTGGCCACCCAGCTGGCCATCGCACCCGACCGCTCGGTGGCCGCTGCCGTCGTCACGAACGCCGACGCGGGAGGGCAGCTCGCGCGCGAGTTGCTGGACCCGGTGTTCGCCGAGTTCGCCGACGTCGAGCCGACGACGCCGCCCGCCGTCCCGGGTCCCGCACGTTTGGTCCCCGACGCGACGCCGTACCTCGGTCGTTACGCCACCCGGCAGACCGAGTCCGAGGTCACCCGCGACGCGGACGGACGGCTCTGGCTCACCGAGGAACCCGTGCGCGAGGGCGCTGCCATGTACCGCACCGCGGGGTCGTCGCCCACTGTCGCGAGGTACGAGCTCCGCCCGATCGACACCGAGACGCTCGGACTGGTCGCCGACGAGCAGGTCGTCGGCAGCGTCGCGTTCCTCGAGCCCGACGAGCGCGGCAGGTTCCGGTTGCTCGAGAGGGCACGGATCGCCGAGCGGCGGTCCTGAGCGCGGTCGGCCTGCCGGCCAGGCTCCGAGTGGCAGGCTGGGTCGGTGCGCATCACCCTGGACTCCGCTTCCGACGTCGTCACCGGCATCCGCTTCCCCGAAGGGAACCGCTGGCACGACGGCCGGCTCTGGTACTCGGACATGCACACGGGCGAGGTCTTCTCGATCGACCCAGACTCGGACTCGGATGCGGGACCACGACTCGAGGCCACGGTCGACGGACAGTCCTCCGGCCTCGGGTGGCTCGCCGACGGCCGCCTGATCGTCAGCTCGATGGAGTCCCGCACGGTCGTTGCCGTCGAGCACGACGGGACCACGTCGGTGTTCGCCGACCTGTCAGCGGTCGAGTCGTCGCTCGTCAACGACCTGGTCGTCGACGACGTCACCGGCCGGACCTACATCGGCGCGTTCGGCTACGACCTCTACGGCGGCGAGGAACTGCGCCCGGGGCCCCTGTACGTCATCGAGCGGGACGGCTCCGTCCGCCTGGCAGCCGAGGGCCTCGTCTTCCCGAACAGCGCGAACGTCCTCCCCGGCACGCGGACGCTCGTCGTCAGCGAGACCTGGGCGCACCGGCTGACCGCGTTCGACATCACACCGGACGGGTCGCTGAGCGGCAGGCGCGAGTGGGCAGCGCTGCCCGACGGCGTGACCCCCGACGGCAGCACGGTCGACGCCGAGGGCGCGATCTGGGTCTGCTCGGTCGACACGGGCGAGTTCCTCCGCGTCCTCGAGGGCGGAGAGGTGACCGACCGCATCGACGTCCCGGGGCGGTGCGCGATCGACAGCGCCCTCGGCGGACCGGACGGACGGACGCTCTACCTCGCGACCGCGGACAGCTACGACCCGGCCACCACCGCGCGGACGCGGGCCGGGCGCATCAGCGCCGTGCGCGTGGCGGTGCCGGGTCCGGCAGCCGGCCGCTGACGGTCCGGCCGGCGCGCTGGTACCGGCCACGGCCGGACGGGAGGCTCGTGGCGGGCCCGCACCGTGCCTCCCGTCCGGTGGGTGGTCGGGCCGGTCAGCCGTCCAGGAGCGCGACGCGTCGGAGGAGTTCGAGGGCGAACCAGTCGCCGGTGTGGAGCCGCTGGTACAGGTAGGAGCTGGTCGCCCGTGCCTGCGCGGAGGCGAGCGCGAGTCCGGCGTCGACGTCGGCCGCTGCCGCGAAGCGCCGGATCCGGTCGCGGAACGCACGCTCCGGGTCCGCCGCGGCCAGCAGCGCCTCCCGCTTGCCCGCGGCGACGGTGAACGCGTCGTAGGCAGCCGTGCCGCGCCAGCCCTTCGGGTCGATGGCCAACCACGGCTGCCGCTCTCCGCTGAGCACGTTGCCGAAGTGCAGGTCGCCGTGCAGCATCGTGGACGTCGACTCGGTCGCGAGTGCTCGGATGGTGCTCCTCGCACGGTCGATCACCGCTGTCGGCAGGGCGTCGGGGAGTGCGGCGACCTGCTGGTCGAGTTCGGCTTCCCAGCCCTCGGTCGTGTCGGCGAGCGCCGACGTTCCCGCGGGAGCCGGGACGGCGAGGCGACGAGCGAGGTCGCCCGCGATGTCGATCGCCTCCTCGGCCGTCGCGACGCTCTCCAGCGTCTCCGGACCGGCCCGTTCCAGGAGCAGCGCGAAGGAGTCCTCGTCGGCGTCGAGGAGCCGGACCGCTCCGTCGCCGTCGAAGCTGCGGAGTGCGTGCGGCTCGCTGCGGTTGCCCGGGTGCGGGAACGAGACCTTCAGCGCCGCGGACACGTCGCCCCGACGAACCGGCAGGACGACGGCGACCTCGCCGTGGGTCGGAGCGCCGTCGAGCTCGCAGTTCCACTCGTCGAGCAGCCGCGTGACGATGGCCGGCAGCGCGGCGAGCCAGGCGGTCCCGGCCGCTCCTTCGCGGCTCGTCGTCGCACAGGTCAGGCCCTCGGGAACGTCGATCATCGTCGGTCGAACTCCACGATCGCCGCCACGTGCCCGGTGGCCGTCACCATCCGCTGGTGCCATTCGCGGGGATCACCGTCACGCCGATCGACGTCCTGCCCGAAGTCGTCTCGCGCCCGGAACCGGATGCCGTCACCGTGGAACGCACCCACGCTGCCACCCCGCGCGGCCACGAGCATCGGCCACGTGACATCGCTCGCGATCGAGGTCTCGCGGCTGTGTGTGACGATCGTCTGCGCGGTGGCACGGGTCATCAGGCGCATCGCGATCATCAGGTCCCACCGCTCGTCGAGGCCGTTCGCCAGTCCGTAGACGTGGTTGACGAGTTCCTCGGTGCGTCGGAGCCGCTCCGGCGCGTCTGCCATCGCGGCCGGGGAGCGCCCGACGACGAGGAGGTCCTGGTCGCGTTCGGCCAGACAGCGCTCCACCTCGTCCCGTGCGGTGCTCAGCCAGCGCAGGAGGTGGTCGAGGTCGGAGTAGAACACCCGGGCGAGGCCACTCGGGACACCGAGCGCGAGGGCGTCCTGTCGCGCGGTGCCGATCCCCACCGTGCCGGCACCGTGCTCGCCGAAGGTCGTCGGCAGGTCCAGGGCTCGCAGCGCGTCGATGGTCGCGGGGTGGGTCTCGGCCGTCGCGTTCACGGCCAGGGCTCCGAACACCTCGGAGAGGCTGCGGCCAGCGTGCTCGATGCCCGGGGCGAACCGGCCCAGCGGGTCGTGGCAGGTCACGGCGAGCGCGACGTCGCGGGTGCTGCTCATCTCGACCGCCCGACATCCGTGAACGGGACGTGCTCGCAGAACCCGACGGCCCTGCCATCGAGACCCGTGAGCGCTTCGATGACGAAGGCGTGCGTGACCACCAGGACCGCGGCGCCGTCCTGTGGGAGTCGCGCGAGCGCTGCGGTGGCGCGCTCGCGGATCTGTTCGGCCCCTTCCCACCGTGCTCCGGCCGGCGGGACTCCGTGATGGTCGCGGAACTGCTGCGTCGCTCGCTGCCAACCCGCATGGGTCTGCGTTGAGGAGATGCCTGACTCCCACTCGCGGAGGTCGACGTCGACCGTCAGCGAGAGCTGTAACCGCAGCGCGATGATCGCCGCGGTCTGGAGCGTGCGGGTCATCGGTGAGCTCACGATCTCGGACAGACCGAGGCGCTCGAGCACTGCGGCGGCTTCGTGCGCCTGCTGTCGGCCGACTCGCGACAACGCCGCGGTGTCCCGAGACCGGAAGTCGAGGCCGCGAGCCTCGGTCGCCTCGTAGTCCGGCTGCGCGTGCCGGAGCAGGTGGATTCGGGACACCGCTCCACACTAGGACGACTGCCTCGACAAGCATGTCGAAACGGGGCACGCTCGGGTGCAGGACGAACGGGGGACGCAGTGAACCGAGTGGTGGCGTGGACTGCGGTTGCGATCATCAGCACGCTGATCGTGGTCTTCTTCGCGATGTACCAGGTCGGCAGCTGTGCCGACGCCGCACCGGGGCAGGGCGAGAGCGTGTGCACCTCCGGCCCCGCGATCGGCGTTCCCGGTCTCTGGGTGGTGTCGATCATCGGCGCGGTCGTCGTGGCCGTTGCCGTGTGGCAGATCGTCCGAGCGTGGCGGACCCTGTCACGATGACGTGGTGAACAACGTCGTCCGCCTCATCCGCTCTGCAGCCCTCAGCGACACGGCGGAGTACGCGTACGCGGCCACGGCGCCCAGCGGCACGCGCTTCGTGTTCCTCGCGGGTGCGTGCCCGCTCGAGCCGGACGGTTCGACGGCGGCGGTCGGGGACTACGCCGGGCAGGCGGCGAAGTGCGTCGAGACGATGCAGGAGGCGCTCCGATCCGCCGGCGCGACCATCGAGGACGTCATCAGCACGCGGGTGCTCGTCGCGTCCGCCCGACAGGCCGATCTCGTCGCCGCGTGGGAGGTCGTGCGGGATGCATTCGGAACCCACGACGTCCCGAGCACACTGCTCGGCGTCACCGTCCTCGGCTACGACGACCAGCTCGTCGAGATCGAGGCGATCGCGGCGGTCCGAGACGCCGGATCGGACAGCCCGGTCCGCTGACCCACGCACCAGGGCTCAGCGACCGCCGAGGGGGATCCCCGTCTCCTGTTCGAGCGCATCGACGAGCGCGTCGCGGAAACGACGGTCCGAGACGGCCGGGTGCGGTTCCTGCTGCTGCCCGTGGAACCAGTAACCGCCCGTGACGGTCGCGCTGGGGTCCGTCACGAGGTCCTCCTGGGTGCGGTGTCCGAGGGCGAAGTCGTCTGGGGCGCCGGCACCACCCATCTTCGTCGGCACCCACCCCGGGTCGACCGCGTTGCTGCGCACCTCGGGTCGCCGCTCGGCCACCGCAGCCATCAGCGCCGTCACGAAGAGCTTCGTGTCGGAGTAGCTGCTCGAACCGGAGCTCCCGCTCCAGTCCACGCCCTCGAGCCGAGGTCGGCCGCCCCGGTGCATCCCGCTGCTCAGGTACACGTGGCGGGCCGGAGACCGAACCAGCGCCGTGACGAGGAACGGCGCCACCACGTTGACCGGGACGAGCGACCGGCCCGAGATGACACCGGCGTTGTGGATGACCGCGTCGAACTGCGGGCCAGCGTCGAGCTCTCGTGCGGCAGCGATCACGGCGTCGCGATCCGACAGGTCGACGACGACGAGGTCCGCGCCCCGCGCCGTCAGGTCGGACAACGAGTCCGCGCGGTCGGCGTTGCGGGCGTGCACGACGACGTCGTGTCCGGCGCCGAGGAGCGACTCGGCCGTCGCGCGACCGAGTCCGTCGGTGGAACCGGTCACAAGGATGCGGGTCATGCATCCATCCTCCTCCGGCCCGCCGACCGACGGGTGGCGCACTTCGACAGCGGAGTGGGAGGCTGCGGGCGTGCCCTCCCCACAGACCCCCAGCGAGGACGACCGCAGGATCGTCGCAGCGTGGGCAGCGCGGTTCGCCGCGGGACGCGCTTCCGGCGCAGCGACGTCGCCGGCGGGGAAGGCGGCGGCGTGGGCGGCCGGTCAGGCCTCCGGCGTCGCACACATGGGGGCACACGCCCTCGGCGCCGCGGCCTACGCGGCGAAGGCGGCCGAACTCGCCGACCCTGGACGTGGTGGCGCCGACGAGATCGCGGGGCAGATCGCGCACATGAGCGAACCCGTGCGCGCCGCGCTTCTGCGGTTGCCGTTGCTCGGCGAGGACTCGTCCGGTCCGCTCGGCGCCGGACTCCTCGCCTCCGGAGTGCTCGGACAGACCATCCGGACGATCCAGTCGGGACTCGCCGGCTCCGGCTGAGCGACGGGTTCGTACGACGCTCCCTCGCACTGCGCGAGTGTCCCATCGCACACCGGACTCTGGCATCGTCGAGCCGTGCGCCCGTCGACGATCTTGCTCGCCGCCATCACCGTCGCCTTCGGAGTCGCGACGGCCGTCCTCGCGGTCCTGATCGGCACCGACGAGGAACGGGCCCTGTCCACCGAGCTCCGCCTCGGCATCCTCATCACCTTCGGGTTCGGCGTCGCCTGCGTCACCACCGAGGTCAACCACCGTCGGCGAGCGCGCCTCCGGCACAAGGGCCAGACCCATCCCGGCACCGCGTTCGTCACCGCGCACGCGACGGATTCGACGGCCGCCGACCTCGCCGCTTGGAACCCCAGCCTGCGCGTCTGGTTCCCGTGCGACCTGGGCTTCGACCACACGGGGATCACGAGCTGGTCGACGCGCGACGACGGAGAGGGGATGCCGATCGCGCTCCGTTCGGAGGTCCTCGGCTTCGACGTGTTCAGCGAGCCCACACCGCGCGGTGTCGCGTACCGATGGGGGATCGTGGTCCACCTCGCACCGAGGAGGTCGGGCCCCGGAGCGGTCCACCTGTGGGTGGCCGACGACCAGCCGGCGCAGGACGAGTACGCGATGCGCCGGACGATCAGTCGGATCGAGTCCGCACTCGGCACCGGTCGCTGACCGGCACCGTCCGGTGGCGGTGACCGGTCACCGGACGGGAGGCTCGTGGCGGCCTGGCACCGAGCCTTCCGTCCGGTACGGGGCGCGTCGTCGGGGCAGCCGGGTCAGCTGCCCGCCGCCCCGGACCGGTTCAGCCGGTCTGCGGCACGGCCGAGCAGCCAGTTCACCGCCCAGCCGACGAAACCGATCACCGGCAGGAACAGCACGGCCACGGTCCAGGCGACCTCGATCACGTCGTCCTCCATCTCCAACAGGTCGGGCCCGTCCTCCCCGGGTGGTCGCGGCTGCGCTGCAGACGGCAGCCGCGACCCATCGGATTCACTCCCCGCCACCAGTCTGCGTCGGCCGGTCGGCCAGGGACATCCACCGAGAGGACGAATTCCGAGCCGGCGTCAGAGCCCGACGCTGCCCTGCGAGATCCCGCCGTCGATCGTCACCGTCGTGCTCGTCATGTACGCGGCCTTCCCGGACGCCAGGAACACGACCACCTCCGCGATCTCGTGCGGCTTCGCCGGTCGTCCGAGCGGGATGGCCGCGTCGAGCTGCTTGAGCTTGTCGGGATCGGACGTCGTCGCCGTGTTGATCGGGGTGTCCACCGCACCGGGAGCGATGTTCACGATCCGGACACCGTGCGGGCCGAGCTCGACACCGCCGCTCCGCGCGAGCATCCGCATCCCGCCCTTCGACACGCAGTACGCGAGGTTGCCCGGCATCGGCCAGTCCTCGTGCACGCTGGAGATGTTCAGGACCAGACCGCCGGAGCCCTGTGCGATGAACTGCTTGGCGGCCGCCTGCGTCCCGAAGAACGCGCTCTTCATGTTGACCGCCATCACCTTGTCGTAGCCCTCCTCGGTCTCCTCGAGCAGGGACTTCCGGTCCTCGATGCCCGCGTTGTTGACCAGGACGTCGAGGGATCCGAACGCGTCGACGGCCTTCTGCACCATGCGGTGCAGATCGGCCGAGGTCGTGATGTCCGCGTCGACGCCGACCGCGTGACCGCCGGCCTGCTCGATCCGGTCGATCAGCGAGTCCGTCTCGTCCGGGTGCGCGACGTAGTCGATGACGATGTTCGCGCCTTCGGCAGCGGCGGCGAGGCAGATCTGCTCGCCGATCCCGCTGTTCCCGCCGGTGACGACGATGGTCTTGCCCTCGAGCAGCATGCGGTCTCCTTGTGTGGGGGGATGGTGCGTCCCACGGTGCTCCGCCGCGGCTGGGGTCGCCCGCACGATCCGCTGAAGCATCGCGCAGGCAGCCAGGAGGACGCGGAAGGCGCCGCTCCGTCCGGAGCGGCGCCTTCGTGGCGATCTGGGGGGTGTTACTTGATCTTGGCGGTGATGGTGGCGGTGCCGACGAGGAGGCCGCTCTTGACGGCGTCGGTCTTGAAG